>CAMAVE010000022.1 GCA_945861595.1 Synechococcus sp. UW140
AAGGCAGTGCGATATTTATCGCCCTTGATCCAGGGATCGGTGAAGGAGATATCAGCCAAGCCGCCGTATTGGCCGTAGGTGAAGTTAAAGGTGGTATCCCAAGCCCGGCCCCTCAAGTTGCTGTCCGACAACTGCACCTGGCCAAACACACCCTGGCTCTGGCTATAGCCCAAGCCGCCGGAGAGGGACCCCGTGGACTGCTCGGTAATGCCCAGCACCACCGTTACCGTGCCGGGGGCCTCGGGCATGGGCTTGAGGGTCACCTTGACATCGCCGAACAGGCCGGTGCCGTAAAGCCGCTTGATGTCTTCTTCGAGGCGGCGGCGGTTGAAGCTGTCACCGGGCTTGGTAGCCAATTCCCGGGTCACCACCCAGAGCTTGGTTTTGCCCTTGATCGGCTGGCCTTTGGCGTTGGTGGGGGAACCCTCCTTATCCACGAACTGGATCTCGATGCCAGCCACGGTGCCTTCGCGCACCGTCAGTTGCACCACCCCCTGGGGGGTCACCTTCGAAGGGCCCGTGACCCGGGCCAGGGAATAGCCCTGGTCGCTGTACCACTTCTGCAGGTCTTGAAGGCGGCCCTGCAGGGTGTTGAGGTTGAGGGTCTTGCCGTAGTCGGAGGCGAAGGTATCGGGAATCAGGGTGGCGGGCAGCTGGGCCTTGCCCCCCTCCAGCTCCACCTTGGTGAGCACCGGATTGGGCTCAACCGTCACCAGGAGCCGCACCCCCAGCGGCCCGTCCTGGGGCTGGATACGCACATCGGAGAACCAACCACTGGCGTAGACGGCGGAGAGGTCGTTGCGCAGCTCACTGCGGGTCACCTGGGTGCCCGGCCGGGTCGCCATGGCGTCGTAAACGGCCAGCTCGAGCCGCTCCCGTTCCGGGTGCTGCTCCAGCCCCTTCACGACCACTTCACTGATCAACACCTTGGGTTCGCTGGGGGCCCCGGTCTCGGGGGCCTGGCGGGCGGCGGGAGCAGCCGGCGCAGGAGCGGTAGCGGGTTTAGCAACCCCAGGCTTGGCAACTGCTGCCTTGGGGGCTCCCGGCTGGGCCTTGGGCGTAGCAACCGGGGAGCTGGCTGGGACGGCCTGGGATGGGGAAGACGCACCCGTTGCCGCCTGGCCCGGACTCACCAGACTCGCGGCCAGCAGGGGCAGGCTCGCGGCGAGTCCCAGGGGGCCGCCGAGACGGTTGGGACGGTTCCTGCCGTGAAGGAGGCCTGCCATGGGGGTGGGGAGAGTGCGGCGATGCCGCAAAGTTCCGCCGACCTTACCTGTAGGGGCGGGGTTCTGGGCAGGCCCCTTGGACCCGTTTGCAGACCTCCCCGTAGGCCTCGACCACACCGCCCAGGTCCTGGCGGAAACGATCCTTGTCCAAAATCCGGTCGCTGGCATCGGCCACCTGGGTGTTCCAGAGCCGGCAGGTGTCGGGGCTGATTTCATCGGCCAGCAGCAGTTCACCGCTGGCGCTGAAGCCCAACTCGATCTTGAAATCGACCAACTCCAGCTCCAGGCCAGCAAAAAACGGACGCAGCACCCCATTCACCTGGCGCGCCAGCGCTTCAAGGCGCTGGCGCTGCCCTGGCGTGAGCAGGCCCAACCGCTCCAAGCGCGCCTCACTTAAGAAGGGATCGCCGAGGGAATCGTCCTTGTAATACAGGTCCAATAGGGGCGGCTCCAGGGCCGCGCCCGGGGCGATCGGCAACTGCTTGCACAGGGAGCCAGCGGCCACGTTCCGGATCACCACCTCCACCGGCACGATCTGAACGGGCCTCACCAACATCCAGTTGCTGCCCTCTACCCCCAGATAGTGGGTGGGCACCCCCTGGCGCTCAAGCAGCTCAAACAACAGGGCCGAGATCCGGCAATTGAGGGCCCCCTTGCCGGCCAGTTGGGCCTTCTTGAGGGCATTGAAGGCGGTGGCGTCGTCCTTGAACTCCACCGCCACCAGATCGTTCTGGTCGGTCTGGAAGACCCGCTTGGCCTTGCCCTCATGGAGCAGGGGCCCGAGGCTGTAGCTGGTCATGGCTGGCTGGTCACGGATGGGGATGGGGCTGGATGGTCCGGGTAGGCGAACCAGCTGGGCTGAGGGGGCCAGGGGCGGTCAAGGCCGGGAGGCGGCATGGCCGCCGCTCCCCCGGGGGGAGCGCAACTGCTGCTCCAGTTGCTGCTGGCGGGCCAGCCCCAGGGAATCCTGGCGCCCCCCCGCCTGGCGCCCTAAGCCCTGACGTCCCAACTGCCATTCACCGTAAGCATCGTCAATCCGCCTGCTGAGGCGGAGGAACCGCTCGCTGGGCCGTTCCGCGTTGGCGCCGGCGGCCAGCAGCAGGGCCCGTTGGTCACGGAGTAGCTCCGCCGCCAGGCCCCAGGCCCCGGCGGCGGCCGCCTGATCGAGGGCCGTTTCGAGCAACTGGTTGCGCTGCTGCAAGGGCAGGCCCACCAGTAGGGCCGCTGCCCGCCGCAGCCGCTCGGCGCCGGGCTGGCCCTCCTGGCGGGCCGCCAGGAGGGCCGCCGCCGCCTGCCGGTCCTCGCCCAACGCCACAAGGTGGTCGGCGAGGACCTCGAGGGCGGGCCGGCTGACCCGGCTGCCATCCCGGCGCACCAGCAGGGTGAGGAGCTGGCCATCGAGGCTGGCTAGGCGCCCCTCGGCCAAGCGCAACAGGGCCTCAGCCGCCAGGCGGTGGTGGAGTCCAGCCTCGGCCGCCCGCCATTGGGCCAGCAACCAGAGGCTGCGCTCGCGACCGGAGGCCGGCCCGTAGCGGTTGAGCACGTTGAGGGCGTCGTCAGGGGCGCGGCAATTGACCAGGGCCTCGGCATTGGTCAGCACCACCGCCAGGGGCTGGGGCGCCGGCTTGACCGTCAGCAGGCGCAGCCGCAAAGCCCGCAGGGACGCCCCCTGGTCGGCCCGGGCGGCCTGGAGGCAGGCCTGGTTGAGGAGGGCCAGGTCGCTGCTGGCCAGGACCCTGGCGAGGGCTACCTCTGGCGATGCCGCTGGTGCCGGTTGGGCAGCAGTCGGTGGGGGGGAAGCCTGGAAGGCGGCCGACTGGGCAGCCGCCGACCGGGGCACCGCCAGGCCCACCAGCAGGGCCGGCAGCAGCAGGCCCCGCCCCAGGCCAGCCAGCGGCGAGGCAAGGCGCACCGGAGAGTAAAGAGGATGGGGCACGGCGAAGCCTCCACGCGGCGTCAACCTAGGGGAGGCCGCCCTCGCCCCCATCCCTTGATCCGGCTGCCATGTCCGACCCGGCGACCTTGCTAAGCCCTGAGCGGGTGCTCGTGGTGGGGGGCGGCGGCCGCGAAAATGCCCTCGCCTGGTCCCTGGCCCGCAGCCAGGGTGTGGCCGCGGTGTGGGTGGCCCCGGGCAATGGCGGCACGGCCGACATCGCCGGCTGTCACCAGCTCGCGATCGCCGAATCCGACGCCGCAGGTCTGCTGGCAGCCTGCAGGACCCACGCCATCGACCTGGTGGTGATTGGCCCGGAGGCACCCCTAGCGGCGGGCCTGGGGGACGACCTGCGGGCCGCCGGAGTGGCCGTGTTTGGCCCCGGCGCCGATGGGGCCCAGCTGGAAGCCAGCAAGCAATGGGCCAAGGCCCTGATGGTCGAGGCCGCCATCCCCACCGCCGGCTACTGGCCGGCCAGCAGCCGGGAGGAGGCCTTGGCCATCCTCGAAGCCCAGAACCGGCCGCTGGTGGTCAAGGCCGACGGCCTAGCGGCGGGCAAGGGGGTCACGGTGGCCGAGAGCCTGGCGGAGGCTAGAGCCGCCATTGAGGAGATTTTTGCGGGGCGCTTTGGCGGCGCCGGCGCCAGCCTGGTGTTGGAGGAACGCACCGAAGGCCCGGAGGTGTCGGTGTTTGCCCTCTGCGACGGCGAACGGATGGTGTTGCTGCCCCCCGCCCAGGACCACAAACGCATCGGCGAAGGCGACACCGGGCCCAACACCGGCGGCATGGGGGCCTATGCCCCGGCGCCCCTACTCGATGCGGCAGGCCTGGAGGCCGTACGCCAACAGGTGCTTGAACCCACCCTGGCAGCCCTCAAGGCCCGCGGTATCAACTATCGGGGGGTGATTTACGCCGGCCTGATGCTCACGCCCTCAGGGATCAGCGTGATCGAGTTCAACTGCCGCTTTGGTGATCCGGAGTGCGAAACCCTGATGCCCCTGCTCGGCCGGGAACTGGCCCAAGTGCTCCTCGCCTGCGCCCTTGGCCGGCTCGACGTGGCACCGGCGCTAACGATTGCGCCCCACTGCAGTGCCTGCGTGATCGCCGCCGCCGGGGGCTATCCCGGCGAGGTGCGCCGGGGCGACCGGATTGAAAGCAACCTGGAGAGCAGCGCCAGCCTGCAGCTCTTTCACGCCGGCAGCCAGCGGCTGGCCGATGGCAGCACGGTGACCAGTGGCGGGCGGGTGCTGGCGGTGGTGGCCCAGGGCCTCGACTTTGACGCCGCCTTTGCGGCCGCCTATGGGGGCCTGGCCCAGGTGCACTTTGAGGGAATCACCTACCGGCGCGACATTGGTCACCAAGTGCGTCGTTCCTAGGCTGATGCCCCTTAATCCCCGCGGCAGCCAGCCCTCACCCGTGTCCGCCCCAAGCCAGAGCGTCGTTCGCCCAGGGGCGACAACCCTGACCACGCCTACTCCCCTGGCAAGGCCCGCAGGCAATCCACCGCGCTCCTGGGGGGAGGGCCTGCGGCGCTGGTGGGCCGAATTCAGCCTGCAAACCAAGCTGCTGGCCGTGGCCACCCTGGTGGTAAGCCTGATGATGACGGGGCTCACCTTTTTTGCGCTGAACGGCATCCAAACGGATGTGCGCATGAGCGACACCCGCTATGCCCGCGACCTGGGCCTGCTGCTCTCCGCCAACGTGACGCCCCTGGTGGCCGAAGGCAACGACCGGGAACTGGCCGCCGTGGCCGAACGATTCTGGCGCTCCAGCCGCAGCCTTCGCTACATCTTCTTCGCCGATCCCGAGGGCCTGATCTACCTCGGCATCCCGATCAGCGGCAGCCAAGGGGGCAGTGAGCTGCTGCTCAGCCGCCGCCTGGAAATGCCCGCGGACCTGGCGAAACGGCCCCAGAGCCCCTTGGTGCGCCAACACCTGAGTCCCGATGGCCAGGTCACCGATGTGTTCGTGCCGATGGTCAGCAACGGCCAGTATCTGGGCGTGCTGGCCCTGGGCATCAACCCGAACGAGGCGGTCCTAGCCAGTGCGGCCCTGACCCGGGAGGTGACCGTGGCGGTGTTCATCTCGATCTGGGTCTTGGTGATCCTCGGTTCGGTGTTTAACGCCCTCACGATCACCCAGCCGGTGAAGGAATTGCTACGGGGGGTGGGTTTGATTGCCGGCGGCGACTTCGGCGCCCGCATTGCCCTGCCCGTGGGCGGGGAACTGGGTGAATTACTTAATGGCTTCAATGCCATGGCCTCCCAATTAGAGGCCTACAACGAAGCCAACATCGAAGAACTCACCGCCGCCCAGGTAAAACAACAAACCCTAATTGCCACCATGGCCGATGGGGCCTTACTACTCGATGGAGCCGGCAAAATTGTGCTGGTGAACCCCACGGCCCGGCGCCTATTCCGCTGGGAGGGGCGCAACCTGGAGGGCAGTGAGCTCTGCGAAGCCCTACCAGCCCTTTTGGCCCTAGAGCTGCAGCCCCAACTCGATGCCGTGCAGGGCGGCGCCAAAGACAGCACGGATTTACGCATCGAGCTGGGCGAACCCGCCCGCACCCTACGGATCGTGCTGCAGTCGGTGCGCGATGCCAGTGGCGAAAGCCTCAAGGGCATTGCCGTCACGGTGCAGGACCTCACCCGGGAGGTGGAGCTCAATGCAGCCCAGAGCCGCTTTATCAGCAACGTTTCCCACGAGCTGCGCACGCCCCTGTTCAACATCAAGAGCTACGTGGAAACGCTCCACGACCTGCGCGATCAACTCAGTGAGGCCGAACAGCAGGAATTTCTCGCCATCGCCAACGCTGAAACCGATCGGCTCACCCGCTTGGTGAATGATGTGCTCGATCTTTCCCGGCTGGAATCGGACCGCATCTGGACCCTGGAGCCGCTGGAATTAGCCCCCGCGATTGAACAAACCCTGCGTAACTACCGCCTCAATGCCGATGACAAGGGGGTGAAACTGGCGATGGATGTGGATAGCAACCTGCCGCGGGTGCGCGGCAACTGGGACCTGCTCCTGCAGGTGCTCGACAATCTGGTTGGCAATGGCCTCAAATTCACTGCCACCGGCGGCCAACTGATGATGCGGGCCTATCTCTGGCCAGACGCCTGCCAGCTAGACCCCAGCACTGCCCCCCAGGTGGATAACCCCGCGTGCAACCTCAGCTCTCCCCTACCGCGGCTACGGGTGGAGATTGCCGATACGGGCTCGGGCATTTCCCTCGAGGACCAGAGCCGCATCTTTGAACGCTTTTACCGGGTCGAAAATGCGGTGCACACGGAAGTGGGCACGGGCCTGGGCCTCTCGATCGTGCGCGGCATTCTGGACAAACACGCCAGCAGAATCCAGATGGCTAGCGAGCCAGGCTGCGGCACCACCTTCTGGTTCGAGCTTCCCCTGGAGCAGGCCGATAGCGACGAGCTCTTGATCACCAGTGAGCGCCGCCGCCAGGACCCGGGCAACCGGCTGCTGGAACCGGCCTGAAGGGAAGGGGCCCCACTTGAGCGGCCAAAGTCCCGCTTTAAGGGCCCAAAGGCCCGGCTTGCGCGTCAAAAACCTCAACAGAACGGCAGCCAATCGGGCTGGCTGCCCGCTCGCCCCAGCTCAAACGTCTTCGCTGGCCACACCGCGGGCGATGCGGGCCAGTTCGCTGCGTTCGTCGGTGTTGATGCGGTGGGGCACACCGCTAATGATGCGCTCGAAATTGGAGAAGGAATCCTTAATCTCGGGCCCGTTGCCGGTGATTACAAACTCACGAATACCCTTGTCGTGCCAGGAGCCACGCATCTTGAACACATTGAGGGCCCGGGCCATTTCGCCGCGAATCTCCACGTATTGGAGCAACAGGATCGTGTCGGTGATTGTGGAGATGTGGGAATCGGTGATCGAGTGGCTTCCCATAAACTCCTCGGAGGTGTTCGTGAAGAAGCCTGCGATTTCCTCCTGCTTGGCGTAGCCCGTGACCCCAATCACAAACTGGCGAAAAGCATTGTGGCTAACGCCCCGGGCCAAGGCTGAGAGCGAATCAATGGCCATGCGCGAGGGCTTGAATTCACCGATCTCGGTTTTGATGATCTGGAGGTGATCTTCGAGTCCGGTGGATTCGGGGTAGGCACAGATGATCTTGAGTAGGCCATCACGCTCCATCTGCTCAAAATCAATGCCCCAGCTGGTGGCATTACGCAACAACTGGGCCCGGGATTCCTCATAGGCAAACAGGATCGCCCGCTCCTTATTCGCGCAGGCGTTCTCCACAAACTTGCTAACCAACAGGGTTTTGCCCGTACCGGTGGCGCCGGTCGCCAGGATAATCGAATCCTTAAAGAAACCGCCGCCGCACATCTCATCGAGCCGGGGCACACCCGAGCTAACCCGCACATTCGAGGAGCGCTGGGTGAGCCGCATGGCACCTAGGGGGAAGATGCTGATGCCATGGGCGCCCATGGTGAAGGGGAACTCCCCCTTCATGTGGGTGGTGCCGCGCAGCTTGAGGATTTCGACGGTGCGACGGCGCCGCTCCCCTTCGAGCACGTTGCGCAGAATCACCACGTTATCGGACACAAATTCCTCCACGCCGTAACGGGCGATCGGGCCATATTCATCAATGCGCTCGGTGGTCATCACCGTGGTGACGCCAATTTCCTTGAGCCTGGCAATCAGGCGAAAGATTTCGCGGCGCACCACCGAAACGGCATCGTATTGCTGGAACACCGCCGTGATCGAATCGATCGCCACCCGCTTAGCCTTGTACTTACGAATCGCGTAGTTGATGCGCTCAATCAGGCCAGAAAGATCGAAACTTCCAGCCACATCCTGCCCATCGGGATCAGGCGAAGCATCCAAGATAAAAAGCTTGTCCTGCTCAACCATCTCCTGGAGGTTCCAGCCGAAGCTCGAGGCATTGCGTAAGATATCGAGGGGTGACTCCTCAAAGGTGACAAAAATGCCAGCCTCATCAAACTGACGAATCCCATTGCAAAGGAAATTTAGCGAGAACACCGTTTTACCGGTGCCCGAGGTACCACTGATCAGGGTCGAGCGACCGATCGGCAGGCCGCCATGGCAGACATCATCAAAGCCCTCAATCCCCGTGGGAAGTTTCTGCACCTGCATCAAGGTGGAACCGGAGCTGGTGGAACTGGAATCCTGCATGGAACGGGAAGGGCTCAAAAAGGCAATCAGGAGGACTGTTTAATCAGGGCTGAAGCCCGCTCAAGCTTCAGAGGGACTCAAGCGGCGGCGGCATGGCCAAGGGGGAATCCGGCCTGCCGATCCCTGGCCCCGGGCCCATGGACGCCATGCCTGTCGAAGTCCGTTCGGGGAATGCTGGCTGGCCAGCACCGGCAGGGGCCGGATCGCTGCTGCTAGCGGGCGAAGAATGGGCTTGACGGTAGCCAAGGACGCTGGCATCGTCGCCGAATTCGGCTGAATTTAGGCCTGAAGATTCCAGCTCATCGGAACTGCCAAAATCCTCCTCACTGAGCTCATCATAAAGAAGATCAAGACCAATCAAAACCTTTTCTCGATCAGATAAATCGCCAATGATACGCCGCACTGGCGGAGGCAAAATCTTGGCGAGAGTTGGGGTGGCCAGGATTTTATCTTCCTCAGCCAGCTGGGGATTTTGCAAAACATCGATCACCTTCAAGGCATAAACACCCTGAAATTCGGTGTCCAAAATGTTACGCAGGGTCTTGAGGGCCCGCATCGAATTGGCCGTGTTGCCGGCCACGTAGAGCTTGAGGATGTAGGTCTTGCGGGGCGCCATCAACCGACCTCCTGGGCGAAAGCCCTGGTCTCCAGGCGGGGAGCCTGGGGGGTGAGCAGGGGTCCGTCGGGGGGAACCGAGCGCCGATACATCTCACAGAGATGGGCCATCACATCAAGCAGGGCTAGGCGGTAGTCCTGCAGAAAGTCGTTCTTGTGCCCCTCCAGCTTGAGCTGCTTCCAGAAACTGTCAATCAAATTCATGTGGATCTCCACAGCTTTGGTAATGGGCAGGTCACTGAAAAAGGCCGTATGCACAAAACTCTCCAGGGCCTGGTTGGCCGCAGCCGGGTCGCGGAAGTAGCTGATCAGCAGGTCCCGGTAGGTGCGCTCCAGGGAAGCGAGCAGCTCCTGGCGCTCCTGGGGGGCCAGGTGGCGCAGGAAACGAGAGGGGTCCCGTTTGTAAAAAACCCCCAGATAGCCGAGGCGTTCCTTCAGCCGATTGGGCAGGCGCCAGCGCTCCGAAGGCACCGGCGAACCCGGCTGGCCGGTGCTGCCAGCCTCAGGGCCGTTGCTGGCCGCCGAGAGACCCCGGCGCAGGAAACGGGAGACCGCCGCATCAATGCTGTAAGTGAGCTGCTCCAGCTGGTCACCGGGCAGGTGCACCTCCACCTCGTGAAAGTCGATGCGGCCGCTGACATCGCCGACCACCACGGCAGGCAACAGCAGGCCCTTGCCAATCAGCCCCTCGAGCTGGCTGCGGGAGAACGCCCCTTGCTGCAGCAACACCACATCAAACGCCTCCCGCCGCCGCTCCAAGGCAGCGAGGGGATCGGCCTGGGAGCCCAGGTCGTCGAGCTCATAGCGACCGCCCTTGAGCCACTGGCGACAGGCCAGCAGCAACCTCGGGTCACAGAGGAGGGAGGCGATGGTAAGGGCCGGCTGGGACATCGGAGCCGCGATCGGGCCCTGAACAACCCAGCCAGTGTTGACGATTGGGCCCCAAAAAGGGCAGGATCCTTGTTTGTCTTTCGATTGCCGTGCGGCAGGCCGAATGACGGGATCCCCTAACCCATGACCTGAATCCAGGCTGGGTGACTGGAACCACCGTCAGCCTGTCCATGCCCGAGTCCGCCATGACCCCATCCCAGACCAGCCCCGCCCCAGCCGCCGAGGCGGACTCCCCCACCAGCAGCGGCCCCTACGCCATCGTTGAGGCCTCCGGCCAGCAGTTCTGGGTCCAACCCAACCGCTATTACGACCTCGACCGGATCAACGCCGAAGTCGACAGCACCGTGACCCTGGACAACGTGCTGCTGGTGAAGGACGCCAAGGGAGCCACCCTGGGCCACCCCTTCATCGCGGGCGCCACGGTGGAGCTCAAGGTGATGGCCCACCGGCGCGGTCCGAAGATCATTGTCTACAAAATGAAGCCTAAGAAGAAAACCCGCCGCAAGAACGGCCACCGCCAGGAGCTCACCCGGGTGATGGTGCAGTCGATCACGGTGGCTGGCAAAGCCCTGGCCTGAGGCCTGGCCGTTTCAGGTTCCGGATCGGTCGCTGAGCGTCGCTCCCTAGCCCCCTAAGTCTCCTAGCTTTCCCCTTACTTCCCCCTTTTCCACCATGGCCCATAAGAAAGGCACAGGCTCCACACGCAACGGCCGCGACTCCAATTCCAAGCGCCTGGGCGTGAAGCGCTATGGCGGCGAAGCCGTAACCGCCGGCTCGATCCTGATCCGCCAGCGCGGCACCTCGGTACTGCCTGGCGACAACGTCGGCCGCGGCTCCGACGACACCCTCTTTGCCCTCGTGGATGGCGTCGTGAACTTCGATTCGATCACCCGCAACCTGCGCAACCGCAAGCGCATCAACGTCGCCGTTGCCTGAACCAGCCCCAGGCTGGCTTCCAGACAAGCAAGGTCAGGGCCTGGCGCCCTGGCCTTTTTTTGTGACTCGCTGCCCCAGGGCCAGCCCCCTCAGGCGGGCGCCTGGAGCCGGTAGGCCCGGGTGGTGATCAGGAAGGGGTGAAACACCTCGAGAAAGCGCCTTTGCAGGGTGGTGAAAAAGCGGTTCACCAGGACTTCATCATCGAAGTGGAAGGGATATTCGCCGTTAAAGCCCTTAAAGAAATACCAGTTCAACAGGGCCACGCCCGTGCCCGTAAGCCTGCCGGCGAAAATTTCTAGCTGGGCAGCCGGATCGCCCAAATGTTCGAGCACATCGAGGCAGACGATCGTGTCGAACTGCGGCGGTAGGGCCGGATCGTCCAGGTCGCGGAAGCAGCGCAGCTTGGCGGCCAGCCCCAGCGCCTCGGCCCGGGCCGCCACAAAGGCGCGGTTGTGGGGGTTGAGGTCGACGAACCAGACCTGCTCCACCTGGGGCAGCGCGGCCGCCGCCAGGGCATGGCTGCCGATACCTCCGCCGAAATCCAGCACCTGGCCGCGGGCGAAACGCGCCTGCAGGCGCAGGGTGTCGGCGATGTAGTCGGCGCTGCCCAGGTGCCAGGCGGCCAGCTCGATCAGATGGGCCGTGCCGACGGTGTCTTCGTAAAAGCGAGTGGCATCGGCGGGATCAAAGGCCTGCTCCACAGCGCCCGGGTGCAGGGCCGCCAGCTGGGCCGTGGCCTGGGGCAGCAGGGCCTCGAGGGCGGCGTCATCCAGCTGCAGGAACGGGGCGAGCTGGGCCCTGAGCGCGAAGCCATCGGCCAGGAACCCCTCCACGTCCAGGCGGGGCAGGGGGGCGACAAGGGCGGCACTGGTGGCGCCGGAACTGGAGGACAGACTCATGGGGCCACCGTAAATCGCTCGGGGGCTCCCGTTTGCCACCGCCAGGGGGATCCCCAGTCGGGAAAGTCAGGCCCCACCAGGCCCCTGGCAGAGCGCAAGGGCTGGCCAGATGCAACAGTGCCTGTTCTTGCTCGATGGCCAACGCCGATGCCGCCCGAGTCCCCAGCGATTGCAAACCTGGCCGCCAAGGCGCCAAGCGCCGCTGAACTCTGCGGCTTCCTGGTGCTCGACAAACCCGCCGGGCTCACGTCCCATGGCTGTGTCGCCCAGGTAAGGCGCGCCTATGGCCTGAAGCGGGTGGGCCATGGCGGCACCCTCGATCCCGCCGTGACCGGTGTACTGCCGATCGCCCTGGGCGGCGCCACCCGCCTGCTGCCCTACCTCACGGGCGACAAGCGCTACCGGGGGGTGGTTCGCCTGGGCCTGCGCACCAGCAGCGATGACCTCAGCGGCGAGGAGCTCGAAGAGCGGCCCGTGCCGCCCCTGCTTCTAGAGGAACTGGAAACGGCCTTGGCACCCTTCCGGGGGACGATCCAGCAACGGCCGCCCAACGTGTCGGCGGTGCACGTGGATGGCGAGCGGGCCTACCTGCGGGCCCGCCGCGGCGAGGAACTCGACCTGGCCCATAAATCGGTGACAATCAGCGAGCTTCACCTCTTGGGCTGGGACCCGCAGCGGGCCGAACTGGAGCTGGAGGTGGCCTGCACAGCTGGCACCTACATCCGCTCCCTGGCCCGGGACCTGGGCGAGGCCCTCGGCTGTGGGGGCTGCCTGGCCCAACTGCGCCGCACCGAAGCCCTGGGCTTTGACTTAGAGCAAAGCGAGCCCCTGGAGCGGCTTCAGCAGACACCGCCCCCCGAGTTGCTCGATCCTTTGGTGGTGCTTCGCCACCTGGAGCGGCGCCAACTTGAAGGCGAAGCCGAGCTGGCCAGTTGGCGCTGCGGCCGCAGCCTCGAGGCAGGTCTAGCCCTCCCCGATGGCACGGCCGTGGTGGTGGTGGGCCCCGATGGCAGCCTGGCGGGCATGGCCCAGGCCCAGGCCGGAGGCCGGCTCCAGCCCAAACTTGTGCTGCAGGCCAACGGCTAGGGGCGATCCCCCACACCAGCCCAGTCCACCCCCAACCCCGTCCGTTTCCAGACCCCGCTCCCATGGCCGGCCACAGCAAATGGGCCCAGATCAAACGCAGCAAGGCGGTGGTCGATGCCAAACGGGGCGCCCTCTTCACCCGGCTGGGCCGGGAAATCACGGTGGCGGCCCGGGGCGGCAGCGATCCGGCGGCGAATTTCCAGCTGCGCACGGCGATCGAAAAGGCCAAGGCTGCCGCCATGCCGAGCGGCAATATCGAGCGGGCGATCGCCAAGGGCTCTGGCCAGGGCAGCGGCGCCAGCCACCAGTTCGAGGCGGTGCGCTACGAGGGCTACGGCCCGGGTGGCATCGCCATCCTGATTGAGGCCTTCACCGACAACCGCAACCGCAGCGCCGCCGAATTGCGCCTGGCCTTCAACAAAAACGGCGGCAACCTGGGCGAGAGCGGCTGCGTGGGCTATTTGTTCGAACACTTGGGCGTGGTGCGCCTGGTGCCGGCCAACACCCCGGGCAGCACCGAGCCGGGTGCCAAGGCCGTCGGCAACGACGGCTCCCGGTCAAAAACATCCGCTCCAGGGTCGAGCCCAACCGGTTGGCTCGATGAGGATGCCCTGCTGGAAGATCTCCTGGCCCTCGAAGACCTGGGCGGCCCAGCAGTACTCACTTACGAGCTAGACGGCGAGCCCAACCAGCGCAGCGGTGCTGAACTGGTGACGGCCTACGCCGACCTGGAGTCCCTGCAGGACCAGCTGCGCTCCAGGGGCTGGCCCGTGGCCAGCTGGGAGCACCGCTGGATCGCCCAGACCAGCTGCCGGGTCAGCGATTCGCAAGTGCTGGGCAGCTGCCTGAAATTGTTGGATGCCCTGGAAGAACTGGACGACGTGCGCAGTGTGACGACGAATCTGGAGGCGGAGGAGGGGTTGATGGAGGGGGTGCTGGGGTGAGACTTGACCGATTTGACGAGATGATCGCGATCAATTGAAGATATCGAAAGCGCCACAATCGAACCATTGAGCACCCTTTGATCCCCAAGCATAGAACTGGCCAAGCCCCAATCAACTTAGCCCCTAATCACCCCTCTACGCCAGGCCAATACGCCATCAATACATAATCGAAGAAACCGATTCAAACCCTAGAAATTATTACGACAAAGAGAAATAATGACGGCGGCGTGCAATTGCATAATGCCCCTAAGATCGACAAACACTGAATGGCGACCGAGCGATGGAAATTGTTTCCGAATATCCCCGCCCGCCCCTGCTGGTGGCCTGCCAGGACCAAATCCTGGTCAAAGCAGGCGGTGCCTTGATTTGCGAAACCACCACCAGTTTTCGGGTGCTGGAAACCTTCCATCCCCCCACCTACTACCTGCCGCCAGACTCCTTCCGCCTCGACCTGCTCCAACCAGCGGTGGGCGCCAGCTTCTGTGAATGGAAGGGGGTGGCCCGCTATTTCGACCTGGTGGTGCCTGCCCCAGGCGGCGAGCCGGAGCACCGCCTGCGCAAGGTGGTTTGGCAGTATCCCCAGCCCAGCGCGGCCTTTGCAGCGATCGCCGGTTGGCTGGCCCTCTACCCGGGCGCCATGGACGGCTGCTGGGTCAATGGGGAGGCCGTGATCGCCCAGCCTGGGGGCTTCTACGGCGGCTGGATCACCTCCCAGGTGAAAGGTCCCTTCAAGGGGGACCCCCTGCATCCGGAATTGCGATAAGGCAAGCCCGCCCACCAGCGCAGGGTCAGGGCCTTGTCTTAGCCGGGCGGATGATTGCCCCTTGATCCAGGGGGACTCGTCAAGCGTCAGCCCCCCAGGGAGCGCTTGCAGCAATCACCTTGAGACAACAATTTGCTCAGCTTATTCACTGCAACTGGACGCAGATTTACCCCATGGTCAGTTTAAATCGTAATTGCCGATAGTCTTCCCGAAACCAATCCCTATTGCCATGGCCTCGGGCCCTTTCCTGCGCCGCTCCAGCTTGCTGGCGAGCCTCATCCTTGGCGTTACCTTACCACTTGCAGCCCCGGCCCAACCGATCAGCCAGGCCCAAACCATTAGCCAGACCCAAACTATTAGCCAATCCCAAACTATTAGCCAGGCCCAACTGCGGGCGGCAAACTTAGCCCGCATGGAGGCCGAACGCCTCAACGGTGGACTCACCAAGTATTTCGCTGGCCAATGCATGCACCAACGGGGTGGGGCCAACTGCTTGATCCAAGCCAACGCAACAGGATTCCTCTTCCGGTTCCCTGGTGGAACTCCTGGCTGGGAGGCGAACCGCCGGGCCGCCACCGTGGAGTCGCAGATTTTGATCTCAGCCGATGGCAGAACGATTGAGAAGGTTGAATACAACGGCGTGCCAAGGAGTCAGTGAGCGTTGCAACTCACCCTGCTGGGGCCTTTTAAGCGGATTGCCCGCTCACACTTTCACCCAACCCAGCCGACTGGCTGCCGCCTCATCAACCATCACCCTCAGGCGCGGATGGCGCTGCAACCAGCTGGCCGGCAGCTGGGGCTGGGGCGGCTCCTCCAGGCTGCGCCGCAGCACCTCCGCCTTGGCCTCTCCGCTCACCACCAGCAGCACCGTTTCGGCCGCCAGGATTTCAGCCAGGCCCACGGTGATTGCCCGCTCCGGCACGGCGGCCAGGCCGGCGGCAAACAAACCGGCGTTCTGGTGGCGGGTGGCGTGATCCAGCTCCAGGCACCGGGTAGCGGCCCCGGGAGCACAGGGCGGTTCGTTAAAGCCCACATGGCCGTTGTTGCCCAGCCCCAGCACTTGCAACCCCAGGCCCCCGGCAGCCGCGATGGCCTGGCCGTAGCGGCGGGCTTCCCGCTCGGGATGGGGGGCTAAGCCATCGGGCAGGCGCAATTGGCCCGGGGCCAGTCCTAGGGGGGCGCCCAGGGAGCGCTCCATGCTGGCCGCGAAGGACTCCGGATCATCCGGTCCCAGCCCCACGTACTCATCGAGGTTGAAACTGGACCAGCCCGCCAGCAGCCCCTGGCGCTCCCGGCTGGGCAGGGCTTGCAGCTGCTCGACGAGGGCGCCATAGACGGGCTCCATCGTGCGGCCGGTGGCCAACCCCAGGGGCTTGGCCGGCCCGCCTGCCGGGGCGGGGCGCAGGGCTTCCACTAGCAACGCTGCCACCCGCTGGCCCAGGGCCTCGGGGCCTGGGGCCACCTCCAACGACCAGCGTGCCAAGTCCCAAAACCCCAGTGCTGGAGCCAGCCTGTCAGGGCCTGGCGCCGAGCGTGAGCGCCAGGGGACGGGGCGGGATTGGGCCCAGGCTGAGGCGCGGCTGCAGCAGCGGGGCTAGGGCGGCCAGGCTGGCGTAGGGGCGCAGCTGGGTGCCCCGGTAGTAGTGCTGCAGGATCTGCTGGAAGCCCTCGCCGCGCCGGGCCATCGCCAAAGCCCCCCACTGGCTCATGCCGATGCCATGGCCAAAGCCCCTGCCGATCGCCACCCACTGCAGGCGGGGCGTGGGGGGGCGGCCGACCCCGGGGGGTGGGGGGGGCAGCACCAGGAGGGGCGCCGTTGGGAGTGGGGAGCCTGGGCCGTCAAACGACGAAACCGGGGGAGCGCCTTTAGGAGCAGGGCTGGCCGCTGTCAGGGGCACCGGGGTTGCCCAGGCGGAGGCTGCAGAACCAGCCCCCCCAACCCCTTGGGGCGCGGCGGCCAGCGACGGATTAAAACCAGACGTTGAAGCAAGGGCTTGGCCAACAGTGGCGGCTCCGAGCTGACCAGGAAGGGTCCAAGCCTGATCGGTGAGCAGGGGGACGTTGATCGGCTCGCGGACGAACTGCACCAGGGTGCTCTTCAATCCAAGCCGGGAGCGCAGCTCGGCGCCGGTGAGCAGCAGGGACCCGGCCGAGCCCACCACCCGGGCCTGGCGCAGGCGGCCGCTGGAGCTGGTGGACAGCACCTCAATGCTCTCCAGGCTGCCGATCTCCGGCAATCCCTTACGCACCAGCTCATCACCAAGGGGCAAGCGCCAATCGCGCACGGGCGACTCGTTGTCGAAATCGGCGACGCTCACCAGGTAGGGCAGTTGCTGGGCCCAGAGCTCGCCACTGTTTTCCGTGGTGCCACCGGCGCTGCTATGGAACACGGCCTCAATCAGGCCATCGCCGTAGGTGAGCACCAGGCCGCGGGTGCCGGCCACGGCCGCCTGGGTCGAGGCCGTTTCCGCCTCCACCCCGAGGTACACCTGGCTGGCCACCGTGGCCTTGAGGTCGTAGGCGCGGCCGCTGCTGGGGCGCAGGGCCCGCAACGCATAGGTGCGGGCGGCCACGGCCTGGGCCCGCAGGGCCTCCAAGGGCCAGCTGGCGGGCATCTCGCTGCCCACCACGCTGGCCAGGTAGGTCTCTAGTCCCACCAGGTTCACCGCCTGCAGGGCCTCACCCTGGGGCCGGATCCACAGGCTGCCCCGGTAGCGGCGCTTCTGCAGCCAAACGCTGCCCCCGGTGCCGGCAACCGGCAGGGGCTCCACCACCAGCTCGCCCACCCGCAGGCGCTGGGCGACGGTTGGGGCAGGGCGGGCGACGACATCTTGGGCAGCCGCTCCCAGATCCGAGCTGGGATTGGCCGCAGAGCCCGACGCAAGGGCTGGCGAGCCAGGGCGGGGAGCCAGGGGAGTGCCCGTGGCCGAGTCGAAGGCTGGAGATGGGGCGGGCGTAGGGGCCCCATCCGCGGGGGACCGTGCTGTCCGGTAGGGGCCGGTGGTGCTGGGCCCGGGCCCAGGGGCGGCCATCAGACCTGGAGTAGCGGTGACAGAGGCACCTGGGGCGCCGCTCCCCTCCCCGGCCTCGGCCAGCCCCAGCACCTGGGCCCCGGCCAACTGCAGGCGCAGGGGCTGGTCCGGCCCCAACTCCATCAGCACCTGGCCAGCGCCATCGCGCAGGCGCAGGCGACCACCTGCCGGGGCCCGCAGCGTGAGCACCGGGGCTTCCCGCAGCAACACCCGCAACTGGGGACCCCCAAGGGCCCCCGGATCGGCCCGGGGGGGCGTCGGCTCCAGGACCGCCCAGGCCCGGGGCAAGCCCACCAGCAGGCCCCCTAGGAGCAAGGTGGCGCCTAGGCCGCGACGCTGGAGCGGGGTGGTAGACAACATCAGCTCAAGCCCCAGGGCACGGCAGGGGAGACGCGGCCCGGCAACCGCGACAGGATTTTCATTGTGACCAGGCCCTCGCCGGAGCGCCAGCCAGCCGCCACCGGGACCGGCACCCTCCCCCGGAACGCCAGCGGCAGGCGTCAAGCCCCAACACCCCCGTCCCTGCCCAGGCCCCAGTTCGACATGGCAGCATGCGGATCCTGATCAACCGGTGCGGCACCGGGGAGACACTCCAGCCGTGCAGGTCACCTTTTTAGGCACGAGTTCGGGCGTCCCCACCCGCTCCCGCAATGTGTCGGCCGTGGCCCTGCGCCTGCCCCAGCGGGCTGAGCTTTGGCTGTTCGACTGCGGCGAGGCCACCCAGCACCAGTTCCTGCGCAGCGAACTGCGGGTCTCCCAACTGCGGCGGATCTTCGTCACCCACATGCATGGGGACCACGTCTTTGGGTTGCCGGGGCTGCTGGCCACCTTGGGGCTGGCAGGGGCCAGCCCCGGCATCGACCTCTACGGCCCCGATCCCCTGCGCGATTACCTCGAAGGGGTGATGCGCACCACCTCCACCCGAATCAGCTACCCCCTGCGCAGCCACCGGGTGCGCAACGCCGCCAGCAGCGGCGCCCTACTGCTCGACGACGGCGACCTCACCGTGCGCTGCGCGCCCCTGACCCACCGGGTGCCGGCCTACGCCTACCGGGTCGACCAAAAGCCCAAGCCCGGCCGTTTCGATGTGGACCAGGCCAGGGCCCTGGGCATCCCGCCTGGCCCCATCTACGCCGCCCTCAAGGCGGGCCAGACCGTGACCCTCGACGACGGCCGGATCATCCGCGGCGAGGCCCTCTGCGGCCCGGAGCAGCCCGGCAAAAGCCTGGTGTATTGCACCGACACGGTGTTCTGTGAGGCCGCCGTGGAGCTGGCCCAAGGGGCCGACCTGCTGATCCACGAATCCACCTTTTCCCACGGGGAGGCGGAGATGGCTTACCAACGCCAGCACTCCACCAGCACCATGGCGGCCCAAACCGCTGCCGAAGCCGGGGTGAAACAACTGGCCCTCACCCACCTCAGCCCCCGCTATGTGGCGGGCAATCCCCTCACCCCCGACGACCTGCTGGCCGAAGCGCGCACGATCTTCCCGGCCACCGTGATGGCCAAGGATTTCCTCACCCTGGAGGTGGGCGCCGCCTGAGCGCCGCTGCAACAGTTCGTGATCCCGCCCCGGGGGGCCCATTCCCCGTGATACAAGGGCTTTGCTGCGGTTCATCCCCGCCTTATTGCCGGCTTTTTCGATGGCCTCTTTCTTCTCCTCTGCGCTGCGATTCCTGGCGCGAACCCTGCTGGTTCTGCCCCTGGTGCTGCTGGTGAGCTTCGCCGGCCCTGCCACCGCAGCCCAGTGGACCACCGATCAACTCACGGTGCCGGCGGATCCAGCCGGCACCACCGTGACCTTCAGTGAACAGGACGTGAAATCAGGTCGCAAGCTGTTCAATGACAGCTGCGGCACCTGCCACGCCGGTGGGATCACCAAGACCAACCAGAACGTGGGCCTCGACCCCGAAACCCTGGCCCTGGCCACCCCGCCCCGCAATTCGGTGGACTCCCTCGTGGACTACATGAAGGACCCCACCTCCTATGACGGCGAGTACAGCATCTCCGACCTGCACCCGAGCCTGCGCAGCAGCGACGTGTTCGTGAAAATGCGCGACCTTGACGAGGACGACCTGCGCCTGATCGCTGGCTACATCCTGGTGGCCCCCAACGTCCAGGGCGTCCAGTGGGGTGGCGGCAAGATCTACTTCTGATCTGGCCTCCAGCTTTTGGCCCCTTGCTGGGGCCCAAACCCTTGAAACCGGATTCAATCCAGCCTTAGCCCTCGGCTCTGGCTCATGAACCCCAACCAACCCTTGAGCCGCGGCCCGCACCGCGGCTTTTTTTGTGGTCCCGGCCTCGGTTGGCTGGCCTAGCCGCGTCAGCCCCTAGGCCATCCCGAGCTCAGGCCCCGCGACTCGGTCTCGGCCTCGCATAAGGCATGGCCTTGGCCTTGATCTGGGCCTTGACCTTGGCCTAAAGCGGCGGCGGGGAAAGCTTTTACGGCTTTTCGGCAGGTTCCGCCAGGAGCTCTGGTCCGGCGTCCGGCAGGGGCGCTGGCGGCTGGCAGTTGGCCGGGTCAAAGGAGGCGGGCTGCTTGCTGTACCACCACTCCTGCAGGGCCGGGCTGAGGCGCTGGGCGAACAGGGTGAGCACCGTGCGGGTGGGCCGGGAGCCCGGCTGAAGCAGCTCCACCGCGTAGGAGGGGCAGCGGCGCGAGGCCAGGTCGGCCACGAAGCGGCGCCCGACGCGCCGCCAACTGGGCTCCTTGCTGCGCCAGGCCAGCCGGCAGCAAGGCCAGGGCAGCTCATTGCGGTCAAACAGGCGGCAGCATGGGCCAAGCACCCGGTAGCTGTACTGGCCGCCCAGGCTGGAATGCTCGCTGCCCAGCTCGGGCAACTGCTCCAGCAGGGGCAACTTCTCCCCCAGGGGCAGCTTCGCTGCCGGGGAAGACGAAGAGCCGGCAGAGGCCACGGACACGGCAAGCGGCGCGGGGAACGGGAACAAAAAAGCCACCCCGCAGGGTGGCAGAGGACCGGAACCGGTCAAGCCCGAGGGCCCAAGCGGCGGCTCAATAGAGCTCTTCTTCGGAGTGGGTCTTGATCGTGCAATCGGAAGTGGGGTAGGCGACGCAGGTCAGCACGAAGCCGGCTTCGATCTGGTCGTCGTCGAGGAAGCTCTGGTCCGACTGGTCGACGGTGCCGGAGGTGAGCTTGCCAGCGCAGGTGCTGCAAGCGCCAGCGCGGCAGGAGTAGGGCAGGTCGATGCCCTGCTCTTCAGCGGCGTCGAGGATGTACTGGTCGTCGGGAACTTCAATGGTCTTGTTGAGGCCCTCGCCTTCATTGACGAGGGTGACCTTGTAGGAAGCCATGGAAAGAATTGGGGCTCACAGGCTCCTGGAGGATCCGGGCCTGTAGGACCGCCCCTTCCTACATCCTCCAGAGGCTGTTCCCGTGGATCCGGGCCGCCATTCCCCGGAAGGCCAATCAAAAGCAGAGCTCTGATCAGTCTGCCTTATGCAACGGTGCGGGCCGAACGGATTTCGAGTAAGCCCCATTGGCTTTGCTGGGCCACCAGCTCGGCCCGCCAGCCGGCCGCCGCCAGGGCCTGGGTCAGCCCCGGCACCTGGCTCACCAGCAGGCCGCTGAGCAGGCCCACCCCGCCCGGCGCGAGCACCGTGGCAAAGGCCGGCGCCAGGGCCTCGATCACCGGCGCCAGGATGTTGCAGAGCAGCAAGTCGGCCGGTTCCCCCGCCAGCAGCTCGGCGAGCCCCTCCACCGACCCCTGGGCCACCTGGAGCGAGGCCGCCTGCCCACCGGGCTCCAGGGGTGCCCCCGGAGTTGTCCCTGGCGCCTCGGGGGCCTGGGGCGCCCCTGGCACCACCACGCCATTGCAGGCGGCATTGGCCCAGGTCGCCCGCACGGCTAGGGGGTCGCTGTCGACGGCAAATACCTGGGCGGCCGGGGTTCGGCGGGCAGCGGCAGCGGCCCCAGGGGCATCGTTGACGCTGAGCCGTTTCAGGGCTGCGAGGGCCAGGATGCCGCTGCCGCAGCCCAGGTCGGCCACCCGCACGGGCCGGGTCAGCTCCGCCCCTGGCCCATCCGCCCAGCGCTCCAGGGCTTCCAGGCACAGGCGGGTGGTCGGGTGGCTGCCGGTGCCGAAGGCATTGCCGGGATCGATGCGAATCGCCAACCGATCGGCCCATTCGGCCGGGCACTCCAACCAGGCCGGCAACACCAGCAGCCGTTCCCCCACCGGATCGGCCTGCCAATGCTGCTTCCAGCTCAGGCTCCAGTCCTCATCGCCTTGCTGCTGCCAGCTGATCGCAGGGAGGGTGAGGCCAAAGGGCTCGCTCAAGGCGGCCAGGGCCACCTCCAGTTCCCGCCGCTCGGGCTCGGGCCAGTCCACCGCCGGCAACCAGGCCAGCAGCTGGCGCTGGTCGGGGTTCCTGGGGGTGTGCTCAAGCGCCACCCGGTGGATTCCCAGGGCCTGGAGCTTCCAGAGCAGGGATTCTTCGAGCTCCGGCAGGGCCAGGAGCTCCAGCCGCCACCAGGCCTGGCCCGGGCCAGGCCCAGGCTCCGAACCCGGGGGCACGGGCACCTGGCCGGCGCTCAAAGGGTGACCGGATGGGATTCCTGGATCCCATTGATGGCGTGGATCGTGGCCAGCAGGCTGGCGGGGATCGGGTCATCGAGGCTGAGCACCATCACGGCATCGCCACGCACGATGCGGCGGCCCACCTGCATCGAAGCAATGTTGACGTTGTGCTCGCCCAGCACGGTGCCCAGGTTGCCGATGATGCCGGGCATGTCCCGGTGGCGGGTGAACAGCATGTGACGGCTGGGCGTCACATTCACCGGGAACTCATCGATTGTGGTGATGCGCAGGTCGCCATCGGCAAACACCGCCCCGGTCACGCTGTGGTTGCCCTTGGAACCCGTCGACGAGAGCTGCAGGGAACCGCCGGCAAAGTCGCGGCTGGCGTCATCTTTGACCTCCACCACGTGGATGCCGCGGGCCTTGGCCTCCAGGGTGGCGTTCACGTAGTTGATGCTGTCGCCCAAGGCGGCCGAGAGCAGGCCCTTGAGGGCCGCCACCACCAGGGGCTGGGAGGGATGGTTGGCAAATTCACCCTGGAGGCGCACCTCCAGATGTTCCACATCGCCGCCGGCCAGCTGGCTGAGCAGTAGGCCCAGGGTTTCGGCCAATTGCAGATGGGGCTTGAGCTGCTCCATCACCTCGGGGGTGAGGCCGGGGATGTTCACGGCGCTGCGGGCAGGCAGGCCCAGCAACACATCGCGGATCTGCTCGGCCACATCCACCGCCACATTCTCCTGGGCCTCTTCGGTGGAGGCGCCCAGGTGGGGGGTGAGGATCAGCCGTTGGGACACGCCCCGCAGGGGCGAATCGGCCGCCAGGGGCTCCTTGGCGTACACGTCGAGGGCGGCGCCGCCGATCACGCCGTTTTGCACGGCCTCGGCCAGGGCCGCCTCATCGACGATGCCGCCGCGGGCGCAGTTAACGATGCGGGCCGTGGGCTTCATCGTCGCCAGCAGCTCGGCGTTGACGAGGTTTTCGGTCTCGGGGGTACGGGGCAGGTGCAAGCTCACGTAGTCGGCCTCGGCGAAGAGGGCCGGCAGGGCCATCAGGCGCACCTGGAGTTGCTGGGCCCGTTCGGCCGAAATGAACGGGTCGTAGGCCATCACATCCATGCCCATGGCCTTGGCAACCCGGGCCACGTGGGAGCCGATCTTGCCCAGGCCCACCACGCCCAGCTTTTTCTTGTAAAGCTCATTGCCCACGTAGGTTTTGCGGTCCCAGCCGCCGGCCATGGTGCTGGCGTGGGCGTGGGGCACGTGGCGGGACAGCGACAGCATCAGGGCCAGGGCGTGCTCGGCCGCAGCGATCGTGTTGCCCTCGGGCGAATTGACCACGATCACGCCCCGTTTGGTGGCAGCCGGCACATCGACGTTGTCCACACCAACGCCCGCGCGGCCAATGATGCGCAACTTGGTGGCGGCCTCGATGATGTCGGCGGTCACCTGGGTGCCGGAACGGATCATCAGGGCGTCGTAGTCGCCGATGATCGCCTTGAGCTCTGCCTGAGGCAGGCCGGTGCGCACATCCACCTGGGCCACCTGGGAGAGGATGTCGATCCCCGTCTGATCGATGGGATCGGAAACCAAAACCTTTGTCATGACCCGGCCGGTGGGGAGCTGCCGGGGGCAAGTGTAGAGAGGCGCCGTAGGGGACCCCAAAGCGCCGTCAGACCAGCCCCGCCCGGCAAGGGAGAATCGGGGTTCTTCATCGGCGCTGAACCGTGGCGAACTGCGTGGTGGCGGTCCTGGCCGCCCATGACCAGCTCCAGGCGCTACGCAGCCAGCTGGCGGAGCTGAGCCCGCCGCCCCTCAGCCTGGTGGCGATTGGGCCGGGCGAACTGGCGGTTGAGCAGGTGGAACGGCTCAATCCCTCCCAGGCCAGAACGCGACGCCAGAAATCGATGGCCCTCTGGCTGATCCCCTTTGGTTTTTTCGCCGGGGTGATGTTCACCTTCATCACGGACCTGCAGACCTTCGCCTTCGCCGGACCCCTGGGCGAACCCCTGATCGGCGGCCTGCTGGGCCTGGGCTCCGGCTGGATGGGCAGTTTTGCCGCCGCCGCCAGCGTGCCTTCGGAAGAGGACGACCAGGTGCGGATCCTGCGCAATCGCCTGCAGGAGGGCAACTGGCTGCTGCTGCTCGAAACCCGCAACGGCGTGGAGCTGCCCTGGCGGCTCCTGCAAAAGGCCGGCGCCAAAGCCCTGGTGCGCCTGTCCGAGGACTGATCAGCCCCAAGCGTCCCGCCGTGGCGGGGCTCCGCCAGGATTGGATCTCCATCCCCGCTAGCGATGCTTCCCAGGGACCGCCTGCTCCAGGCCAGTCGCCATCCCCAGGAGTTGGCCGGCCTGATCGACCTTGCCGAGCAGGCCCTGCGCACCTGGGAGCCGCTCTGGAGCGACTTCCTAGCCGCCGACGTGCTCGAGGAGGCCGAGGCACGCCTCGGCGACCTGGCCGAGCTGGCCCTGGAGAGCAGCGGCGGCTGGCCCCAAGCGGAACGGCGCCGGCTCTGCCTCAAGCGCCGGGAGCTCGAAGCCGATCGCGCCGCAGGGGAGGCTGCCGGGTCCCCGGCGCCCTTGATGGGCCTGGCGATCGCCGGCAATTTTCTCTTCGATCCGGCCGAAGCGCAGGACATGCGCCAGGCCCTGATCGCCCGGGGCGCCGCCCCTGGGGCCCTTGGCGACATCTGGATCCAGGGGGATCGGGGCGCCCAGTTGGTGGTAACCCCCGAGCTAGCCGCGGCCCTCGACCAGGGCTTGGCCCTGGTGCGCAGCATCGAGGTGCATCTGGAGGCCCTGCCCCTGGACCAGCT
>CAMAVE010000023.1 GCA_945861595.1 Synechococcus sp. UW140
CTGATCACCCTGGCCATGTTTGTGTTCATCGGCACCTGGAGCGACTTCCTCTGGCCCCTGGTGATCCTCGATGACCCCAAGCTCT
Organism: Synechococcus sp. UW140; assembly: GCA_945861595.1. GTDB lineage: Bacteria > Cyanobacteriota > Cyanobacteriia > PCC-6307 > Cyanobiaceae > BAIKAL-G1. The sequence continues at coordinate 86 of CAMAVE010000023.1, forward strand.
ACACCCTGCCCCTGGGCTTACAACAACTAGCCAGCAGTTTCTCCCTCGACTGGCGCCTGGTGGCGGCCGGATCGGTGGTGTCAATCCTGCCGGTGTTAGCGGTGTTCATTGGCTTGCAGCGCTACATCCTGCCCAGCGCCTCAGGGGATGCCGTCAAGGGCTGATTCAGCTCCCTTAGCCGCACCTCCTGGGCCGATGGATTGGCCTCAAACAGGGTTCCAAGGGCCCAATTCCTGCCGCAACCAGCTCGCCATGGCCGTGTTGATCTCCAGTAGATCGGCCACGGGCTGGTTGGTAAAGGGCAGGGTCTGCAGGTAGCCATCGGGGCCGAATTCCGGTGTGAGGGTGAGGGGCCGGGGCTGGCGATCGCCGCTTGGATTGGCCTTGCGATAGGCCTGGCTTGCGGCGAACACCTTCCAGCAGGCCAGATGGGCCGCCAGGGCCTGCTGATGTTCGGGCGCAAAGGGATGGTTCACCTGGGGCCCCTGGGCGTGGCCAATGCGCGCATGGATGTGGTCCACGTGGGCGGCCATGGCCTGGATCGGTGCCAGCTCCGGGGTCATCAGCCGCTCGGCCACCACGCACCAATGGCTGAGGTCGGCCGTAAGCCGCAAGCCCGGGAAGGCCGCCAGCCAGTCGGCCATGGCCCAGGGATTGGCCAGGCTGCGGGAGCGATGGGTTTCAAAACTCACCGCCAGGCCACTGGCCTCGGCCAGGGCGATCGCCCGGGGCCAGAACCGCTCCTGCTCGGGCCAGCTCCAGCTGTCGCTGCCAGTGATCACCGTCACCTTCAGGGGCGCCAGGCCCGGGCAGGCCGCCAACTGCTGCTCCAGCTCGGCCAAGTGGTCGTCCACCCCGCACGCCAGGTCGGGCACGTAGTCGCCCCCGGTAACCAGTTCCAGCACCAAGGCCAAATTGGCCTGGCGCACTTGGTCGGCGGCATCGGCGAGGGGACGCTCGAGAAGCACCGGGTGGCGCAGGTTGAGCTCCAGGCCATCGAAGCCCCGGGTCTGGGCCCGGACCAGGGCGGCCTCCAGGGGTCCTTCGAAGCCCCAGAGGCTGTGGAACAGAAGCAGATCCATGGGCGTCGCTTGGACAGGGGGGCTGGCCCGGGCACTGTTGGCCGAGTGCAACGGGAGTTCGGTAACGACGGGTACAACCGCCCCAAGCCAGGGGCGAGACCATCCCTGGGCGGATAGCTGTTTCTAGGGTTCCGACCGAGTCCATGCGGGCAACCGGATGGGCTCGGTGTCTGGTCCGAGAGGAACGCACCGACGGGGACTGCCGCCAAGCAAGCCCCGTCGGTGGCACGGAGGGATAAAAGCCCGGGAGACCGCCCCCCACAGCCCCCCTGCCTCCATGACGGACGTCCTTGACGCTTCGAGCCCCTTTGAGCGGCGCCATCCCACCGAGGGAATGGCCGCCCTGGAAAAAGAACGGGCCCTACCCCTTACCGGCTGGCAACAGGAAGTGGACCAGGGCCTGCGCTATGGCCTGGAAGCCGCCGAGAGCATCGTCGATCGGCGCATCTCCACCTTCTCCCGTGGTGAATTGCCCCACTACGCGGGCATCAACACCTTTATGAAGGCCCCCTACATCGAGGATGTGCACCGGGTCGGTGAATTTGATGTAGCGATCGTGGGGGTGCCCCACGACAGCGGCACCACCTATCGCCCCGGCACCCGCTTCGGTCCCCAGGGCATTCGCCGCATCTCCGCCCTCTACACGCCCTACAACTACGAAATGGGCGTGGACCTGCGCGAGCAGATCAAGCTCTGCGATGTCGGCGACATCTTCACGATCCCAGCCAATAACGAAAAGTCGTTTGACCAGATCTCCAAAGGCGTCGCCCACGTGTTCTCCAGTGGCGCCTTCCCGATCATCCTGGGCGGCGACCATTCGATCGGCTTCCCCACCGTGCGCGGCGTCTGCCGCCACCTGGGCGATAAAAAGGTGGGCATCATCCATTTCGATCGCCACGTCGATACCCAGGAGATCGACCTCGACGAACGGATGCACACCTGTCCCTGGTTCCATGCCACCAACATGGCCAATGCCCCGGCCGAAAACCTGGTGCAATTGGGTATCGGCGGCTGGCAGGTGCCCCGCGAAGGGGTGAAGGTCTGCCGCGAGCGCGGCACCAACGTGCTCACGGTCACCGACATCTGCGACATGGGGCTAGAAGCCGCTGCCAAATACGCGATTGAGCGGGCCACCGATGGCACCGACTGTGTGTACATCTCCTTTGACATCGATTGCATCGATGCGGGCTTTGTTCCAGGAACCGGCTGGCCCGAACCGGGGGGGCTGCTGCCGCGGGAAGCCCTCAAGCTGCTGGAGCTGATCGTGCGCAACGTGCCGGTCTGCGGCCTCGAGATTGTCGAAGTGTCGCCCCCTTACGACGTCAGTGACATGACCTCCCTGATGGCCACCCGGGTGATCTGCGACACCATGGCCCACCTGGTCGTGAGTGGCCAGTTGCCGCGCAAATCAGCTCCTAGCTGGCTGTCGAAGGAGTGCAACATGGCCGTCGATCGCAAGTGGAGATAGGCCATGCATGAAGTCGACATGACCAAATGCCTGCTGCTCTCGCTCCAAGAGTGGAAGCAGCAACACCAACCCCAGGTTCCAAGCGTTGAGGTGGTGCACCTGCAGGTGGGCGATTTCACCTGCGTGGAACCGGATGCCCTGGTGTTCACCTGGGGGGCCCTGGTGAATGGCACCTGGCTGGCCGGTTCGGAACTGCGGATCGAACGAACGCCCCTGCTGGCCCGCTGTCTCCCCTGCGGGGCCAGCTACAGCCCCAGCCAAGGGCAGGCCTATCGCTCCCCCTGTTGTGACCATCCGATGGAGGAGATCCTCAGCGGCCGGGAACTGCGGATCCGCTCAATCGAATACAGCCTGCCGGAGCAAGGCAACAGCCCGCCAGCCGCCGACTCGGTCGTACCAAGGCAATCCCGGGGCAGGGACCTGGTGGCCGGGGCCAGGTCCTAGGTCCGACCCAGGGCGCGGGCCCTGCGGGTCCGATCGCTGAACATCGCGGCGTCGTTGTTCAGCAACCCCATCACCCCCATCAGGGCCAGTCCTTTCCCTTTGGTTCCCGTCAGTCCAGCGTTTTGCCTTGCCCCTTTTGACCCTTCCTTGCCAGACCTGCCATGCACATGCCCCTAGAAGACACGCTTGGCCTCAATTTACTAGCCGCCAATCAACACCAAGCCGAACACAATCACGAGCATTTTGATGCCTGGCGGCTGCTCTGCCTCAACCTGATGAGCAGTCCTGGAGCGGGCAAAACATCCCTGCTGGAGCGCAGCCTGGCCCAGCTCTCGAATGAGTTTGCGATGGCCGTGCTGGAGGGGGACATGACCACCCAGCTCGATGCCGAACGCCTGGAGGCCGTCGGGGTACCGGTGGTGCCGATCACCACGGGCCGGGCCTGTCACCTGGATGCGGCGATGGTGAGTGGTGGCCTCAAGCTGCTGCGCCAACGCCTCGATCCAACCAGCCTGGATCTGCTCTGGGTGGAGAACGTGGGCAACCTGGTATGCCCAGCCGAGTTTGAAGTGGGCGAACACAAAAAAGTGGCCCTGCTCAGCGTCACCGAAGGCGATGACAAGCCGCTCAAGTATCCGGTGATGTTCCGCGAAGCCGACTGCGTGTTGATCACCAAGATTGATTTGCTTCCCTATCTACCGGTGGCCGTGGAGCGGATTGAAGATCACATCCGCCAGGTCAATCCCCGCTGCAGCGTGATTCGCGTTTCAGCCAGCAGCGGCGTTGGCCTCGACAGCTGGCATGCCTGGTTGCGGGCGACCCATGCCGCCCAATGCCCGAGCCCCGTACCCGCCACCGCCAAGCCCCAGCCATCCCCCCCCACCTTGGTGAACGCATGAGCTCCCCCGACTGGCAACAGATCAAAACCGACCTGGAGCAAAAGGGCGTGCGCTATGCCCTGGCCAGCTTTGTGGACCTGCACGGCATGGCCAAGGCCAAGGCCGTGCCCCTAGCGCACCTGGGCCAGATGGCCCGGGGCTCGGAACTGTTCACCGGCGCCGCCCTCGATGGGGTGCCCCAGGAGGTGAGCGATGACGAGGTGGCAACGATGCCCGATCCGGCCAGCCTCACCGTCTTGCCCTGGCAGCAGGAGGTGGCCTGGTTCGCCAGCGATCTGCACCTGCGCGGCGAGCCGTTTGAAGCCTGCAGCCGCAATGTGCTGCACCGGGTGAGGGCCGAAGCCGCCGCCATGGGCTACCGCTTTAACCTCGGCATCGAAACCGAATTCTTCGTACTCAAGCGCAATGGCGCCGGCGACTTGGTGCCCTACAGCGAGCGCGACACCCTTGATAAGCCCGCCTATGACGTGCGCGGGTTGCTCGATAACTTGCCCTGGCTCGATGAATTGGTGCAGGCCATGAATAGCCTGGGCTGGGGGGTGTATTCCTTCGACCACGAGGATGGGCCCGGCCAGTTTGAAACCGATTTCGACTACGCAGAAGTGCTGACGATGGCCGATCGGCTCACCTTCTTTAAGTTGATGGCGAAGGAGATTGCCCATCGCCACGGCCTGATCGCCACCTTCATGCCCAAGCCCTTCGGCGATCGAACCGGTAGCGGCGCCCACTACAACATGTCCCTGGCCGATCTGGCCAGCGGCGCAAATTTATTTGTAGATCCCGCAGGCAAGCCGGCGGCGGTGAGCCGCCTGGCCGAGCACTTCATCGCCGGCATCCTGCGCCATGCCGCCGCCATCTGCGCCGTGATCGCTCCCACGGTCAACAGCTACAAGCGGCTGGTGGCCCAGGGCAGCATGTCGGGCTTCACCTGGGCGCCGGTTTTTGTGTGCTATGGCAACAACAACCGCACCAACATGTTGCGGATTCCCTCGCCCGGCGGCCGGGTGGAATGCCGCGCCGCCGACATCTCCTGCAATCCCTATCTGGGGGGGGCGATGATTCTCGCGGCCGGCCTGGAAGGAATCCGCGAGCAACTTGATCCCGGCGACCCCAACCTGGTGAATGCCTACACATTGACCCCGGAGCAATTGGCCGAACGGGGCATCACCATGCTGCCCCGCACCCTCGGCGATGCGATCGAGGCATTTGCCGCCGATCCCCTTTCGAGAAGGGTATTCGGTGATGCACTATTCGACTCGTTTGTGGCCTACAAAAGGGAGGAGTGGCAGTCTTACCACTGCACAGTTTCTGACTGGGAGCTAAAACGCTATCTCGAATTTTTCTAAGACGCCCTAGGGCAACTTGTCACCACACCTCTCAACAGACCTGCCCCCAAGCCTGCCACCAAGCTCGAAGGTCTTGCCCCCTTCTTGGCTTCCAGCTAGGCCGATCCCAAAGCCTTAACCCTGAAACCCAATCCCCGTTCCCTTCATCTTGAACCCCATCCCTGATTAACCATGAAACGCACCAGCCAAACCCAGTCCCAACGTCGTTACCGGGCCCTTGGCCTGGCCCTGCTGGCCGCATTATCCGGCGGAGTTCTGGCGGCTTGCCAAAAGCCGGTCGACCAATCCGCCCCGGTGCGAATCGGCTATAGCGCCTGGCCTGGCTGGTTCCCCTGGCAGGTGACCGAAACCAAAAACCTGTTCAACGAAGCCGGGGTACCGGTGAAAATGCAGTGGTTCGATGGCTACCTCGATTCGATCAATGCCCTGAGTGCCGGCCAGCTCGATTGCAACAGCCAAACCCTCAATGACACGATCAGTTCGATCGCCGGTGGGGCCGATCAACAGGTGGTGCTGATGAATGACTTTTCCACCGGTAACGACCAAATCATCGCTGCTCCCGGTATCAATACGATTGCGGATCTCAAGGGCAAAAAGGTGGCCGCTGAAGAGGGCACGGTCGACCACTACCTGCTGTTGATGGTCCTCAAAGAGGCAGGCCTCTCGGCTAAGGACATCAAATTTGTGCCCCTTGAAACCGGGGCCGCAGCGGCAGCCTTTGCCGCCGGCAAGGTGGATGCGGCTGGGGTCTATGCCCCCTTCACCACCCAGGCCCTGAAGCGTCCCGGAGCGAAGGCCCTCACCACCTCCCGGGAGCATCCCGGCGCCATCAGCGACCTGCTGGTGTGCCGCCGCGATTTCATCGCCAAGAATCCCGAGAAGATTCAAAAAGTCGTGAATGCCTGGTTTGCCACCCTCAAATTGATCAAGAAAGATCCAGCCGGCACCTTGCCGATTCTGGTGCAGCGCTCCGGTGTTAGTGAGCCTGAATTCAAGGCCTATAACGCCGGCACCACGATTCAAACCCTCGAGCAAAACCGTGAGGGCTTCAAGCCGGGCGACTCCATGCTCTCGATGCCCTATGCCGCCGAACAGATCAGCGCCTTCCTAGTGGAAACGGGGTTGGCTAAGTCCAAACCGGATCTCAGCAACCTACTCAATTCCCAGTTTGTGGATGCGGTCAAGTGAGGCGGATCCCTTGAAGCGTTGGAGCTCCCTGCGCCGCTTTTTGGCCCAGCCCTGGGTGCTGGGCCTGATCGGCGTGGCCACAGTGGTGCTGATCTGGTTGCTCACCACGGCCAGTGGCGCCGTTGACAAGTTGTTCCTGCCCTCACCCCAGGCGGTGTGGCATGCCGGCCAGTCCCAATGGCAAAGCGGGGTGTTGCTGAAGGATGCGGTGGCCAGCATTCAGCGGGTGTTCATTGGCTTTGCCCTCTCGGCCGGGTTAGCCCTGCCGGTTGGCATCGCCATGGGCACCAACCCAACCATCTGCCGCCTGTTAGAGCCGCTGATGGCCTTGATCCGCTACATGCCGGCGCCAGCCTTTATCCCCCTGCTGATCATTTATTTTGGCCTGGAGGAGTTACCCAAGATCTTGTTGATCTTCATCGGCACCTTCTTCTTCAATACCTTGATGATCATGGATGCGGTCAAGTTCGTTCCCTCCGAATTGGTGGAAACGGCATTGACCCTGGGAGGCCGGGGGCTGCCGATCCTCACCCGGGTGGTGGCCCCCTTCATCGCCCCCCAGGTGCTCGACACCTATCGGATCAACATGGCTTCGGCTTGGAACCTTGTGATCGTGGCCGAGCTGGTGGCCGCCACCGAAGGACTGGGCAAACGCATCAGCCTGGCCCAACGGTTTCTGCGCACCGATGACATCTTCGTCGGCTTAATCGTGATTGGCCTGGTGGGCCTGACCATCGACCTGGGCTTCCGCTTCCTGATGCGCAAAGCCTGCGCCTGGGCCAACTGAGGAACACTCCACCATGCATCTCAACGTTGCCTCCGTCTGCAAGAGCTTCGGCTACGGCCCTAAGGCCAAGCAGGTGCTCGATTCGGTGAGCTTTGATCTCCATTCCGGCCAATTCATGGCCCTGGTGGGGAGTTCCGGTTCGGGCAAATCCACCGTCATGCGCCTGATCGCCGGGCTAGAGCGGCCCAGCTCCGGCGAGATACGCCTCGATGGCCAACGGATCCGCGGCCCGGGGGCCGATCGGGGCATGGTGTTCCAGAAGTACAGCCTCTACCCCTGGCTCACGGCCGCCCAGAACGTGGCCTTTGGCATGCGCCTGCAGGGGCGGCCCAAAGCGGAAGTGCGGGAACGCACCGCCTATTTCCTCGAGGTGGTGGGGCTGGTGGATTCGGCGCGGTTACTGCCGCGCGAACTCTCGGGTGGCATGCAACAACGGGTGGCGATTGCCCGCTCCCTGGCGGCCGAGCCCAAGGTGTTGCTGCTTGATGAACCCTTTGGCGCCCTCGATCTGCAGATCCGTGAATCGATGCAGGAGTTCCTCCATCGCCTCTGGCTACAAACCGGCCTCACCGCCCTGTTGATCACCCACGACCTGGAGGAAGCCCTCCTCCTGGCCCAGGAGGTGCACATCATGGCGCCGCGGCCCGGCCGGATTGTGCGCAGCGTGCGCGCCGATCTGGACCGCTCATCCCTGGCCCACCTGCGCGTCTCCCAACCCTTCCTGGCCCTGCGCGAAGAGCTGGCCAGCTGCCTGCGCGGCCTCGATTCCAACCTCACCGCCTGATTACCAGAGCACCCAATGGATCCCCTGGCCGACCTGCGATCCAGGCCCTTTCTGCCGGCCTGGGCCTATGGCTCATCCCGGCTGGCTGGGGCCGAGCGCCAGCGCTACGCCAACCGCTTCTGGCACCCACTGGCCTGCAGCAGCCAACTGCCGTCGGGCTCCTGCCTGGCCGTCTCCCTGCTCGGTCAGCCGATCCTGCTCAGCCATCCCCTTGATGGCCCGCCACGGGCCTTCCTGAACCGCTGCCCCCACCGGGGTGTGGCCCTGCAGGATCCCGCCGCAGGCACGGTGGCCTGCCGGCGCCTGGTGTGCCCTTACCACGGCTGGACCTATGGCCTGGATGGGGTGTTGCTGGCTGGAGCCAGGGAGAGCGATTTTCTGGAGCCCTTCGAGCGCAGCGCCTGGCCCCTGCCGGCTCTGCCCTGCCAGGTGCTCGGCTCCCTGATCTGGGTGGCCCTGGCCCCAGACCCGATCCCCTTGGCCGAACAGCTGGATCTGGTGATCGAAGAAGCCGGGGCCTTGCTCGAACAGCCGCGGGTGCTACTGGCCAGCGCGGCCCAGGAGCTGGCCTGCAACTGGAAAATTGCCCACGACAACACCCTCGACGACTACCACGTCGCCATCGCCCACCCCACCACCCTGCACCGGGAACAGGGGCCGGTGCGCCACTACCGCTATCGCCTCAGCCGCTGCGCCACCCTGCTGGCCACCCCCAACGCCGCGGGCGGCGAGTTCCTCACCTTCGGCCTAGCCCCCTGGACCCACCTGCTCTTCTGGCCCGATGGCCGCCTGGCCCTGATCCAGTTCCTGCCCCGGGATCTGGGCCATTGCCAGATGGCAGTGGGGCTGCTCGGCCGCCCCGAGCTGGCGCCCGAGGCCCAGGCCTGGCTAGCGGAGATCCAGACCTTTCTGGCGGAAGATCAGGCCCTGGTGGAAGCGGCCCAACTGGGCTATGCCAGTGGGCTCAATCCCGGACCACCCCACCGCCTCGAGCAGCGCATCGTCCAGCAACAGGCCCTCTATCGGGAGCTGATGGGGGACGCGCTGACCAGGTCAAACGGATCGGGGCAAACCGATGGGATCTGCCTGGAGCCTCCCCCTGTTGATCCCTAAGCCTTTTGGGGGCAGGAGCCTGTCGAGCCTGTTTGCAATTCCTGCAATCCAGCCCGTCAGGGGGCGGCGGGATCGCGGTCGCTGGGCACGTCGCCGAAGAGATCGGGCTGGATTCCCAGGTACACCGCCTCCTTAAACAGGGCCTTTTTGGCTTCAGCATCGCCGCTGCGGGCGGCCTCGGCGAATCGGCTGCGCAGGGAGGCGATCAGGGCCTGTTGTCGGGGATCGGCAGCCGTCATGGGGGGCGGGGAATCGGCCGAAGGGGCTTCAGGCATCGTATGGGCCATTGGACTGGATTGCGGTTCGCCCCAAGCCCGAGGACCGCCCGGCCCGACCAGCGCGAGGGCGTCAGGGCATGCGGCCGTCATCGGGTCGCGAGGCCCCTTTGGATTTGGGGATCGATTTGGCTGGTGGTTTCACCACGGGCTTGACACCAGATTTGCCCAATGGGCCCGAATCGGGCGCCCCATAGGGATCGTTAAAGGGGAGAAACTCCGACGGCTGGGAACTGGGACGCTGCAGTTGGCGTTGCAGCTGGCGGCGTAGCTCGTCCTGCTGCAGCTCGAGCTCCCGCACCTGGCCGGCACTGGCTTCGAGGCCCTGCAGCCGCTGGGCTAAGGCGCGCAGTTGGGCCTCCAAGGCCTGGGCGCGTTCCAGGTCGCGACGGTTTTCCAGGTCTTGAAGCCGCCGCTCCAGGGCCTGGCTGCGGCTGGCCTGCTGGTGCACCTGATGCAGCAGCACGAGGGCGAGCACGGCCACCAGGGCGGTGAGGCCGGCCCCAATCAGGCGCATCCAACGGGGCAGGGGCGGCTCGGCGCCCGGCGGCGCTGGGGGGGCAGACATGGCAGAACGGCTGGGCCTGGGGCAACCCCTCAACCATCCAGGCCGGGGATCTTTACCGATTCTGCAGGCAGCAGCCGGCAAGCCCCCTCAAGCCGGCGGGCAAACCTGGTTCGCAAGGGTTCGATGGGGGGTCCTTGCGCTGAAGTTAGAGACCAGCCCCCCAACACTCGGGTTAGGGGAGGCGTTTGCTCGCCCAATGGCAATCCGAAATCCCATCGCCTTCGATGGGGTGATCTGGGCCGCTGCCGGCCAGACCAACTGGCCCCGATTGCAATGGGCCAGCGCAGCCTCCAGCGGCAGGACGCTATGGCCCTGGTGGCGCAACTATCGAGGGCCCGATGCAGGCCGTCCCTGGCCTCGGATGCCTGGCTTCACCCTGCAATTAGGTCACCCCTGTGAGGGCTCTAGCGGGTCTTTTCATCGGCCGAGGGCACGGCCCTGGGAGCAGGGGGGCGCGGTCGAATCGCACCCCTGGCCCCAGGGTGTTGTGGCCCGAGGGGCCCAATCCAGCGTCAAAGCGCTAGGACAGGGGCCTACAGATCCCCTCGCCCAAGATCCTTTGACCCTCCCTGCGCTCGATGCCTTTCTGGCCTTTGCCCAGGCCGATGGGACCCTGGCCGAACGGCTGCGTCAACCGCTGGAGCTTGAGGAGCTGCTGGCCCTCGGCCGTAGCCATGGCTTCGAGCTTGAAGCGGAGGATGTGCTCGCGGCCCAGCAGCGGGAGGAGGCCTCCCTGAGCGCCGCCGAGCTGCAACAGCGGGCCGGGGCGGATGCCCGCAAACTGCGCAGTTTCATTCCTGGCTGAATGCAGCCCAAGGGCAGAAGATCAGCCCTTGGCGATGGGCTGTTGCCAGAACCAGACAGCCAGGGTCCCTGAAGATCCCTTGGCAGGCAATGGATCTAAGCGGCGCTGATCATCGCCAGCCTCCGTTTGTTAGCTGGGGTATCCGGTCCGCCTAAGCCCCTTGGCTGGTGTTTAGGCCCTGCCATTGAGTTCGCTCGTGACGAGATTTGCTTTGGGGTACTGGCGCACCTCCGACGGTTCGCTACATTTGCTGCAGAGTTTTCTCTCCTCCATGCTCACCGGATCCGAACTCCTCTCCAAAGTCAAGGAGCTGGGCGATGTCAGCAAGTCCGATCTCGTCCGCTCCACTGGCTATGTGAGCACCAAAAAAGACGGCACCGAACGACTGAACTTCACCGCCTTCTATGAGGCCCTGCTTGAGGCCAAGGGCGTCAGCTTGGGCGATGGCGTCGGCAAGGGCAAGGGCAAGGGTGGCCGCACCCTCAGCTATGTGGCCACTGTGCAGGGCAACGGCAACCTGCTGGTTGGCAAGGCCTACACCGCCCTGCTGGGTCTTGAGCCCGGCGACGAGTTCGAAATCAAGCTCGGCCGTAAGCAGATTCGCCTGCTTCCTGCTGGCGCCGCTGACGAAGAAGAGTGAGTGAACGGGCTCCATGCCCTACCTGATTGGCGTTGACGGTTGCCGACTCGGTTGGCTTGCCGTCAGCGCTTTTTTATGGCCCGAGTCTCCAGGCGACCTTGGCCTTGAGACTGGATCGCCTGGACCTCGTCGACTGGGCCCTGTGGAGGCCCGGATCCTGCCCGACTTGGAACCGTGGCTAGCCAGCCTGGAGGAATCGAACCAACAATTGCAGCCGGAGCGAGGTCCAGAAGCTGGCACTTTGACTCCGTGGCTGATGTCCATTGACATGCCGATCGGCCTCAGCGAGTCGGGACCCAGGCGTTGCGACCAGCAGGCGCGGCGCTTCCTCGGCCATCCCCGCGGCAGCAGCGTGTTCCCGGCGCCGATCCGGCCGATGCTCCAAGCCCCCGACTATGGAGAGGCCTGCGCCATCGGTCGCGCCACCGATGGCCGGGCCCTCAGCCGCCAGGCCTGGAACCTGCTGCCGCGCATCCGCCAACTCGATGCGCTGTTGCAACGCCGGCACCCCTGGCGGCAGCGGATCGGCGAAGCCCATCCAGAGGTGATCTTCCAACTCTGGGCCGGCCAGCCCCTGGGGGAGGGCAAACGCCAGCTGGGGGGCCGGCGCCAGCGCAGCGACCTGATTGAAGCCCGCTGGCCCGGGGTGGTGGCGACCACCACGGCCCAGTTGCCCCGCGGCGGTTGGGCCGCCGACGACCTGCTCGATGCCCTGGCCTGCCTGCGGGCCGCCGAACGCCGGGCCACAGGCGTGGCCCTGGAGCTGGGCGGAGACCCGGATGGCACCGGCCTGGCCATGGCAATCACCTGCTGACCAGGTCCCCGCTGCTGGCCCGGCAGCGGTCCTGGCCTGGCCAAGCCAATCGCGCCGCCTGCGGACCCGGATCCAGGACTTAGGATAATGCAACTCACTCTCAATAAGCCCCGCCGCTGCGAATGGCCTCTCCGACCGCCCCCTCCCGCCAGGCTCGGATCTTGGGCCCGTTCCCGGCCCCCATCCAGGTCGCCAGGGGATCCGCCCCCGAAACCCTGCTGAGCGACCTGGCTGCGGGCCACTCGGCCACGATCAGCTCCCTGGCGGTAGAGCCCGGCCTGCGCCACCGCCTCCAGGCCCTCGGCCTGCACCGGGGCCAGCGGGTGCACCTGTTGCGGCGCGGTTGGTGGGCCGGCCCCCTGCACCTGCGCGTCGGCATGACCGAGCTGATGCTGCGGCGGGCCGACGCGGCCCGGGTGGCCATTGACCACGTGGCCGTTAGCGCATGAGCAGTTCCACCGCCTGCCGCCCGGCCACGATTGCCGTGCTGGGCATGCCCAACACGGGCAAATCCACCCTGTTCAACAAGCTCACCGGCAGCCACGCCCATATCGGTAACTGGCCCGGCATCACCGTGGATTTGATGCAGGCGAGCCTGGAGCTAGCGGGCCGCAGCGCCCAGCTGATCGACCTGCCCGGCATCTACGACCTGCGCGGCCACTCGGAGGATGAGGCGGTGGTGCGCCGCTTCCTGGCCAGCACCGCCATCGATCTGGTGGTGGTGATCCTCAACGCCAGCCAGCTCGATCGCCAGCTGCGCCTGGCCCTGCAGGTGCAGGAACTGGGGCTACCGACGCTGGTCCTGCTGAACATGGCCGATGAGGCCAAACGCTTTGGCGTCAGCATCAACCTGCCGGCCCTCTCCGAGCACCTGGGCCTGCCCGTGCTGCTGGTGAGTGCCAAATACGGACGGGGGCTGGGCGAAGCCCGCCAGGAGATCCGCAAGGCCCTCCCAGCGGGCCCCCTCCAGCCGCAGGGCCAGGGAGCCCAGGCCTCCCTGGCCCCAGCCCAGCCCCCAGACCCCCTAGACAGCGCCACGCCCAACCCAACCGAGGCCAACCAATCGCTGGAGCAGCGGCTCGCCCTGGCGGATGGGGAGCTGCCCCAGCGCATGGCAGCGATCCTGGCGGCCACGGTGCAGCTGCCACCCCAGTGGCGCGACCGGCTCACCCGCCGGCTCGATCGGGTGCTGCTCCATCCGCTGCTGGGGCTGCCCCTGTTTTTCGCCACGATGCTGCTGATGTTTCAGGGCGTCTATGCGATCGGGGTGCCGATCCAGGGCCTGCTCTCGGGCTGGTTGAGCCAGTTCGGCCAGGGGGTCCTGGCGCCGCTCTTGGCCGGTTGGGGCTTACCGACCTTTCTGCAGGGCTTCCTGATGGAGGGTCTTTACCAGGGGATCGGCACGGTGTCGGCCTTTTTGCCGGTGATCTTCCTGTTTTTCCTGGCGATGGGGGTGGTGGAGGACAGCGGCTATCTCTCGCGGGCGGCCTATCTGATGGATGCCCTGATGGAACGGCTGGGGCTCGATGGCCGCTCGTTCGTGCTCTGCCTGATGGGGTTTGGCTGCAATGTGCCCGCCATCCTCGGCACCCGGGTGATGCGCTCCACCGGCCTGCGGCTGCTCACCATGCTGGTGATTCCCTTTTCGTTGTGTTCAGCCCGCCTGAACGTGTTTCTGTTCATGGCGGCGGCCTTCTTCACGCCCAGCCAGGGGGCCCTGGTGATTTTTGGTCTCTATTTAATGAGTTTCGCGGCGGCGATTCTCACCGCTTTGCTGTTCCAGGGACGCTTTGCCGCCGAAGAACCCCTGGTGTTGGAACTGCCGCCCTATCGCCTACCCACCCCGGTCCAAATCCTCACCCGGGCCTGGTCCGAGGTGCGTCACTTTTGGTTCTGGGCCAGGCGCTTCATCATCATTGGCGTGGTGGCCGTGTGGCTGCTCAACAACCTGCCCCTGGGGGTGCCCCCCGCCTCGGCCCAGACCCTCTCGGGCCAGCTGGGAGTGCTGCTCCATCCCCTGCTGGCCCCCACCGGCATCGACCCCACCTTGACCGTGGCCCTGCTGTTTGGCTTCATCGCCAAGGAGATTGTGCTGGGCGGGCTGGCGGTGATCTATGGCCAGGCCGACACCACCCTGCTGGGCCAGGCCATGGCCGCCCAAGTGAGCTGGCCCCAGGCGTTGAGCTTCATGCTGTTCACCCTGCTCTATGTGCCCTGCCTCTCCACCGTGGCGGTGATCCGCAGTGAATCGAAGCGGCTCGATTTCACCCTGTTCACGATCGGTTGGTCCCTGGTGCTGGCCTGGACGGTGAGCACCCTGTTCTTCCAGTTCAGCCGCCTGGTGGGCTGGCACTGAAACCAGGTCGTTCTCCAGCCCCCTGGGGAGCCCAAGCGCCTGAACCTGCCTACATTGCGACTAGATCTGCGGCGAATATGACCTTTTACGAGCTGGTTTGGCAGGGGGAGGGTTTCAGTGATGCGGCAGACCTGGAGGAGGCCACTGCGGCCTTTCTGGAGCTGAAGCCGAAGGAGCTCAGCTGGTCTGAGGTCTGTTCCGATCCCACCTATGGCCCGACGATCCGCCGCTACCGCTCCTTCGACGCCTTCCTCGACAACGAGGACGCGATCGAAACGATCGTTGTTACGGCAGCGATGCTCGAAGCGGCCGAGGCTGGCCAATCCGCAGAGGAGCCGCCACATTGAGACGATGATTCCCGCCAAAGCCGAGCCCATTCCCCTCGTCCCCAACCCCTGGGGCCAGGAGGTGCTGGTGATGCACCCCCATCGCTTCAACGGCGCCATGGAGGCAGTTGCGGCGCTGCGGCAGCAGAAAACGGTGGTGCTGAACCTGAGTTTGATGCCGGCGGATGAGGCCCAGCGGGCCGCCGATTTCGTCTCGGGGGGCGCCTTTGCCCTCGATGGCCAACAGGAACGGCTCGGCGAACTGGTGTTCCTGTTTGCCCCCCATCACGTCGACCTCAGCCGCAGCTGAAGCCTTCCAGGGCCAGCCCCTGCCGAATCCCCTGCTCCTTAGCGAGCAATACCGCTGCAAATAAAAATTAATTGTAAAGAAGCTGCCGTTCGGCCTGGGGTCCGTCGGCCAAGCCGGGACGATGCGGCAGTAGGACTGAGGTTGGGAGGGACGATTCCAACGGTGGGCAATGGGTGGGACGGTCCCCGGGGCTGAGGCTCCGAGGGTCAGGCGGATCGGGTCTCGTGATCGCCTGGGGTTAATGGCTGGGCTGGGATCGTTTCCCCGCCAGTGGCTGCACACCTCATTGTCCGATCGCTCCAGGGAAAAGACCACGGCATTGTTCCGCGGGCGGGCGCTCCCGCATCACCAGCACTTCCCCATGACCTCAGAGACTCCTTCCCTCACCATTGGTGAACTAGAGGCCAACTATTCGCTCTATTGCAAGGCCATGCGGTTGCTGATTATTGAAGGCCGCAGCCTCAAGAAAATCCAACGCACCGTTTGCTGGCAGCGGCTGGAAATTCTGCACAAATGCCTGCCAAATCGTTACAAATCACCCGACTATCTCTGCGCCCTGCTCAAGCGGGAAGTGGAACAATTGAAGGAGCAGCAGGAGGCTGCGGCAACGGCAACGGCAGCAGCAGCGGCGCTATAGCCAGGACGGGATCGGTAGCTGGCGAAACAGTCATCGTTGCCACCCTTTGGCCACCGGCGGGTGATGCGATGGATGGAACATCGTCGCTTTGTTTAGTTTGGGTCCCCGCCTGCTCTGCCCCTGCTAACTGTTGGTGAGGAATTCGAGTCGGCAGGGATTGGGATGGGCCGTCTTGGTGGTCACGGCCCGGCATTGGTCCCTTTATCGCTGGCCCCGCTGGCCCTGGTTGCCAGCTTGGTCACCCTGGCCCCGGGTCACTCTGCCTTCGGCCAGGCCTTCAAGCCCCAACTCGGCTGCCTGGGGGATCGCCGCCCGTCGGGGCCACCGATCCGGGTGAGCGTGGTGCCCCAGCGGCCGCCGGCGGAAACCTTTGCCGTTTGGTCGCCCCTGCTGCAGCAACTGGGCCACGTCTCGAAGCAGTGCTTTGTGCTGCGCGTGGCCCCCACGATTCCCAATTTCGAGGCGGAACTGCGCACGGGCCGGGCCGATTGCGTCTACATGAATCCTTATCACGCCGTGCTGGCCCAGCGCTGGCGCGGTTACATGCCCCTGATCCGCGATGGCAGCAAGCCCCTGCGGGGCCTGCTGGTGGTGCGCAAGGACAGTCCGATCCGCAGCATCCGCGAGCTGAACGGCCAGGCGGTGGCCTTCCCGTCGCCGAACGCCTTTGCCGCCACCCTCTTGCCCCGGGTGTTGCTGGCGCGCCAGGGCATCACGATCAAGCCGGTGTTTGAGAACACCCATTCCAATGTGTATCGCAGCGTCGCCCTGGGGATGCTGCCGGCGGGCGGTGGCATCAACAACACCCTGAGGCGGGAACGGCCCGAGTTGCGGGAAGAGCTGCGGGTGCTTTGGCAAACGCCCCCCTTCCCCTCCCACCCCTTTGCCTGCCTGCCCGGCCTGGCCCCCGCCAGGCGCGAGGCCCTGCAGGCGGGCTTCCTGGCCCTGGCCGCCAACCCGGCCAACCACAGGCTGCTCGATGCCATCCAGATTCCCGAGCCGGTGCGCGCCGACTACCGGCGGGATTACCAACCGCTGCTGGGCCTGGGCCTGGAGCGCTTCGCCGTGGTGGGCAGCGACTAACCATGGCTGGTTCGGGGCCCGATCTGCTGCGACGGCGCAACCTGATCCCGCTGCTGCTGCTGGGGTTTGTGCTCGTGCTGCTCAGCGGTTGGCGCTCCTTTCTCTATTCGCGCCAACTTCTGATCGACAGCCAGGAGCAGAGCTATCGGGAGGTGCTGCGGGTGTTGCCCCAGGGCCTGCTGCCCCACCTGGTGGTGGATGACTACGTCGCCCTGGAGCAGGACCTCTCAGGAGTGATGGTGGATCCCTCGATCGCGGCGCTGCTGGTGGTGGATCCGCGGGGGCGGGTGCTGGCCCATCTGCAGCGCGACCGGCCAGGGGGCACGCCCTACCTGCGCTACGGGCCGAACCGGCTGGCGCCCAATAGCCCCGGACCGATCGCCCCCAACTCTGGCCCGGGCCGGCCAGGCCCTGGGCTAGCCGCGGAGGTGCGCTGGCAACGGCTGGAGGCCGGCGGCAGCACCCTGGGCTGGCTGCGGCTGAGCCATTGGCCCACCCGAACCCTGGCGGTGGTGGGGATCCTGGCCCGCCAATACCTGCAGCTGATGGCCCTCACCCTGGTGGTGTTTGCCGTGCTGTTGACGGCCTCGGTGCTGGTGGTGCAGCGCGAGGGCCGCCGGCGCGAAGCCCAGCTCGAGCAGCAGGGGCTCGACCTGCTGGAAAGCAGCCTGCGGGATCCGCTCACGGGCCTGGCCAACCGGCGCGGCCTGGACCTGCTGCTGGAGCGGGAAATTGCCCGATTCAACGCCAACCGGGGGAGCAGAAGTGAGGCGGATCTGCTGGTGATCTGCCTGATCGATCTCGATGAGTTCAAGCCCATCAACGACCGCTATGGCCATGCCGTCGGGGACAAGTTGCTGGTGGAGGTGGGGCGGCGCCTCTGCCAAGGCCTGCGCACCATGGCGCCTGACTTGGCAGCGGACATGTCGCTGGACCCGGCGCCAGGGCCGGGAGCGGGGCACCCCCCTAGCGGAGGGACGGGGCGCCTGGCCCTGGCCGGCGACCGGGGCGTGGACCAGGTAGCCCGGCTGGGGGGCGATGAATTTGTCTGCATCCTGGCGGGCTGCGCCACGTTGGGCCAAGCGGAACGGCTGGCCCAACGGATCCTGCAGAGCCTCGGCCAGCCCTTCGCCCTGGAGCGCCACAGCCTCACGGTGGGCGCCAGCCTGGGAATCGCCTATGGCGATGGATCCCAGGCCCCGTCGGCTCTGGCCCTGCTGCAGGCGGCCGACCACGCCATGTATCGGGCCAAGGCCCAAGGCAAGAACCGGGTCCAATTCGAACATCTTCACAACCCAGACGATTTGTCAAGACCAAGGCCGCTGCCCGACCAGAACGGCAGTTGGTGACCCCCCTAGCCTCGCCATAGCTCTGGGCCTTCCCTGGCATGGCTCCCTATCCCGACTATCCGATTCCCAAGAACGAGATCCAGCGCCTGCGGGAATTGGAACGGCGCTCGGTGCTCGATACCGCCGGCGATGAGCATTTTGACCGGCTTGTGCAGCTGGCCTCAGAAGTGTTGGGCATGCCGGTGGCGCTGATTTCCCTGGTGGATCGCGACCGCCAGTGGTTTTTGTCGCGGCTGGGCCTGGCCACCCAGGAAACGCCACGGGAGATGGCCTTCTGCGCCCATGCCATCGCCGATCAAGAGGTTTTAGTGGTGCCCGATGCCCTGCTCGATGAACGCTTCCGCACCAATCCCCTGGTGGTGGATGAGCCCCATGTGCGCTTTTACGCCGGCGCCCCCCTACGCACCCAGGAGGGCCACAATCTCGGCACCCTCTGTGTGATCGATCGCGAGCCGCGCCAGCTCAGTGAGCATCAGCTGACGATGTTGAAGTTGATGGCCGATCTGGTGATGCGAGAGCTGGAATTGCGGCGCATCGCCACCATTGATCCGATCACGGGCCTCTATACCCGCACCAGCTTCTTTTCCCTGGCCGACAAGGAACTGGAACGGGCCCGAACCAAGGGCTTGCCCCTGGCCCTGCTCAACATCGATGTGGATGACTTCCGCCAGATCAACAACCGCTGGGGCCACCGGGCCGGCGACCGGGTGCTGGCCGACCTCTGCCAGGCCTGCGCCTCCCTACTGCGGCCCCAGGATCTCTTTGGCCGGATTGGCGATGAGGAATTCGCCATCCTGCTGGTGGGGATGGATGGCGACGAAGCGATGGGCATTGCCGAGGCGATCCGCACGGAAGTGGCCCACCTCCAGGGCGTGTTTTCCCATTCCGATTACCAGCCCTGCATCAGCGGCGGCCTCACCTGCCTCACCTCAGGCGACCAGGGCTTCCTCGACCTGTTCAGCCGCGCCGACCAGGCCCTGTTCCTGGCCAAGGGCAACGGCCGCAACCAAATCGCTTCAATCCTGGCCACCTGAGGGGGTCTGAAGCAAAAAGGGCCGAGGCGATCAGCACCGACCCCAGGGTCCGATGGACGCCAGCATCAGCTCTGAACCCCCACCTCTCCCCCCATAGGAAGCTCCCATCACTGGGCCGAAACTGGTTCATGCCCACCCCCAGCAGGGAGATCTTGTCACCGCCAAAGAGCAGGGCGGCGTGGCCATAGCGGTAGGTGATGCTGCCGAGCTTGGGCGGGGTATGAGAATGGGCCTGATCGGGCTGGGCGAAGCGGGCTGCTTGCCAGGGGCCGTTGCCGCGGTGGACTTACCAGGCGCTGGGCTGGTTAGCGCTGAACGAGCTGGCGCCAAACCAGGGGCCAGGGTTCCAGTCCAAGGGGTTGCTCTGATAACGACTGACCTGGGGAGCATTGGCCATGGCCATGCGATGCAGCACTTGGAGACCTTTCCACAGCAGTTTTGCGGCAATGGGACCGAATTCCGCCCAGATATGTCCAGATATGCCTGCTGCTGGGGCAGGAGTCACATCCGCTCACACCTTCGGGGCCCTTGGGCCGGCCCAGGCCCGCCGGAGGAGCGGCACTCCTGGGATGCTGAGGGAAGCGAGCGATTCATCAGGCCAGTGCTGAAGCAGGGGTTAGGGATGGCCGGGGTGGTGGAAAGGGCGGCTGCCGTCGGCGCAAGCGGCCAATGGAAGGGGGTGCTCGGCCATGGCTAAGCCCTACAAGGTTTGGGTGGTGGATGACGATCCCGACCTGCGCGAGATGCTCAGCACCTATTTGCAGGGCCACGGCTATGACGTGCGCTGCTTTGAATCGGCCGAACAGTTTTCCTCCCGCCTTGCGATTCAGCGGCCCGATCTGCTGGTGCTTGATCTGATGTTGCCGGGGGAAGATGGCCTCAGCTTGCTGCGGCGCCTGCGCGATGCCCGCGATGATCTGGCGATCGTGATGCTCACCGCGAAGGGCGATCCGGTCGATCGCATCATCGGCCTGGAGCAGGGGGCCGACGACTACCTGGCCAAACCCTTTTTGCCGCGCGAACTCACGGCCCGGGTGGATTCGGTGTTGCGGCGCCGCTCCCAGGCGCCAGTGGGGGCACCGGTGGTGGGCTCCGAACCGGTGGTGTTTGGCCACTGTGTGCTTGATCTTGAAGCGCGCACCCTCAGTTGTAATGGCGAACGCTTAACGATCACCAGTGGCGAATTCAGCCTGCTGGTGGCCTTTGTGCAAAACCCCTACCGGCCCCTCTCGCGCCAACGGCTGATCGAAATCGCCCGGGGGCCGGCCAGCGATACGGACCTGCGCAGCATGGATGTGCAGGTGTCGCGCCTGCGTAAATTGATCGAACCCGATTCCAGAAAGCCCCGCTATCTGCAGACAGTCTGGGGTTCGGGCTATGTGTTTGTGCCCGAAGGCAAGTTCCGCGATTAATGGGTCATATTTTCCTGCTGCGGTGGCCGAAGAGTCTGCGCTTGCCCCCCAATCTTGTGGCCCCCAGGCGTCTGCGCTTGCCCTTGGCTCTCCGCCTGCTGCTCACCTTTGCGGGGGCTTGGCTCGGTAGTTTGTTGTTATTGCGGGCGATCCTGGGAGCCAGCCTGGAGCAGGGCCAGATCCGCCAGGCCGTGGTGAGTTTGTCCCGCAACATCATTCTCAGCGAGCTGGCCCTGGAGCGCTACCCGCCCGCGGCCGTCTCCCGGCTGGGGGGCCTCAGCCTGGTGGTGGCCCGCTCGCCCCTACCGGCCCATCCCCCAGTGGACGGCCATCTGGCCCGCCAGGCGGCCCGGTTGCGCCACCTGCTCTGCAAACCCCTGGAGCGCTGCCCGGACGTGCTGGCGATCAGCCAGCCCCAGCGGGGGGTCTGGATCCGGCTGCAGTCATCGCTGGAGCCGGTGTGGCTGTTCTATCCCCTGCCCCTGCCGGGCCTGGTCAGCCGTGATGCCCTCACCCTGTCCATTTCCTTGATCGGCGCCGGCGTGGTGGCGGCGGCCCTGTTTCTCACCTTTGAGGTGCAGCGGCCGATGCGGCGGCTGGTCAAGGCGATGGCCGCCGTCGGCACCGCCCAGGGCGACCAAGGCGCAGCGGGGAGCCCGGTCGAGGGCCAGCTCCAGATCGATGGCGCCCTGGAAGTGCGCCGGCTCACCGACCACTTCAACGCCATGCTCGCCCGGCTCCGGACCGGCGATCGCGAGCGCCAAACCATGCTCGCCGGCATTGCCCACGACCTCAACAGCCCGATCACCCGCCTGCGCCTGCGGCTGGGGGACAGGGCGCCCCTGAGCCTCGATGGGGCGGCCCTGGCCAAGATGGCCTCCGATCTCGATGCCCTCGAGCGCATCACCCGCCAGTTCCTTTTGTTTGCCGGCTCCGGCTCGAAGGAACCCTTTGTGGAGGTGCCGCTGGATGCCCTGCTGGAGGAGTTGTCGGGCCGCTACGACACAGGCCTGGTCGAGCTGGAGCTGGAGGACGTCACGGCATCCGTGCAGCCGGTCGCCCTGGGCCGGGCGATCGCCAACCTGATCGACAACGCCATCGCCTACGGCCTGCCGCCGGTGCGGGTGCAATTGCTCTGCAGGCCCCCCCACCACTTCGTAATCCATGTGGTGGATGGCGGCCCCGGCATCCCCGAACACCTCTTCAGCAAGGCGGTTGAGCCCTTCCAGCGGCTCGATCCGGCCCGCCGCGGCGAAGGCCACTGCGGCCTGGGACTGGCGATTGCCCAGCGCATCGCCCACCAGCACGGCGGCCGCCTCGAGCTCGCCCGGCCGCCCGACTGTGGCGGCCTGGGGCTGTGCGTCAGTTTTTCGGGACGGTGCCAGCCGCTGGGCATCGCCCCGGCGGCTGGCCTGGGGGGGGCCTAGCGATGGCGACCCCACGGCCATGGCAGCAGCACCAGCCCCGCCGGGCCACCCGGCGGGGCCCAGGCCTGGACACGCTTCTCGGCCAGGTCCTGGCCTGGGGGCTGCTGGCATCAGCCGCTCCGCTCCTGCTGCCGCCGCTGGCCTGGGCCCGGCCGCCGGGCCCAGGGGAGGGGGGCGCGGTGTTGCAGCAGTTCAAAAGCCTGGAGCTGCAAAAGCTCGAGGAGGCCCTGGAGTTACTGCGCTCCTCCCAGCGCTGCGTCAGCCAGGCCCGCAGCCTCCAGGGCCTGCACGAATGCCATCGCCGCGAGCGGGAAGCGGACTGGCAACAGCGGGAACGGTTCCATGCCCGCATCGAAGCCCTGCGCCTGCAATACGGGCTCGATCGCCATGGGGGGCCGCCCACCCCGGGGCGGGGCTGGGAGGGCCGGCCGCCCTTCGGGGGCAGCCGGCAGCCGCCTGGGGGCTTTGGGGATCCGGGCTTCCGCTGACGGCCGATTGGCTTCAGCCGGGAGAAGCTTCAGGGCCCCTGCTCCTGGTTCGACCCGATCCCAGCCGGCTCCGCTGCCGTACCCATGGATTCGGCCCTGAACCCAAGGGTTACTAGATTTCCGGGACCAAGCCTCGGCTGGCGTGAGTCAACGGATTTCGGTCCGTTGCGGCACCCAGCTCCTTTCCGATCCATCCCTTCCCTTACCCCCCCATGGCTGACCTAGCGGCGGCATCCCAGGCCCCAGGCAATGCCCCTGCAGGCCCTTCCCCGGCAAGCCTTTCCCCGGCAAGCAGTGCCGGTGACGTAGTGGCGTTTAGCGAACTGGCCCGCCTCGGCCTGCTGCGGCCCTACCTGCGCCAGCAGCTGATCAGTGAGCTAGTCGATGGAGACCTGGAACCTTTCAGCAACGAGGACACCCAGGGGGCGTTCCAGGCCTTCGCCCAGGAACGCCAGATCACCAGCCAGGAAGCCCTCGAACGTTACCGGGTGGATCAGCTGCTCAGCCCCCAGGCCCTGGAAGCCCAGATCCTGCGGCCCCTGCGCCTACTGCGCCATGGCCAACGCCATTTCCGTCCCAAGGCGGAGGCCCGCTTCCTGGAACGCAAAACCGAACTGGATCGGGTGGTGTACAGCCTGCTGCGGCTCAAGGACCAGGGCCTGGCCCGGGAGCTGTTTCTGCGCATCGACGAAGACGCTGCCAGCTTTGCCGACCTGGCAGCGGCCTATGCCGAAGGCCCCGAGCAATCCACCCGCGGCATCGTCGGCCCCGTGGCCCTCACCCAGGCCCATCCGGCCCTGGCCGATCGCCTGCGCACGGCCAGCCCGGGCCAACTGCTGGAGCCCTTCCGGATTGAGGGCTGGTGGGTCGTGGTGCGGCTCGAGCAGCTCACCCCGGCCACGTTCGACCAGGCCACGGCCAGCCAGATGACCCAGGAACTGCTCGACCAATGGCTCAATGAGGAGGTGGAGCGCCGCCTAGTGCCGATCCGGGCCAGCCTGCCCGCCCCAGCCCCCCAGGTGCCCCAGGCCCTTACCGAAGCCAACCCGGCAGCACCTGCAGCCCAGCCATCTGCCTGATTGGGGCTGTCAGAGTCGATCCAACGGGTCGGGTGATCCGGCCTCGGGGTGTGCCGGGTTGAGTTCTTCAGGGGTCTCGGCCGCTTCCGCTTCAAGGGCCCGCACGCTGAGGGCGTAAGTCATGGTCGAGGTCACGCCCGTGCCCCGATAGGCGCCCGTCACCGGCGCCGCCAGGCGGTGGTCGGGGGCCGTGGCCAGCACTAGATGGCCATCGGCCACGGCCAGGCCCAGGCTCGGGTCGTAGCCCCGCCAGCCGGCCCCGGGAAGATACACCTCGGCCCAGGCATGCAGCTCGTGTTCCGTCACCTCCGGCGGGTGGTGGATCGAGTAGCCACTCACAAACCGGGCCGCCAGGCCCTGGCTGCGGCAGGCGGCCACAAACAGCATGGCCGTGTCGCGGCAAGCACCAGTTCGGCCCAAGAGGGTTTGCTCGGGGGCCATCGGCTCGTCCTCGAAACGGCCCACATGCTGGAAGTCGTGGTGGATTCGGTCCGCCAGCTGCATCAGGAAGGCGGTGGTGTTTTGGTCCACCGCCGCCGCCAGCTCGGCCACCCAGGCGGCCACGGATCCATCTCCGGGCCCAGCTCCCGCCCCAGGCCCAAACCCCAGCGGTGCTTGCAGGTGTACTTGAGATGGTGCTTGCTGTTGGGTTTGAAACGGGGCTCCCAATGACGCATCCTGGTAAAGATCCAGGTAAGGGGCTAGGGCGGCTCTCTCGGCTTCGGGGTAGCGGGCCGGGAGCTGCTGGGCCGGCGCAAAGGTGATGATCCAGTCGAAGGGATTGCTACGCAGGGTGCGCACCCGCGCCTCCATGGTGATCTCGAGCTGGTCGCGCTCCTGGCTGAACCAGCAGACCAGGGCGCCGCTGCCATCGGCCGCCTGGATCGCACTGGATCCGGCCGGTTCGGCCTCGAGGCGCAGGC
>CAMAVE010000024.1 GCA_945861595.1 Synechococcus sp. UW140
GATCAGGGAGGTTTTGCCGACCGAGCCGCTGCCAAACACCACCAGCACCAGGTCGCCCCGTTGCAACTGGTCTTCCACCCGCAGCCGTTCCTGCTGGAGGGCCTGGCGCTCCACGTCATCGCGGATCCGCTCCAGCAGCTGGTCGATCGCCGCCAGGTTTTGTTGGGCCGCCTCCTGGCGGTTGCCAGGCGCTTCGATCGCCGCGTTGGCGCTGGCTTGGTCGATGGGTTTGCGGCGCAGGTCCCGAATCCACGGCCAGGCAAGCCGGCCGATCACGAGGGCGCCACCGCCAACCAGCAGCAGGGCCACGGGCCCCGCCAGCCAGTAGGGCAGCAGGGTTTGTAGATCCCAGATCAGCCGGCTGATCGCATTGAGCACGGCCACGATCGCCACCAGGGCAACGAGGGCGATGCCGGCGAAAAGCCACAGGCGCGGCGGGGTTTTCATGGCCTAGGGCTCGCCGCGGTCTTGGCGCCGGCCCCCAGGCTGCCGTTGCCGGCGGCGCGCACAATCTCACTCCACAGGCCAGCCGCCAGGGCGCTGCTGTTGCCGGTGGGGCGGTTGTCGTCATTGCCGAGCCAGATGCCGATCACCCAGTGGCGCTGGGGCTCGTAGCCAATGAACAGCAGGTCGCGGCCGTTGTTGGTCGTGCCCGTCTTGCCCCCCTCCATGCCGCCGAGGGAGGCGGCCCCGCCGGTGCCCTGCCGCACCACGGCCCGCAGCAGCCCCTGCATCTGCCGGGCCGTGGCCACGCTGATCACGCGCCGGCCGGGGTTGATCGGCCGATCCCCCTGGCCCTTGAGGGTGCGGCAGCGCTGGCTCTCCAGGCCGCCGCAGGTTTCGGCGTCGGTGAGGTGGCGGATCGTGGTGGGGGCGTGCCAAATGCCGTCGTTGGCCACGGCGGCGTAGGCGGCGGTGAGATCCACCAGTCGCACCTCGCTCTGGCCGAGGGCTAGCCCGGGCACCGGATCGAGGGGGGTGCTGATGCCGAATTCGCGGGCCTTCTGGGCCACCTGCTCTAGACCCACGCGCCTAGCCAGCCGCAGGGCGGCCGTGTTGCTGCTGGCGGCGAAGGCGCTGGTGAGGCTGAGGCTGCCGCCACAGGCGCTGCTGAAGGACTGGCCTCCCCAATCCAGGGGTGCACAGCTGATCCCATCGTCGGGTCTTAGGCCCCGCTCCAGGGCCGTGAGGTAGGTAAACAGTTTGAAGGTGCTACCCGGTTGGCGCTGGGCCATGGTTGCCCGGTTGAACTGGCTCTGGCGGTAATCGCGGCCGCCTGCCACGGCCAAGATGCCGCCCTTGCGGCTGTCCAGAACCACGACGGCTCCCTCGCTGACGGCCGGCCTGGTGCCGGCCAGGAGTTGGCCCAGGCGCCGTTCCACCACCTGCTGCAGGAGTGGATCGAGATGGGTCTCGACGAGGAAGTTGCCCTCGGCCGCCACGGGATCCCCTAGCAAGGAGCCCAGGTCCAGCCGCACCTGGTCCGTGTAGTAGGGGACCGGCCGGCGGCCGCCACTGCCGCTGCCACTCCCGCCGCCATGGCAGGCCTGGCCGGCCAGGGCGATCGGCCGGCGGCTGGCCCGGTGGGCCTGCTCCGGGCTCAAATGGCCCGTATCGACCATCTTGCTGAGCACGCCATTGCGGGCCCCCAGGGCTGCCTGGGGGTTGCTACAGGGATCCCGGCCGTTGGGCGAGGGCAGCAGGCCCACCAACAGGGCCGCTTCGTCGAGGTCGAGGCGGGCGGCGGGCTTGTTGAAATAAAGCCGCGAGGCATCCTCAAATCCCCAGCCCACCCCCAGATAGACCCGGTTGAGGTAAACGAGCAGCAGGTCGCGCTTGCTAAAACGCTGCTCTAGTTGCATCGCCACGAGCAATTCCCGCCACTTGCGCTCCAGGGTCTGGCCCTGGCCCACGGTTTCGGGATAGAGGCTGCGGGCCAGTTGCTGGGTGAGGGTGCTGCCCCCCTCCAGCACCCGGCCGCCCACCAGGTTGGCCACCAGGGCCCGGCCCGTGCCGATCGGATCGATGCCGGGATGCCACCAGAAGCGGCTGTCTTCGCTGGCCAGCAGGGCGTCGATCAGCACGGCGGGGTAATCGCGCAGGCCCGGGTTTTCGTGGTGCAGGCTCGACTCGGCCGAACTGAGGGGACGGTTGGCGCCGTCGTAGAGGGCGAGGGGACCGCGCACCGAGGCCAGGCGGTTGCGCAGGGGCACCTGCAGCAGGGACAGGGCCAGCAGGCCCAGGCCGCCGGCGGCGATGGCCGCCAGGCCCAGGCTCAGCCCCCGGGCCACCAGGCCCAGCCGGGGCGGCGGTTGGCGATGGAAGCTCAGTTCCGGCAGGCCCGGTTCCTGGCTGGGGCCAAAGCGCACCACATCGCCATCGGCGAGGAGCAGCTCCTGCACCCGCCGGCCGCGCCACCAGAGGCCATTGGTGGAACCGCTGTCCTGCAGCAGCCACTGGCGCCCCCGTTGCTCCAGCAGGGCGTGGTGCTTGCTGACGGCCGGATGGCCCAGGCTGATCTCCTGGTGGCTGTCGCGGCCGATGCGGTAGGTGCCGCCATAGAGGGGAAGGCGCTGGCTCGGCTGGCCTGGAATGAACAGCTCCAGCCATTCGCGGCGCTGGGGCTGGGCCGCGGCGAGCCGCTGGCGCAGCCGGTCAACGAGGGGAGGAGCCATGGCGCGGCAGCAGGTCGAAGGCGAAGCAGATCACCGCCAGGTTGATGGCCACATCGGCCCCATTGAAGATCGGAAAGCGCACCGGCATGAAGGCGAGAAAATCCACCACCGTGCCCAGGCGCCAGCGATCGAGGCCATTGCCGATGGCGCCGCCCAGCAACAGGCCGGCCCCCAGCCACTGCCAGGGTCTCAAGGGGGCACTGAGCTGGATCCAGGCGAGCAGGGCCAGGGCCACTAGCAGGCTCACAACCCCCAGCAGCCAGGTGGCGTTTGTCAGCAGGCTGAAGGCGGCACCGCTGTTAAACACCAGCTGCAGGTGGAGCAGGCCGGGCAGTAAGGGAACATTGCCGGCTCCGCCTAGGTGGTTGAGGGCCCAGGCCTTGCTGAGCTGGTCGATCGCCACGACCACCAGGGCAACCAGCCAGGCTGCCTGGCGGCTCCGATCCCGTTTGGCTGGTGCCATCAGGATTCCACCAGGAGCAGGCGCCGCAGGGGCAGGGCCAGGACGGCAATCGCGCAGCAGAGCATGAGTTGGGGCACGATCGGGCCGAGGCTGTAGCTGATCAACAGACCGGTCAAGCCGCCGCCCCAGCGTTGCACTAGGCCGCCGAGCAGGAGGTTGGCGATGCCGCAGGCCTGCAGCACGGCCAACCCGATGCAGGCGGCTCCCGCCAGGCTGATGCAGTTGTCCATGCCCTGTTGGCGGGCCAGGCGACCGGTGACCCAGGCCGCCGGTAGGAAGCCAGCCACGTAGCCAAAGCCAGGATCCATCAGATAGGCCATGCCGCCGCCGGCGTGGAAGACGGGCAACTGGAACAGGCCCAGGCTGATGTAGGCAACCCCAGCCAGCATGGCCGAGCGGGGACCGCAGACCAGGGCTGTGAGCAACAGGGCCGGCACCTGCAGGCTGATCGGCAGGGTGATGTAGGGCAGGCCGTTGGGAGAGGGGAAGGCCAGGGCCGCCTGGATCAAGCCCCCGATCACGATGAGGAGCAGTCCGGCGATGGCCCCACTCCAGTTGGCAAGAGCGCGCACGGGGGAACCCAGTCAGAGGCCCATCCTGCAGGAGAGTAGGGCCCTTGAGAAGCGGTAGCGATGCCAAGTTCGGAGCCAAGGCCCCAGCCTGGTGCAGAGACGGAGCCTGGGCAGGCGACCCACCAGGGATCGTCCCCGCCACCGGCCCAAGAAGCCCCATCGAGCCCAGAGCCGGCTCCCGCAGGGCTCAGGCCGGGCTGCGCGGTGCGGCTGCTGCAAAGGCCCAGCTACCTGAAAACGGCCGATCCGATGCCGATGCTGCGCCCGCCCGATCTGGTGGATCTCGCCGAGGTGGGGGAGGTGGTGGCGCTCCGCCCCCTCGGCACGGTCGCCGTGCGCTTCCGCCGCGGCACCTTCCTGATCGATGGGGCCCTGTTGCGCCGTCCGGATGAGGGGACTGCTGGCTGAAGGCCTGCCAGGCTCCAGCTGATGGGTTGGCCTAGGTCGAGAGGGGGTGCTGGCGCCAGGCCTTTTCCGCGGCGGCCAGGGCCTGGGCCGGGCCGCAGAGGCTCAGGCTGGGACGGGCCAGCAACTTCCGGGCCGCGGCCAACAGATCGGCGGGCCCGAGGCCATCGAGCTCGCCCAGACAGCGGTCGGTGAAATCGGCGGGAAGCCCGTGGCCGAGCACCAGGGCGAGCCGATCGGCCACCTGGCTGCCGGTTTGGCGGCCCATGGCTTCCTGGCCCCGGAACTTGGCGCGGGCCAGGGACAGCTCGTCGCCGGTGAGGGGTTGCTCCAACAAGCGCTGCCATTCGCTCAGCAGCTCGCTGGTGGCCTCGAAGGCCCGCTCCGCCGAACTGGAGAGGTGGAACACAAAGGGAGCCGCTCCCAGGCGGGCCGGGTGGTGCACGCCTACGTCGTAGGCGAGGCCGTGCTCCTCGCGCATGGTTACAAACAGGCGACTCGACATGCCGACGCCCAGGTGACAGTGCAGCAGCCGCAGGGCCAGGCCCTGGCGATGGCCCAGGGGCACGGTGGCGGCCCCGAGCATCAACACCAGCTGTTCGGTGTCCTCTTCGCTGCAGACCAGGCGGTGGGCATCGCCGCCGGGTGGGCTGGTGGGTGCCCAGGTGGGGTTGGCCAGGGGGGCCTGGGTGGGCCAGCCCCGGGGGCCGCTTTCCCGGGTGAGCAGCTCCTCCAGGTTGGCGGGGGGTTGGCCGGCCAGCACCAGCACCGCCCCCTGGTGCCCCAATTGGGTCGCCTGCTGGCTGAGGCCGTCCCGGCCGATCGCCGCCAGCTCGGCCTCAACCCCGAGGGGATCGTGGCCATAGGGACCGTCGCCATAGAGCTGCTGGCGCAGGCGGTCATGGGCCAGCTGGAAGGGATCTTCGCGGTGACGCTGCAGGGCCTGCAGGTTGAGCTGGCGCTCTAGGTCGATCTGGTCGTTCAGCAGCCAAGGCTTCTGCACCAGGGTCAGCAGCAGGGGCAGGAGCTGGTTGGCATCGGCTGCGGCGCACTTGAGGCTGATCAGCAGGCCGTCTTCGGAGGCCTCGCAGCGCAGGCCAGCGCCCAGGCCTTCCACCTGGTCCGCTAGGGCCTCGCCGCTGTGGTCGCCGCAGCCGCGGCTGAGCAGGCCGGCCAGGAGCTGGTGGTTGCCCCGCTGGCCCCTGGGATCGGAGCTGCTGCCGCCCCGGATCCAGAGCTTGGCCGACACAATCTCGGGGCCCGGTCGTGGCACCACCCACAGGGGGCAGCCCCCGGGCAAAACGGACCTGGACCGGGGACCGGCGAGGGACCCGGCGCTGGAGCCAGGGACGGCGCTGGAGGTGGGGGAGCTGTCGATAGCGGCTGGGTCGGCGGCGGGGGTGGCGCTGGGGTTGGACGTCACGGGGCTCATGCCGGTAGGGCCCGCAGGCAGAAGGCCCGCTCGGGATCGAGCAGGGGTGTCAGGTCGCGCCAGAGCCGCTGGGGATCCCAATGGGCCAGGGCATCGAGCGGTGCCTGGATCGGTTGATGCCGGCCCCACAGGTGGTTGTTGCCCAGCAGGCCGGCCACCGAGCCAGCCGCCTCTAGGCCGAAGCGGTAGCCGTTGCCCACGAGGCGCTGGGCCCGCTCCACCTCGGCCAGGGGCGGCGGAGCTCCGATCAGCTCCTGGAGCACCCTGTGGATTTCGGCTTCGACCGCCGGCAGGTGCTCGCTCTCGCACACCGCCTCCAGCAACACCAGGCTGCCGGCTTCGAGGCCATTGAGATCCAGGTCGATGCTTTCCACCAGCCGCAGCTGCTCGCGCAGACGGGCCACCAGACGGCTGCGCCGGCCTTCGGCCAGCAGGGTGGTGAGCAGGTCGCAGCCGATCACAGCCTCCAGGTCTCCGGCGGGGGGCACCTGCCAGGCCATCAGCAGCCGGGCCGCCTCGAGCCGCGGCAGCACCACCGTGTCGGAGCCTGGCTGCAGCTGGAGGGGGGCCGCCTCGCTGCGGGTGCCTGAGGAGGCGGGTCCGGTACTGCTTGATCGGGGCTGGTCAGCGCTGGCCAGGCGGGACAGGGCGGAGTGCTCGAGGTGCTCCAAAATGGCCCCATCGCCCAGGGGCCCGGCCACGGCCAGGCAGCAGTTGTCGGCCCGATAGAGGCGCTGGTGGAAGGCGGCCATGGCCTCGGCCCGGTGGCCTTCGAGGGCCTCTCGGCGGCCCAGGATCGGCTGGCCATAGGCGTGGCCTGGGCAGGCCCGGCTCAGTAACTGCTGGAAGGCCACCTCCTCGGGCTGGTCTTCGCTCTGGGCTAGCTCTTCGAGCACCACCTGGCGTTCCATGTCGAAATCCTGGCCATCGAGCCGGGGCGCCAGCACCAAATCGAGCAGCAGGTCGATCGCCTCGGCCGCAGCACTGGGGGGCACGAGCACGTGATAGTGCACGTCATCGAAGCCAGTGGCGGCATTGCTGCTGCCGCCGAGGGCCTCAACGCGCAGGTCAAATTCGCCGGCCCCGAGGCGCTCGCTGCCCTTGAACACCATGTGCTCGAGGAAATGGGCCAGGCCCGATTCGGCGGGGGTTTCGGCGGCGCTGCCGGCGCGGCACCAGAAGTCCACACAGGTCACGGGGGCCTGGGGCAGGTCCAGGCTCACCACTGCGGCCCCCTGGCCCAGGCGCCGCTGCAGGGGCTCACCCAGGCTGCCGCTGCCTGCGGCTCGGGAGGCCGGCTCAGAGCCGCCGCCGCTGCCCCCATCTAAACCCGAGTTTTCCGTCCCCTTGGCCGCCAAGGGCGCCAGCTCGTCTGAGACCACTTGCGAAACCACCAAATCCGTGACGCCGCATGTCAGGACCTGCATTCTGCTGGCTGAAAGGCAATCCTGTTGTCAGGATCAAGAGCGCCCCTGCGCCAGATCCAGCGTTGACGACCGCCGCTCCAGGCCCGGGCCCAGCTGAAGAGCCAGCCCCTACCCAGGTTCTGGGGGTCCACCCCCTGATGGATGCCCTGGCCGACCGCATTCGCGCCTGCTGGTTGGGCCTGCCGGAGCTGGAGCCCCTAGCGATCGACCCCGAGCTCGAAGCGATCAGCGGCAGCCTCGATGGCGAGGCCCTGTTCATCCGCAATGAACTGCGCCGCTGCCGGGGGCTACGCAAGCTCCACCTGGAAACGGCCCGCCTGGGGGCCGGACTGCAAATTCTTCACTGCGTCTTCTTCCCAGATCCCCGTTTCGATCTGCCCGTGTTCGGCGCAGACATTGTCGCTGGCAGGGGCGTGGTGTCTGCGGCCATCGCCGACCTCTCGCCGGTGGGCCCAGCCCTACCCGAAAGCATCGCCGGCCCCCTGGCGGCCCTGCCCCGCCTCACCTATAGCCAGGAACGCGAGCTGCCCGATTGGGGCTCGATCTTTTCGCCCTTCGTGCGTTTCGTGCGGCCGGCCGATGGGGCCGAGGAGCAGCAGTTTGTGGAGGAGGTGGACCGCTTCTTGACCGTGCTCAGCTCGGCCTGCCACAGCGCCGAGCCCCAGGCCAGCGACCACCCCCTTACTGTGGCGAGGCACGCGGGACAGCTCTCCTATTGCAGGCAGCAGAAACGCAACGACAAGACCCGCAGGGTGCTGGAGAAGGCCTTCAATCCCCAGTGGGCGGATCGCTACATCGAGGAGCTGCTCTTCGACGATCCGCTGCTGGGGTGAAGGGTTCGCCCGGCTTTGCCATCAGCCGCAGGCCCCTGGTGATCGCCGTGGCCGCCGTGGTGGCGGTAGCGGTTGGTGTGGGGGTGCTGCAACGGCGCCAACAGACCACGCCTACCGCCCCAGGGGCCGGAGCCACCAGCTCCCAGCCTGCAACGCCGCCCGCTCTTGAGGCCGTTTCAGCCCTGGGGCGCCTGGAGCCGGCTGGAGATGTCCGCAAGCTGGCGGCCCCAGTCACCGATTTCGGCGCTTCGCCGCGGCTCACCGAACTGTTTGTGCAGGAGGGCCAGCCCGTGCAAGCGGGCCAGGTGCTGGCCAGTTTTGATAACCGGCCGACCCTGCTGGCCCAGGAGAATCTCCTGCTGACCCGCATGACCAGCCTCAAGCAGCAGCTCGATCTGCTGGATCGCGAAACCAGCCGCTATCGCCAGCTCACCAGCCGCGGTGCCATCGCGATCGGAGCCCTAGAAGCGCGCGAGATCAAGGTCGTGGACCTGCGCGGCGATCTCCAGGAGGCCAAGGCCGAGCTGCGCAAGGTGCGCACCGACCTGGCCAAGAGCCAGTTGCGCTCGCCGATCGATGGTCTGGTGCTGCGCATCAACACCCGTCCGGGCGAGCGGCCGGGCGAGGCCGGCATCCTCGAAATCGGCGCCAACAACCAGATGGAGGCTGTCGCCGAGGTGTACGAGAGCGACATCGGCCGGGTGCGCCTTGGCCAAACCGTCACCCTTACCAGCGAAAACGGCGGCTTCGAGGGCCGCCTCGAGGCCACGGTGCTGCGCATCAGCCCCCAGGTGCGCCAGCGCCAAGTGCTCTCCACCGATCCCACCGGCGACGCCGATGCCCGGGTCGTGGAGGTGCGCCTGGCCTTGGCACCGGCGGACATCCAGCGGGTGCGCCAGCTGGCGGGCCTGAAAATCATCGCCCGCTTCAATCCGTGAATCCGCTGCAGGCGATCTGGTCGGGCCGCCGCATTCCCCTGGCCTGGTTGTTGCTGACCCGCCAGCCGGTGCGGCTGGCCGTGGCCCTGGCGGGCATCAGCTTTGCCGGCATCTTGATGTTCATGCAGCTGGGCTTCCGCGATGCCCTGTTTGATGCCAGCGTCACGGTTCACAAGATGTTCAACACCGATTTGGTGTTGATGAGCCCGCGCACCAAAAGTTCGATCAGCATGGCCGGCTTTCCGCGCCGCCGGCTGGTCCAGGCCCTGGCCGATCCCGCCGTGCAGGGCATCTCGCCGGTGCACTGGAACCTGCTGCTTTGGCGCAACCCGGAAACCCGCGGCACCCGCTCGATCCTGGCCCTGGGCTTTGAGCCCGGCGATCCCCTGTTCAATGACCCGGCCCTTACGGCCAAGGCTTCCCTGCTCACCCAGAAAGGCAGGGTGCTGTTTGATGAGCGCTCCCGGGATGAATTCGGCCCGGTGGCCAGCTGGTTTCGCCAGGGCCGCACGGTGGAAAGTGAAATCTCCGGCAAGCGGCTGCGGGTGGCCGAACTCTTCGCCGTGGGCCCTTCCTTTGGCGCCGATGGCAACCTGCTCACCAGCAGTGAAACCTTTCTCAGCCTGCTGCCCAACACGCCGCCGGGCAGCATTGAGCTGGGCCTGATTCGTCTCCGGCCGGGCGCTGATCCCGAGGCCGTAGCCAAACGGCTTCGCCACAATTTGCCCAAGGACGTGATTGTGTATACGCGCAATGGCTTCATTGAGATGGAGAAGGATTATTGGCGCAGCAGCACCGCCATTGGCTTTATTTTTACCCTGGGAGCCGGCATGGGTTTTGTCGTGGGTTGCGTGATTGTGTATCAGATTCTCTATTCCGATGTGAGTGATCACCTGCCCGAGTACGCCACCTTGATGGCGATGGGCTACAAGCTCACCAGCCTGCTTGGGGTTGTGGCCCGGGAGGGATTCTTACTGGCGGTGCTGGGTTACCTGCCGGCCTACGGGGCTGGCGTGCTGCTCTATGGGGTGATTAAGGGCGCCACAAAATTGCCGGTGCAGATGGACCCCGACCGGGCCCTTGTGGTGTTCACCATGATTCTGGTGATGTGTATGGGCTCGGCGGCTTTGGCCATGCGCCGCCTGGGTGATGCCGATCCGGCGGAGATTTTCTGAGCCATGCGATCAGGCCCTGATCAAACTGACCATGAGATCGGGCGGTCCGGTCCGCCGGCGATTGAGATTGCCGGCCTCAGCCATTGGTATGGCGAGGGCAAGATGCGCCGCCAGGTGCTTGAAGGGGTGGATCTCTCGATCGCCAGCGGCGAGGTGGTGCTGTTGACCGGTCCCTCCGGTTGCGGCAAAACCACCCTGCTCACCCTGGTGGGGGCCCTGCGCCAGGTGCAGGCCGGCCAGGTGAGGGTGTTCGGCCAGGAGCTGGCCGGCTCGAGCCGGGCTGAGCGCCAGCAGCTGCGCCGCTCGATCGGCATGATTTTCCAGGGCCACAACCTGCTGCGCTGCCTGAGCGCCGAGCAGAACGTGCAGATGGGCGCCGACCTGTTGGAAGGGCTCAGTTATCGGGCCCGCCGCGACCAGGCCCGCGAATGGCTGCGGGCCGTGGGCCTGGGCGACCAGCTCCACAAGCTGCCCCACGACCTCTCCGGTGGCCAGAAGCAGCGGGTGGCGATTGCCCGGGCCCTGGCGACCCACCCGAGGCTGCTGCTGGCCGACGAACCCACCGCCGCCCTTGATAGCCGCACCGGCCGCGATGTGGTGGTGTTGCTGCACGGCCTGGCCAAGGAGCAGGGCTGCGGCGTGCTGATGGTCACCCACGATCCCCGCATCCTTGATCTGGCCGACCGGGTGCTGCGCATGGAGGACGGCCGGGTGGTGGACACGGCGTCCGCCGACTCCGTCACCGCTGGTGCCTTGGCGGCCACGGAAGCGGGGGCCAGCTAGGCGGCCCGGCAGGCTCCTTGCACCATGAACCGGTGGACATCCTGGCGGCCTTGCCTGGTCAAGCGGGCAACCGCCCGGGCGCCCGGTCCCGTTTGAGTATGGTGAAGGATCTCTCCCACCGAACCGGCCCGCCGATGTCGAAGCGCAGGAATCTCAAAAAGGAAAAGCAGGAACGCAACCGCGCCTACGCCCGCAAGTTCAAAAAGCGCAAGCTGCGTAACGATGGCCGCGGCGAAGGCGCTGGCAACGGAGTGACCGGCACGGCCAACAATGGCGGCGCTGCCGACTGAGCAGGCCTGAAACCCCCTTGGGGTGGTCTGCTGTGTGGGGATCCTGCGGGGTCCCCCTTTTTTTAGGTGTCCTGGCCCTTCGGCTGTTTCGACGAACCCATGTTTCTCAGCGTCGTCATCCCCACCTACAACCGCCGGCCGATCCTGGCCAAATGCCTGCGTGCCCTGGAGCAGCAGCAGCTCGGCGCCCCGATCAGCGCCTACGAGGTGGTGGTCGTCGATGACGGCTCCAGCGATGACACGGTCGCCTGGTTGCGGGCCGAGGCGGCCTCGTTCCCCCACGTGCGCCTCATCGAACAGGACCACGGTGGGCCGGCTGAGGGCCGTAATCGGGGCGTCGAGCACGCCCAGGGCGATGTGATTGTGTTTATCGA
Source organism: Synechococcus sp. UW140 (assembly GCA_945861595.1). GTDB lineage: Bacteria > Cyanobacteriota > Cyanobacteriia > PCC-6307 > Cyanobiaceae > BAIKAL-G1. Next base: position 11,368 of record CAMAVE010000024.1, read on the forward strand.
TAGCGATCTGGTGGTAACGGGTGGCTTCCTGCTCGCCCATGCCAACGCCCTGCAGCAGCAGTGGCAGCGCAGCGGCGATCGCCTTTGCTTCACCTACGGGGCCGTGATTAACACGGCCAACTTCGACGATCCGAGCAGCGAGCCCCACAAGTTGCGCGACCTCTCCTGGGCCTATTTCGCCACGGGCAACGTGGCGATCGATCGCCAGCTGCTCGAGCGCAGTGGGCTATTCGATACCCGCTTCCGCCTCTATGGCTGGGAAGATCTCGAATTGGGCGAGCGCCTGCGGCGCCTGGGCGTGGTGCTGGTGCGCTGCCCCGAGGCGGTGGGCTACCACTGGCATCCAGCCCTGAGCCTGGAGCAGGTGCCCCGCCTGATTCAGGTGGAGCAGGAGCGGGCCAAGATGGGCCTCGTTTTTTACCGGAAGCACCCCACCCGTCGGGTGCGCTTCATCATCCAGTTCACCCTGCTGCACCGCCTGCTCTGGGAGCTGCTCACCCTGGGTGGCCTGCTGAATGAACGCAGCCTGCGCCCCCTGCTGGCCTGGTTGATCCGCCATGGCAAACCGGGCCTGGCCCTAGAGCTGCTGCGCCTGCCGCTCAACCGCATCGGCGTTCGGGCCCTCTATGCCGAGGCCCGGGCCGCCGGCCTGGCCTGAGTCTTAGCCAGGGGTTTTGACGGCAAACCGGCCTGGCCGCAAGGGCCCATTTGATAGGTTGGCTGGGTCCCTAACAAACCGCACACCTGTCCGTTTCGGGTGACCAGGCACCGGCTGTTCCGTCTGTGCCACTGGCTAGGCCTCCGGGCCTTGCCCCTGACCCCCTGGCCGAATTTCGGTCCGTCGGTCAACCCCATGGTCCCTGGCAGGTGGAGGCGAACCCGAAACCCCTACTTCCATGGCTGTTGTCACACTCGCAGAAATGATGGAGGCGGGTGCCCACTTTGGGCACCAAACCCGCCGCTGGAATCCCAAGATGGCGCGCTACATCTATTGCGCGCGCAACGGGGTCCATATCATTGACCTCGTGCAGACCGCCGTCTGCATGAATAACGCCTACAAGTGGACCCGCAGTGCCGCCCGTAGTGGCAAGCGTTTCCTTTTTGTGGGCACCAAGAAACAGGCTTCCGAAGTGATCGCCCAGGAGGCGACCCGCTGTGGTGCCTCGTTTGTGAACCAGCGCTGGTTGGGCGGCATGCTCACCAACTGGACAACGATGCGCGCCCGGATCGACCGCCTCAAGGACCTGGAGCGGATGGAGTCCTCCGGCGGCATCGCCCTGCGTCCCAAGAAAGAAGCGGCGGTGCTGCGCCGCGAACTGGAGCGTCTTCAGAAGTATCTCGGTGGCCTCAAAAACATGCGCCGCCTGCCCGATGTGGTGGTGCTAGTGGATCAGCGCCGCGAAACCAACGCCGTGCTCGAGGCCCGCAAGCTCGATATTCCCCTGGTGTCGATGCTCGACACCAACTGCGATCCCGACCTCTGCGACGTGCCCATCCCCTGTAACGACGACGCCGTGCGTTCGGTGCAACTGGTGCTTGGACGGCTGGCCGATGCCATCAATGAAGGTCGCCATGGTGCCCAAGACCAGCGCGGCGGCTACGAGGACGAGGAAGGCTGACGCCTGACTCTGGCCCCGAGTCCATTCCCTCCCACTCCCTAACCCCCTACTCCCCGCCCTCCGATGGCTGAGATTTCAGCGAAGCTGGTCAAGGAACTGCGCGATATCACCGGCGCAGGCATGATGGATTGCAAGAAAGCCCTCACCGAGTCTGGTGGTGATACCACCAAGGCCACCGAGTGGCTGCGCCAGAAGGGCATCTCCACGGCCGAGAAGAAATCGGGTCGCACCGCCGCTGAGGGTGCGATCGGCAGCTATATCCACACTGGCGCCCGCGTTGGTGTGCTTGTGGAGGTCAATTGCGAAACCGATTTCGTCGCCCGCGGCGATCTCTTCCAGGACCTGCTACGCAATGTGGCGATGCAGATTGCTGCCTGCCCCAACGTGGAATTCGTGAGCACCGCCGACATCCCCAAGGATGTGGCCGAGCGCGAAAAGGGTATTGAGATGGGTCGCGATGATCTGGCCGGCAAGCCTGAGGCGATGAAGGTGAAGATCGTCGAAGGACGCATCGGCAAGCGCCTGAAGGAACTTGCCCTGTTGGAGCAGCCTTTCATCAAGGACAGTGCCATCACTGTGGAGGAGCTGGTGAAGCAGGTGGCTGGCAAGATCGGCGAGAACATTCAGATCCGTCGCTTTACCCGCTACACCCTGGGTGAAGGCATTGAGGTGGAGCAAACCGACTTTGCTGCCGAAGTTGCCGCCATGACCATCTCCGCCTGAGCTGGCGGCCCCATTGCACCCCAACAGCAGCCCCCTGGCGGAGGCCGAGCGCCAATTGGAGCTGCAGCGCCAGCTGATTGTGGCGCTCACTCCCGAGCTCTACCGCCAGCTGGCCCTTTATCTGCAAGTGCTCCGCAAGGGCCTGTTGCACGCCGTGCAGCAGGCCTGTTTCCATCTGGCCACCCAGACCTACCCAGAACGCTTCAGCGCCATCGGTGCCAGCCGCCGCCTGGAGCTGCAGGAGCGGCTCCAGGCCCTGGTGCAGCGCTGCAACTGCCTGCTCACGGTTGAACAGCTCATGGGCCTGGCTTCCCAACTGCAAAGCCGCCAGCAACGGCAGCGGCGGCGGGACCAGCAGCGCCTGTTGCTGGCCCTGGCGGCGGACCATGGCAACGACGATGACCCTGGGGAGGTCGACGGCGAGGATCACCCCCGGGACAGGGGCCTGGGACCAGGCGATTCCGACGACAGTCCCTTTGGCCAGCACCGGGGCTCGGTGCACCTGGGCCTCGATTTGCCCCTCAGCGCCGATCTTTTTGGCTCCGGTCTGGAGGGGCTGGGGTCCTGGCTGGCTGGTTTTGCCACCCAGGGCGATTCCCTCCAAGACGACCTAGGGCCTCACGAGGCAGGCGAAGAGCTCCAGCAGGAGGAGACACCCCAGGACGACAGTCCCCAGGAAGACAGTCCCCAGGAAGACAGTTCCCAGGACGATAGTGATCACGAGGAGGGCAGCTACCCCGATGGGGTTCAGCCGGAGGAGGCCGGGCACCAAGGGATGTTGTCGCCCTTGGCTGATGCTGAGCCGGACGGGCCCCAGCCCCCGGATCCGGGCCTGGCCCTTGCTTCCCTGGATCCAGGCGCAGAGCCGGGCCGGGGTGCCGAACGGGAACGGGACCAGACGAGCGATCCGGCCGATCCCTTTGGTCCCGCAGGCGATCTAGGCGACCAGCCTGGCCTCGGCGCTGGCGATCACCACCCTGCGAGCAGCCCCAACGAGCTGGACCCGCTCGATCCGGCCCCACTCGATCCGGCCCCACTCCAAGGGGATGCTCCTGATCCTGATCCTGATCCGGACGAAGGCCTCCCGCGCCAAGGGGACCGCTCCGCGCCCCCGCACCAGGGGCCTGCCAGTCCTGCCGCGCCTCGGCCCTCGGCCCGCTCCGGGGCCGGGCAGCCCCCCGGCCCCCAGGGCGCCAGCGACGGTCCCCGTCGACCCCGGCGCCCAGTCCTCCGGCGGGGCCCTGGTCCCAACGGGCGCCAACGGTCCGCTGCCCCAGGAGGCTCGAGCGATGAGTTCCAGTTCTTCCAATCCCTCTTTGCCCTGGCTGCCGAGGGGCTGGGCCGGGAGACGTCAGGCCTGGCCAATCCGGGTTCGGCTGCGTCTGGCCTAGGTGAGTCTGGCTCGGCTGAGTCTGGACAAACCCAGTCTGGACAAACCCAGTCTGGGCAAACCCAGTCTGGCCAGGGCGAGTCCCTCCAGGGGGCGGGCGACGCAAGCCCCGATGGCCCGGCCGAGCACCCTGCCGCGCTGGAGGGGGGCGAGCACGGGGAGCTGGCGATCCGTCTCGAGCTTTTGCGCCAAGCCGGAGGCCCCGGCCAGGCCCCGGATGCGGCGGGCTGGCAAGCCCAGGACTCCTTGATGCCCCAAGACGCCCCCCGCCTGTTGGCCTGGTGGGAGGCCCTAGATGGGGCGCTGCAGCGGCGGTTGCGCAACCTCTAGAATGCCGTCAATGGCGAGCTGCTGCGGCTGGGGATCACCCGGAGCCACCTGCCGATGCCCCTGCTGGATGCCGTGCTCCAGGGCCAGCTGGATCCCCTGCCAGCACCCGCCAACCTGGTGCGCCTGCAGATGCCCTTTGGCGGTGATAGCCCCGCCAGTCCTGGCGGTGCTGGCCCAGGGGCCTTCCCCCTGGGCGGGCCCCTGGACCTGGTGGCGCTGTTGCTCAGACCAACCGATCTGGAATTTGAGACGCCGTCCCTGCGGGTCTGTCGCCAACGCCTCGAGCAGAACCGGGCCCGATTGCGCACAATGGCCCAACGGCACCGCTACTGGCAGCGGCGTGTGCAGGCCCTAGAGGCAGAGCGGCAGTGGTTCCAGGACAGTCCCCCAACCAGCCGCTAGCCCGCGTAGCCGCAGGCGCCCCCGGGCTGGCCAGTGCGGGGCCCTTGCCAGGGCCGACGGCGCTGGCTGGTTCAACCGCTCCCGGGCCAGGCCCTAGCCCATCGTCTGCCCCAGGAGCCCCGGCACCGGCCCTCCCAAGTGAGGCTGACTTTGTCCTGTGGGCCCGGCCCCTGCAGCAGGCCCTGGAGCTGGAGGCGGACAAGGGGTTCGGCAATCTTCAGGGGCGCCGCGAACGGTTCAGCAGCTTCCTGGCTCGCCACTGCGGCGAGCCTCCGGCCGGCCTGTCCCTCGTCGACCAGGGGGCCCTTGGTCAGCTGGCGGACGATTACCGGCTCTACGACAGCCTCAGCCCGGCCCGCCGCCAGAGCCTGGTGCGCCGCAGCCGTCAGCGGCTGCATGACATCCAAAGGGCCCTGCAGCCGGCCACGCCGCCGGCGCCGCCGCGGCTGAACCGGCCCAAGGACAGCCCGGCCCCAGCCCAGGGTCCGGACCTCGCCGGCCTCCAACCCCAAACCCCCCTGGGCCAGATCCGTGGCATCGGCCCCAAGAGCGCCGAAAAATTGGCCGCCCTGGGCTTGTTCGTCGCCCGCGACCTGATCCGCTACTACCCGCGCGACTACCTCGACTACGCCAACTTGGTGCGCATCGCCTCCCTAGAGCCGGGCTCCACGGCCACGATCGTGGCCACGGTGCGGCGCAGCAGCAGCTTCACCAGCCCCCGCAATCCCAACCTCTCGATCCTGGAATTGCAGCTGCAGGACCCCACCGGCCGCCTGCGGGTGTCACGGTTTTTCGCGGGCAAACGCTTCAGTTCGCCGGGTTGGTTGAAGTCCCAGGAGCGCCAGTTCCCGGCCGGTTGCACGGTGGCGGTGAGTGGCCTGGTTAAGGAAACGCCCTACGGCCCTTGCTTCCAGGACCCGCTGATGGAGGTGCTGGAGAGTCCCAATGCGCCCCTGCAAAGCCGCCAGATCGGCCGGCTCCTGCCGGTCTATGGGCTCACGGAAGGCCTCACGGCCGATCGGCTCCGCCAGGCGGTTCAGCCCCTTCTCGGGGCGGTGCCGGCCTGGGGAGACCCCCTTCCCGGCTCCCTGTTGCGGCAGCAGCAGCTCCTGGATCTGCCCACGGCCCTGGTGCAGATCCACCAGCCCGACGACCAGGAGCGGCTGGCGGCGGCCCGGCGGCGGCTGGTGTTTGATGAATTTCTGATGTTGCAGCTCGGCCTGCTGCAGCGGCGCCGCCAACTCACCGCCAACCCGGCGCCCCCCCTGGCCCTGGCGGCCCAACGGGCGCCTGGGGCGGCCGATGGCGCGGGCGAGGCCGAGGGCTTGATGCAGGCCTTTTTAAAAATCCTGCCCTTTCCGCTCACCGGCGCCCAGCGGCGGGTGCTGGCCGAGATCCACGCCGACCTGGCCCGGGACCAGGCGATGGCCCGGCTGGTGCAGGGGGACGTGGGCAGCGGCAAAACCGTGGTGGCGATTGCGTCCCTGCTCACGGCCATCGATGCCGGCTGCCAGGGGGCCCTGATGGCGCCCACCGAGGTGTTGGCGGCCCAGCACTACCAAAAACTGTGCGAGTGGCTGCCCCAGCTGCATGTGACTGTGGCCCTGCTCACCGGCTCCACCCCCGCCAAGCGGCGGCGCGAGCTGCTGGCCGACCTCGACAACGGCACCCTCAAAATTTTGGTGGGCACCCATGCCCTACTGGAGGATCCGGTGCGCTTCGCCCGCCTCGGTCTGGTGGTGGTGGATGAGCAACACCGTTTCGGCGTGCATCAACGCCATCGCCTGCTCAATAAGGGCCTGCAACCCCATCTGTTGACGATGACGGCAACCCCCATTCCCCGCACCCTGGCCCTCTCCATCCACGGCGATCTCGATGTCAGTCAGATCGATGAATTGCCGCCGGGCCGCACGCCGATTCGCACCCAAATGATCAAGGCCGGTGAACGTCAGCAGGCCTACGACCTGATCCGCCGCGAGGTGGAAGCGGGGCAGCGGGCCTATGTGGTGTTGCCCCTGGTGGAGGACTCGGAAAAGCTGGACTTGCGCTCGGCGGTGGAGGTCCATCGCCAGCTGAGCGAGGAGGTGTTCCCCGACCTCAGCGTGGGCCTTCTCCACGGCCGCCTGGCCAGCGCCGACAAGCAGGCGGCGATCGGCGCCTTTGCGGCTGGCGACACCCAGGTGCTGGTTTCCACCACGGTGGTGGAGGTGGGGGTGGATGTGCCCCAGGCCAGCGTGATGGTGATCGAGCACGCCGACCGTTTTGGCCTCTCCCAGCTGCACCAGCTGCGCGGCCGGGTGGGCCGGGGGGCGGCGGCCTCCCATTGCCTGCTGATCAACGACAGCCGCAATGCCCAGGCCCGCCAGCGGTTGGAGGTGTTGGTGCGCTCCAGCGATGGCTTCGAGATCGCCGAGATGGACCTGCGCCTGCGCGGTCCGGGCCAGGTGCTGGGCACCCGCCAATCGGGCCTGCCGGATTTAGCCCTAGCCAGCCTCAGCGACGACGGCGCCGTGCTCGACCAGGCCCGCGAGGCGGCCCAGGCCCTGATGGCCCGTGATCCCGACCTGGCCGAGCACCCGGCCCTGGCCGCCGCCCTGGCCGAGCAACGTCAGCGGCTTACGCAGGTGGATCGGCTGAACTAGGCCCCTGGAGGGGGCCCTTGGGGTCCTTGCCCGGTTGCTGCCGGCTTGAGAGCGCCCGCCCCAGGGCCCCCTGGGGCCCCGGTTTGAATGGGCAGCGCAAACGGGTGCTGCAGCCTTTCCACCAGCCATGACGCCTGAAGCCCCAGCCCTGCGCCCCTGGAGCCCCATCCCGATCCTGGAATCGGGCGAGCCCCTGGAGTCCATCCCCGCCGTGCTGCTGCGGCTGGAGCCCCATCCTTATGTCGCCCTGGGTGCCCCCTACGGGGCCCAGGCCGATCCCTTCCGCCTGCGCTCCGGCGTGGTTCAGCAGCTGCTGGCGGCTGAGCGCCAGTTGGCCGCCCTGCGGCCCGGCTGGCGGCTGTTGATTTTTGATGCCTGGCGGCCCCTGGCGGTGCAGCGGTTCATGGTGGGCCAGGCGATTGACGAGCAATGCCGCCTCCAGGGGGTAGATCCCCAGGCGCCCTCGGCGGCCCTGGCGGCGATTGGGGCGGAGGTGGGTCGCTTCTGGGCGCCCCCCAGCGAGGATCCGGCCACACCGCCGCCCCACAGCACCGGAGCGGCCGTGGACCTGACGCTGGCGGGCCCTGAAGACCCGGCTGGCGAGGGGGAGGCTGGGAAGGTCCACCAGCTCGACCTGGGCGCCCCGATCGACGCGATTGGCGCCGTGTCCGAGCCCGACCACTTTGGGGCGGCAGCCCTAGCCGACCCCAGCAGTGAGGCCGCCCGATGGCATGGCCGGCGCCAGCTGTTGCGCCAGGTGATGGAAACGGCGGGTTTTGCCCAGCACCCCAACGAGTGGTGGCATTTCAGCCTGGGCGACCAACTCTGGGCCTGGCGCACCGGTGCCCAGCTCGCCCGCTATGGCCGCTGGATGGGGGATGGCATCCCCTGAGTAGCCCGCCCTGATCGCGCCATCACGGACCGCGGCACCACGCCCAGCCTGGCCCGTACCCCCAGTTCGATTATTCCTTGGGCAACAGGGCCAGCACGGCGTCCCGGCCCAGGGCATGGATGTGGTCGCCGAAGCTGCGGCGGCCGCCGGCCTCGCCCCAGCCGCGCAGCAGCGGTTCCAGGGTGGTTTCGAGGTCGTCGAGGTTGAGGCGTTCCAGGTAGGGCTCGGCCAGGCGGCTGAGGTTGGGGGTGCCCCCCAGCCAGAGCTGGTATTGGTTGGGGCCGCTGCCCACCAGGCCTAGTTCGGCCATGTAAGGCCGGGCACAGCCATTGGGGCAGCCGGTAACGCGCACCAGGATCGAGCGCTCGATCTCCAGCTGGCGCAACTGGTCTTCCAGCCGTTCCAGGATCGCCGGCAGGCCCCGCTCCGCCTCGGTCACGGCCAGGCCGCAGAGGGGTAGGGCGGGGCAGGCCAGGGCGTGGCGGGACAGCAGGCTGGTTTCGCCAGGGTTGTCGATCCCAAGGGCCGCCAGGGCGGCGCGCACACTGGCCTTCTGGCTGGTGCCGATGTTGCAGAGCAGCAGGTCTTGATTCGGGGTGAGGCGGATCTCTAGCTGGTAGGTGGCCACGAGCTGGCGCAGCCCAGCCTTGAAGGCTCCCGAGATCCGGCCACTGAGCACGGGCAGGCCCACGAACCAGGTGCTTGGGCCCTGGCGATGCCAGCCCAGGTAATCGAGCAGCTTGGTGCTGGGCTCGTTCAAAAGGGCCTTGATCGGATGCTGGAAATAGCGACCCGTGAGTTCCGATTTAAACCAGGCGATGCCGCGCTCGTGGATCAGATACTTCATGCGCGAATGGCGCCGCTGCTGGCGATCGCCGTGGTCCCGTTGCACAGCCGCAATCGCTTGCACCAGATCGAGCACATGCTCGGCCGCCACATAGCCGAGCGGATCGGCCGTGCGGGCAAAGGTTTCTTCCTTGTTGTGGGTACGGCCCATGCCGCCGCCCACATACACATTGCAACCGCGCAGCTTGCCGTTGGGGTAGGCAAAGGCCACCAGACCAATGTCCTGGGTAAGCAGGTCCACCGAGTTATCGCCGGGCACCGTGACGGCGACCTTGAACTTGCGCGGCAGGTAGGTGGAGCCATAGAGGGGCTCGTTGACATCGCCGCTGAACACGCCGCCCTCCAATTGGCGCTTGCGCACCTTCTTCACCGGCGCGCTCGGTTTGATCCGGTAGCTCAATTCGCCATCGACCCAGAGGTCGAGATAGGAGCCCTCGGCAGCGGTGGGGGTGAGCAGGTCGGCGATTGCATCGGCGAGGCGCCGGGCGGCCGGGTAGGCGCCCGTTTCAAACGGGGCCGCCGGCGCCATCACGTTGCGGTTGATGTCGCCGCAGGCGGCCAGGGTGGAGCCCATGGACCGCACGATCGTGCCGATCACCTCCTTGAGGTTGCCCTTGCGCACGCCATGCATCTGGAAGGCCTGGCGGGTGGTGGCCCGCAGCGTGCCGTTGCCCAGCCGATCGGCCAGGTCATCCATGGCCAGAAACAGGCTGGCGGGGATGCGGCCGCCGGGGCTGCGCAGCCGCAACATCATCTGCCAGTCCTTGTCCTTGCCTTTTTGGCGATTTTCGCGGTTGTCCTGCTGATAGCTCCCGTGGAATTTGAGCAGTTGCACGGCGCCATCGGTGAAGTGATGGGCGTCGTTGGCGAGCTCGGTGGCCAGGGGTTCCTTGAGGTAGCCGCTATCGGCCTTGAGTTGCTCGAATTTGGTGCGCTCGCTGCCGCTGGCCAGGCTGGCAAAGGCCCCCTGATCGCCCACCACCAGCGGCGGCACCCCCACGGGGGTGCGGGTTGCCGGGATCTGCGCCTGCTGCAAGCCGTCCGGGGAATCTGAAGTCTGCCCAGCAGTCACGGTCACAGTGGCGCCCTTACCTGGCTCGACCGTAGCGAAACGCCCCTGGCTCTTTGGTTGTGGGGTTACATCTCCCTAACGGGAGCAGCCAGGGGCCCTTCTTGATGGGGTCCAGGCTCTGGGCCGGTTCCAAGGGCCCCCAAGCGCTGCCGGCCTGGCCCGCTCTGCGGGCAGCGGGGCCACGACCCCAGCCCCGTCCCAGGCCCCTGCCCCTCCATAAACTCAGCCCATTGCTTGCGCCTGCCCCGTGTCGACCTTTCTGCTTGAGATCGGCACCGAGGAGCTGCCCGCCGATTTTGCCCGCCTGGCCCTGCCCCAGCTCGAAGCCCTGGTGCACCGGGACCTGGCCGAGCGGCGCCTGAGCCACGGCCCGGTCACCGTCACCAGCACCCCCCGCCGCCTGGCCCTGTTTGTGGCAGATCTCGCGACCACCGCCGCCGACCTGGAGGAGGACCGCAAGGGACCACCGGCGGCCCAGGCGCTCAAGGAGGGCGTGCCTACCCCCGCCGCGATCGGGTTTGCCAAGCGCTGCGGCATCGAGGCCAGCGCCCTGGAGGTGCGCGACACCCCCAAGGGGCCCTTTGTGTTTGCCCGGGTGCGGGAGCCTGGCGTGCCTGCGGCCGAGCTGCTGGCTGCCTGCATCCCCCAATGGATCGCGGGCCTGCAGGGGCGCCGCTTCATGCGTTGGGCCGAGGGCGAAAGCCGCTTTTCGAGGCCCGTGCGCTGGCTGGTGGCCCTGCTCGACGGCGCCGTCATCCCGGTGACCCTGGCGGGTAGTGATCCCGAGGTGAGCTCCGGCCGCCTCAGCCGGGGCCATCGGCTGCATGGCGCCAAGGCTGGTGCTGGATCCGGTGGCATCCCTGAGGTCTCCATCGCCACGGCTAGCGCCTACGCCGAAACCCTGGCCGCGGCTGGGGTGGAGGTGGATCGCCAGCGCCGCGCAACCACGATCCGAGCCGCCGTGGACACGGCTGCCGCCGCCCTTCAGGCCCGCCCCGACCTGCCCCAGGAGCTCTTTGATGAACTCACCGACCTGGTGGAGGCACCGCTGCTGATCGAAGGCTCGGTGCCGGAGGCCTACCTGGCCCTGCCCGCCGAAGTGCTCAGCACGGTGATGCGCGCCCACCAGCGTTATATCCCTCTCTATCGCCAGCAGGCTGAGGTGGATCCCCTGGCCCTCGATGCCCGATCGAGCCTGCTGCCCACCTTCCTGTGCATTGCCAATAGCCTGCCCGCCGCCACGGCCACGGTGCGGCGCGGCAACGAACGGGTGCTGAAGGCGCGCTTGGCCGATGCCGAGTTTTTTGTGGCGGCAGACCGGGCCGTGGCCAGCATCGATCGCCGCGACCAGCTCGCTCGGGTCACCTTCGCCGAGGGGCTCGGCAGCCTGCTCAACCGGGTCGAGCGGCTCGAGTGGTGCACCGATGGGTTGGTGGAGCAGTTGGGCCTGGGCGAACACGATGCCGCCCATGCCCGCCGCGCCGCCCATCTCTGCAAACACGACCTGGTTAGCCAGATGGTGGGGGAGTTCCCCGAGCTCCAAGGGGTGATGGGCGGCAAATACCTGCTGGCGGAAGGGGAACCGCGGCCCGTGGCCCTGGCCGTGCTGGAGCACTACTTGCCCCGGGGCGCCGGCGACTCCCTGCCCACGTCTAAGGCTGGTGCGGTGGTGGCCCTGGCCGAACGGCCGGAGCTGCTGCTGAGCATCTATGCCAGGGGGGAGCGGCCCAGTGGTTCCTCCGACCCCTACGCCCTGCGCCGGGCCGGCAATGGCCTGCTGCAAATCCTCTGGCACCAGGGCTGGCGCCTCGACCTGGTGACCCTGCTGCAGCGCGCCTGCGCCCATTGGGCCGAGCTCCTTCCCGCTTTCCAGGTGGACCCCACCGCCTTGGCGGCGGACCTGGGCGAGTTCCTGCGCCAACGGCTCGTGAGCCTGCTGGAGGAGGAGGGCCTGCCGGTCGACCTGGTCCAAGCTGTGGCGGGCGAAGGAGTTGCCTTGACGCGCGTGCTGGCCGATCCCGCCGATGCCCGCCAGCGGGCCAAACTGCTGGTGGCCCTGCGCGCCAATGGCCAGTTGGCGGCGGTGCAGGCCGTGGTCACCCGGGCGGCCCGCCTGGCGGCCAAGGGCGACCTGGCGGCCGATCTGCTCTCGCCTTTGGGGGTGGTGTCGCCGGCTCTGTTTGAGAAGTCCAGCGAGGCCGCCATGCTGACCGTGCTGCAGGAGTTAGAGCCGATTGCCTCTGGCAAGGGCACGGAGCGCTACCAGGCCCTGGCCGATGGCTTGGCCCAGGGGGCCGCTGCCCTGGCGGCCTTCTTCGATGGCGACCAGAGCGTGCTGGTGATGGTGGACGATCCCGCCGTACGCCGCAACCGCCTGAACCTGCTGGGCCTGTTGCGCAATCAGGCTGCGGTGCTGGCCGAGTTCGAGCGCATCAACGGCTGAGGAGGACTAGCCGGCTGGTCCCAGGCCAGGGCGCCGCAGTAGCCCGCCGGTAAGGCCAGATCCACCAAATTGGCGCCTGGGGGGCTTGTGTCTTGGGCCTGCCGCAGGGCCTCCAGCCCCGCTAAGCCCTGGCCACTGCATTTGAGCTGGGCCTCCAGCCGGCACCACTGGCGCAGCAGAAGGGCGCGCTGATGGTCCGGCGGGAAGCGGTCCAGTTCCGCTAGCTGCCGGCTTGAAAGCAGGCGCGGCGCAAGCCGTTGCCGATCCAAGCGCCGATCCAGCTTTTCGGTATCCACTCCCACGGCCTGGCTGGGATGGAGCGCCAGCAGCACCAGCTCGCCGGCATGGGAGCCATTGAACTGGGGCGGGGAGGGCACAGCAGCACTAGGGGCCAGATAGGGCTTGCCTCGAGGCCCCGCTTGGATCTCCAGGGACAGGGGCTCCACGCCAAGCACCTGGGCGAGAAGCCATTTGAGCCCTGAGCGGGCCAGCCCATGGCGCCAACGGTCCTGGGGCAGCCGAAAGGCCGCTAGCCGGGTCCGCTCGGGACCATTCAGGTGTTGGCTGAAGGCTTGGGGGAAGGGAGCCGTGCTGGTGTCCTGACCCCCTACAGCCTGGTCCGGCCAAGCCAGTTGCAGCACCAAAGGAGGATCCCCTGGAGCCAGCTCCAGCAATCGCCGGGCCCGACCTGGGAGCGG
>CAMAVE010000025.1 GCA_945861595.1 Synechococcus sp. UW140
TGCTGGTGCTGCCGATTCCGGTGAAGGGCCTCAGCCCCCTGCTCAATGGCATCAACCTGCAACTGCGGCTCGAAAGCAGTGGCCCCCTCAGCCTGGCCACCCTGGCCAGCGTCGGCGGCGACGAGCCGCCGGCCCCAGAGGTGTGGCAGGCCCTGCTCAATGGCCGCCTCAGCCCCAAGGAGCTCACCGCTACGCCCCGGGGCGCTTCGGGCCCCTTCGCCTATTCCCGGGTGAGTGGGGTCCAGATCGGCAGCCTCTGGCGGGGCCAGGTCACCGATCCGGGCAAGACCTTTTTGTCGGTGAGCCGGGCGCCGATCTCCTGGCCGATCAGCTCCCTGGTGCGCGGCAGCCACGGCACCGGCCAGGTGCAAACGGCGGAGCTCAAGGCCTTCTATCCGGGCACGGCCTGGGCCGCCCACGGCAACTACGGCGTCGAATACGACCTGCGCCTGCCCCTGCGCAACGACACGGGCCGGCCCGTGAGCCTGCAACTGGCCCTGGAATCGCCCCTCAAGGGCGACAAACCCCAAGACGGCCTCAAGTTCCGCCAGGGGGCCGGCGGTTCGGTCTGGTTTCGCGGCAGCGTGGAGGTGGCCGGCCTCGATGGCCCCGAGGGCAAACCAATGGGCCGGGAGGGCTTCCACCTGGTGCTGCGCTCCGGCCAGGCCGGCCCCAGCCTGGGCACGGTGACCCTGGCCCCAGGTGGCCAAAGGCAACTGCGGCTGCGGCTGATCTATCCGGCCGACGCCACCCCGCCCCAGGTGCTCAGCCTGCTGCCCCTGGCTCCGCCAGCCAGCTCCACCGGAAGCGCAGCGGCCAGTGGCCCGGCCGCGGCTTCCGGAGCGGCCAGGCCCCAAGCACCCGGGCCGATCCAGCCCTAGCCACCGCCAGGGGCGCCAGGGCCAGGGGCCAGCTCGGCCCAACCAGCTGTGAAACAATCCCCAGACCACCTAGCCAGTCCACCGTGACACCAGCCCGCAAGCGCCGGGTCTTCCCCTTCACCGCCATCGTTGGCCAGGAAGAGATGAAGCTCGCCCTGCTGCTCAACGTGATCGACCCGCGCATCGGCGGCGTGATGATCATGGGCGACCGGGGCACGGGCAAATCAACCACGATCCGGGCGCTGGCGGATTTGTTGCCCGAGATCCCGGTGGTGGCGGGCGATCCCTACAACAGCTCCCCCGACGATCCCGACCTTCAAAGCGCCGAGGTGCGCCAGCGGGCTGAAGCGGGGGAAACCCTGCCGGTGGAACCGCGCCAGGTGCCGATGGTGGACCTGCCCCTAGGCGCCACCGAAGATCGTCTCTGCGGCACGATCGACATTGAAAAGGCCCTGAGCGAGGGTGTGCGCGCCTTCGAGCCGGGCCTGCTGGCCAAGGCCAACCGGGGCCTGCTTTACGTGGATGAGGTGAACCTGCTCGACGACCACCTGGTGGACGTGCTGCTCGATTCGGCCGCCTCGGGCTGGAACACGGTGGAGCGCGAAGGGGTGTCGGTGCGTCACCCGGCCCGGTTTGTGCTGATCGGCTCCGGCAACCCTGAGGAGGGCGAGCTGCGCCCCCAGCTGCTCGATCGCTTCGGCATGAGCGTGGAAGTGCGCACCGTGCGCGAGCCGGAATTGCGCGTCCAAGTGGTGGACCAGCGCACCAGCTTCGACCAGGACCCCGACCGCTTCAATGACGCGGTGCAGACTACCCAGGACGCCCTCCGGGCCCGGGTGGTGGCGGCCCAGCAACTCCTGCCCCAGGTGGCCATCGACGACGACCTGCGCCTGCGCATCTCGGCCATCTGCGGTGAGCTGGATGTGGATGGCCTGCGCGGCGACATCGTGACCAACCGGGCGGCCCGGGCCCTGGCCGCCTTTGAAGGCCGCCAAGAGGTGGGCGAAGAGGACGTGGCCCGGGTGGTGGCCTGCTGCCTACGCCACCGCCTGCGCAAGGATCCGCTGGAACAGATCGACTCCGGCGATCGGGTCGTCAAGGTGTTCTGCAAGGTGTTCGAGCGGGCGGTGAGCGCCGATCGGCGCGAGTTTGAGCTGGCGCTTGCGGCCTGATCGCGCCATGGGCCGGTGGTGGTGCCGCTGGGCCGCGCCCCTCCAGCCCAAGGCGCCAGGGCCGTTGCCCGCAGCCAGCCGACCTTCGCCATGAGGATCCTCGGCATTGATCCCGGCCTGGCCCGGGTGGGCTACGGCGTGATCGATTTTGAGGCCGGCCAACAGCGCATGCTCGATTGCGGCATGATCCGCACCGATCCGGGCCGCTCCGAAGGGGATCGGATGGTGGAAATCGCCGCCGACCTGCGCCAGCTCCTGCGCCGCTGGCAACCAGACCTGGCGGCGGTGGAAAAGTTTTTCTTCTACCGCTCCAGCACCACCATTTCGGTGGTTCAGGCCCGCGGCGTTCTGATCATGACCCTGGCCCGCTTCAAGGTGCCGGTGGTGGAGTTCCCGCCCATGCAAATCAAGTTGGCCTTGGCCGGCCATGGCCACGCCGATAAGGGCGACGTGCTGGCGGCGGTGATGCGGGAGCTCAACCTCAGCGATCCCCCCCGCCCCGACGATGCCGCCGATGCCCTGGCCGTGGCCCTCACCGGCTGGTTCCAGCGCTGACCATGGACCAGGCCAAGGACCAGGCCAAGAATCAGGCCAAGGACCGTGCCTTGGATCGAACCATGGAAGGGGCCCAGGATTCCGCCAGCGCCAAGGCCCTCTGGCGCCAGCGGCTGCGCCCGCTGCGGCTCGAGCGGGCCCGCCCTTGCCAGGGCGCGATCCTTGCCGTGGCTCGGCGCGAGTTGCTGGCGCTTCTGCCCCCAGGCACAAGGCTGGGTCTCTATTGGCCCCTGGCTGGGGAAAGCGACCTAAGGGCCCTGGCGGACCTGCCGGGCCAAGGACCTGGCACCACTTTGGCCGGCCGGCTGGCCTTGCCGGCGGTGGCTGGCCTCCCCGGCCAGGGGCACCTCGAGTACCGGGCCTGGCAGCCGGGCGAGCCCCTGGAGCTCGACCTCTGCCGCATCCCGGCACCCCGCGGGCCCGCCCTGGCCCCAAGCCAGCTGGGCCTGGTGCTGGTGCCCGCCCTCGGCTTCGATCGTCAAGGGATCCGTCTGGGCTCCGGTGGGGGGTGGTACGACCGCCTGCGGGCCGATTCGGCCTGGCGGGGGGTGCCTGCCCTGGCGGTGCTGCCGGCCGCCTGCCTGGTGGAGCAGCTGCCCCGAGATCCCTGGGATGTGCCCTTCGATGGCTGGCTGGATGAGAGGGGGGTGCACCCTTTGCCATCTGGCCGGTCCCAGGCCTAGGCCGCCGCTTGCCGCCCTTGACGCCTCGTTAACGATTTCCCCGGGGGCCAGCGGTTCAGACCTTCCTTTGCCAAGATCCATGGGTTGCCCGTTGAGCTGCATTGGATTCCCTGGCCCCCCACCAGCTGCGTTCCCCCGCCAGCCGCAGTTCCAGCGCTGGTTCCGCCAGCGCGGCCGAGCGGGTTCTGCGCTCCGAACTCAAGGGCCGCAACCAGGACAACGATGCCCTGTCGATGATGGTGAGCTCGATGGTGCGCATGGTGCAGGCCGGCAAGGGCAGAGATAGCCGCTGGTCTGCGTCCTGAGCGGGTCCTGCCCCTCACCCGAGCCTGGTCCAGCCCTCCTCCTGCCAAGGTCCCGAAGTCCTTGGCAAGCGTCCTTCAGGCCCCATGGATGGCCTGCTCTGTGCCTGTTGAGGGGTCTGGTTTCGCTGCCGGATCTCCTTCCCAGGGTTCCCCGTGATCCGATCCCTCGGCAACCGGCCTAGGAGCCGGTAGCGTCTTAATTGCCCCTTACGCCTTCGCCATGACCCGCTTTGCAGCTCGGCTTGCTGCTGGCCAGTTCCCTGGCGTTCGCCGCCCCTCCGGCGCCGCCAGGCTGCAGGGCGGGGCCGCGGTTCTTGCCGCCCTGGTCAGTAGCGCAGCCCTGCTGGCCAGTGCGCCCCGGGTGGAGGCCCACGCCATCGAAAGCAGCCTCACCAGGGCGACCAGCCTCACCGACGGCCTGCTGTTGAGCAGCCAGTTCGGCAGCGGTCAACCGACGGTGGATGCCAAGGTGAGCCTGATTGGACCGGGTGGCCAAGCGATTGCGCTCGGTCGCACCGACGCCCAGGGCCAACTCAGCTTTGCCCTGCCTAAGGGTGCCAGTGGTGATTGGGACCTGCAGGTGGATGGGGGCCCTGGCCACCGCGACTACCTGACCGTGCCGGTGCAGGCCGGCAAGGCCCAGCTCGATCGCCTCAGTGGGCGGGCGCTGCCCAGCCTGGGTGGGTCCCTGGCCACCCTGCTCCATCCGGGCGTGCTGGCCCTGGGGGGGCTGTGCGGGGTGGCTGGCGTACTGATTGGCATGGATCGTCGCCGCCGGCGCGGTTGATGGCCACGGGGAGCCCGGCCCTGGATCACATCGTCGAGCGGCTCAAGACCAGCTCCGATCCCAAGCGCCGCTATGAATACGTGCTGTGGCTCGCCAAGAAGCTGAAGCCCCTGCCGGACGAATTCCGCCAGGACGCCTTCAAGGTGAAGGGATGCGTCTCCCAGGTCTATGTGGTGGCCGAGCTGCAGGACGGCCGGCTCCATTGGCAGGGGGATTCCGATGCGGCGATCACCAAGGGCCTCCTGGCCCTGCTGATCGAGGGCCTCGAGGGGCTCGAACCCGCCCAGGCGGCCAGCCTGGATCCGGCCTTCCTGGCCGAAACGGGCCTGCAGGCCAGCCTCACGCCATCGCGGGCCAATGGCTTTCTCAACATCCTGGCGATGATGAAGGCCCAGGCCCGGGCCCTGCAGGCTGGCGTCGCTGGGGCCTAATCCCCTGCTGGAGCCACGTCCAGCCCCGATCCGGTTCCCCTTGCGAGTGCTCCCGTCGAACCGTGAGTGGCCCAGTGATTTCTAGGATTCCGTCTTTGACGGCAACGCGGTCATGACCATCGGCATCGGCTTGTTGGGTCTGGGCACGGTGGGGGCCGGCGTTGCCGCCATCCTGGCCACCCCCCAGGGGCGCCATCCCCTGGTGGCTGACCTGGAACTCAAACGGGTGGCCGTGCGTGACCTCTCCCGGCCCCGGCCCGTGGCCATCGCCGAGGAGCTGCTCTGCACCGATCCCGAAGCCGTGGTCGATGACCCGGCTGTGGAGATTGTGGTGGAGGTGATGGGCGGCCTGGAGCCGGCCCGCTCCTTGATCCTGCGGGCGATCGCTGCGGGCAAACCGGTGGTCACCGCCAACAAGGCCGTGATCGCCCGCTATGGCGATGAGATTGCCGCCGCCGCCAAGGCCCGGGGGGTGTATGTGTTGATCGAGGCGGCCGTGGGTGGCGGCATCCCGATCATTGAACCGCTGAAGCAATCCCTAGGTGGCAACCGCATCCAGCGGGTGAGCGGCATCATCAACGGCACCACCAACTACATCCTCAGCCGCATGGCCGATGAGGGCGCCGATTACGGCGCCGTGTTGGCCGACGCCCAGCAGCTGGGCTACGCCGAGGCCGATCCGGCCGCCGATGTGCAGGGCGGCGATGCGGCCGACAAGATTGCGATCCTGGCGGGCCTGGCCTACGGCGGCCCGGTGGATCGGGCCGGGATTGCTACCGAAGGCATCGACCGGTTGGAAGCCCGCGATGTGGATTACGCCGCCCGCCTCGGCTTTGTGGTGAAGCTCCTGGCTGTGGCGGAGCATGTCGGCCAAGCCGACGACGGCGCCCAACAGCTCGATGTGCGCGTCCATCCCACCCTGCTGCCCAAGCACCATCCCCTGGCCGGCGTCCATGGGGTGAACAACGCGATCCTGGTGGAGGGCGATCCGGTGGGCCAGGTGATGTTCTTCGGCCCCGGCGCCGGGGCTGGGCCCACGGCCTCGGCCGTGGTGGCCGACATCCTCAACATCGCCGGCATCCGCCAGGTGGGCGGCCCTGCCGCTGGCCTCGATCCCCTGCTGGCCGCGAGCAGCTGGAACCGTTGCCGCCTGGTGGATGGCTTGGATAGCCACCACCGCAACTACCTGCGCCTGCTCACCCGCGATGAGGCCGGCGTGATTGGCCAGATCGGCAGCTGCTTCGGCGCCGCTGGCGTGTCGATCCAATCGATCGTGCAATACGAAACCGATGGCCCCGGCGCCGAGATTGTGGTGATCACCCACCAGGTGCAGGAAGCCCGCTTCCGCGGCGCCCTGGCGGCGATCACGGCCCTCGATGCGGTCGAAACGGTGGCGGCCTGCCTGCGCACGTTGTAGGCCGTCCCGGCTAGGGGCCCCAGGTTGTTTCGGGCCAACTTGGTCCTGGCCAGGCCGGCCTTGATCGTCCACCGCTCGCAGCAAAAAGCCCCACCGATTGGTGGGGCTCAAAGGTCAGGTCAATTGGCCTGGGCGGTTGGGGATTGCTCCCCGGAAGGAGCAGCCTCTGCTTAAGCCTCTCCCCTGGCTACGGGGTTCATCCGGCTGCGCAATTTGCGACTCCAGCCGAAAGCTGCCGCAGCGCCCAGCAGGGGCAGCGGGCCCGGTACCTCTGACGCTTGGGTGAAGGTGTCTTTGACGTTGGTCAACACATCCCCCTGGGCCACGCTCCAGGTGTCGCGCACCGACAGGGAGGTAACCCCTGCCATGGGAATCGGACCCACCTGGGCGCCATTGATCGAATTGAGAAGGGGGCCACTGCGAATCTCCTTGATCACCGAGGTGTCACCAGGGGAGCGCGGGTTGACAGCCACCGCGCTATCTAATTGAACCGTGTTAAAGACCCAGCCAGGTTGGGTGATCTGAACGGTGTAATCAAAGAAGCCCGTTTGGGGACCCACGATAGAGGGGGAGAAGTTGATGTCGGTGCTGAACAGGTCATCGACATAGCCTGGGGCCGGATCAACCGGCACCCATTCGAAGTTGATGTTGCCAGTGTTGCCGCCAAAGTCAAAGCTATTCACCGTGAATGTCTTATCGGCGCAGGTCACCGTGTCGCCGATGCCAATGGCGCTGAAGGCGAGATTGACAAAGCCACCTGGTCCGGCAGCCGCTCGGGGCGCACAGCTGTAATTGTTGGCGGCTTGGGCCCCGCCGGCGGAGACCAGGGAGCCGGCGCTAGATAGCACCATGGCGGCGCCGAGGAGGGCCTTGGTAAGGGCAGATGCCGGGCGGCCCGCCGTCCGTCCCCGCCCATGGGGCTGGGGGGACTGGCCCCTGCCGGAACGGGGGTCGCCTAGGGGAAGCGTCATCACAGAAAAATAATTTAACCGATTTAATTGTAATCAGTCAAGGGTGGGTTATTGCCCTGGGCAAGCTTGTTGATTTGCCGTAGTATTGACGCATCCCTGTAATGGAATTGCAGGGAATGGGCCTCAGCCATTGCATGGGCACGGGCTCCCGGCTGGACTTTCCGAGCGAGGCTGCCCCCCCGCTTGGCAGGTGGCTGCGGTGCTTTCTTGCCCTATTCAAAGCCCCGCCATCAGGCAGGGTCTGGGGTTTCTAAGTTGTGGCTTGTTTGCCAGGGACGACTCAAGTGTGCCTTGAACAATCAAATGCTCGAGGCCAGATCTTCTCCCCTGGTTGTTCAACGCAGCAATCAAGCCAAGCCAGCGGCCCTCACCCTGCTGCGCAGTTTGCGGCTCCAGCCGAAGGCTAGGCCGGCGCCCAGCAGGGGCAGGGGAGCTGGCACTTCCTCTTGGGTATAGGTGTCCTTGATGTTGGTTAGTACATCGCGGGCGCTCACATTCCAGGTGTCGCGCACCGTAATTGGCGAGGGGGTCTGGAAGGGGATCGGCCCCACCTGGGCGCCATCGAGGGACACCAGGGTGGGGCCACCTGTGATCGCTTTGATCACGGATGTGGCGCCGGGTGAGGTGGCATTGATCGCAACCGTGCTATCCAGCTGCACCGAATCAAAGCGATACTTGGGGTCGAGAATTTTCAGGCTGTAGTCAAGGAAGCCCGCCTTGGCGCCCACAATTGATGGGGTGAAGTTGATATTGGCGCTAAAGAGATCATCGGCAAAACCAGGCAATGGAGTGATCTCCACCCATTCGAAATCAATGCTGCCGGGATTGTTGAAGTTGAAGCTATTGATGGTGAATTCCTTGTCGCCGCAGGTGATCGTGTCGCCAGCCAGGATGGCACTGAAGTTAATGCTGAAAATGCCGCCTGGGCCCGCGGGGATTTTGGGGGCACAGGCGTAGGCGTTGGCGGCCTGGGCAGCGCCGGCTGAAAGCAGGCTGCCCGCTCCCAGCAGCAGGGCGCTGCCAAGCAGAAGTTTTGGCACGGCAGCCCTCAGCCGTGCGGCCAGGGTTGGCATGGCTGCGGGCCTGGCGGTTGGCCTAGCGGTTGGTATGGCAGTGGGCCTGGCAGAGGCGCCCTGGGCTGCTGGCCGGGCCTGCCCTCCTGCAGCCCCTTGAAATGTAGACATTGCCATCAGAATTGAATTATCACGAGCAAGCTTAGTTGCCTAAAAAGCTATTTCCTGGCTGCATCAAATGGCTGATGCGCGATAATGAAGCTGCGGATCTGCGGCAAGGCTTTTGCCATGGGGGTTAGCTGCTTCCCTGGCCTTGGGCCTTTCTGGCTGTGGTGGCGCCATCGGGTGGTTTCCCCTGGATTGCCCCAGCAGCTAGGAGCCCCATCCCCCCACCTTGAGCACGGCTTGGGTTTCCGGCACCGCTTGTCGGCCTTGGTCAGCGCTGGGGATCTCTGCAATCCAAGGCAGGGTTGCCAGGGTTGGCTTGCTTGGCTGGCGACTAGGGAGTGATGGCAGTGATTTGATTTGTGCCTGGAGTGCCTGGTTAGGAGCTTGGCTTCTTTGGCGAGATCGGCAAGCAATGAATGTTGGGAATGCGCAGCAGATCAACGGCGTACGCTGAGCGTAATAGCGATGGATTGCCGCATGTTAATTGTATTGGGAGCGCCTAGTCTCTTGAGGCGATCTTCTTGACGCCATGAGTCCTTCCTTTCTTTGCAAAGTGGGCGTAAAGCCTGGACTTGCGCTCCGCTCAACCATTCCCAAGCTCCTGCTGGGGGCGGTAGTGCTTGGCGGAGCAGGCTCCCTTCTTTCCGCTGGGGCGGCCCAGGCGGTCATTGTGCCGGGCAATCTCTGCTGGTTCGGCGTTGCGGCCGGGCCCGCCGGGACCCCGCAATGCGCCACCTATGACGCGGTCACCAGTCCTGGTGGCACCCAGTTCACGCTTGCAGACAAGCTCGTGAATCTGGGCGCCCTGACCTTCGGAGCCAAGTCGGGCACCCTGGGCTTCCAGTGGACGCAGATCTCTCCCCCCGGGTTCGAGCAAGATCAATTCAGTCTCCAGCTCGATTTTAACCCCGATAGCGAAGGGCCCTACACCGGTCAATTCGACTATGACATCTCAGTTTTGGACCCGAACTATGAGTTCGCCACCGCTGAGCTCGATAGCATCGTTTCAGGTGTTCCCGTCGGTACAACGGTGACCAAGAAAATCTTTGGTTTCGCCGACATTGTTTCCACCGATGGCAGCAATGAAACGGGTGTGCCGGTGAATGGAAAAGTGCTGAAAGTTCAAAACATCTGGGATGTTAAAACGTCATCCGTGCTGAACAGCTTCGGTGACACGTACACCCAAGATAAGGTCCCTGGCCCCCTGCCCTTGCTCGGCGCTGGCATCGCCTTCGGCTTCAGCCGCAAACTGAGGCGCCGCATCAGCACCAGCGCCCAGGCCTGATCCGAATCGGGCGGAATCGCTTTGGCGCCTGCTTGGCTTTGTGCCACCCATCGGCAGGGCTTTTGCCTCTTTGAAGACCCGGCGAAGGCCGGGTCTTTTTTTGCCTGTAGCGCCTTCAGTCGCTTGCGCTAACGGACACCACCGCACGCCTCGGCAGGCGCCCTGGCCGTGGCTGTTCGCTGCTGAGGCTGTTCGAGCTGAGGTTGTTCGCTGCCGACCCCCTTGGCTGAGAAGCGGGCAGTGGCACTGGGTCAGTGGCGTTGGGCGGGAGCGGGCTGATGCCCAGGTTGGGGCTACGCCTCAAAGCCAAGGTCCTGCGGCGTTCCCATTCCCGGCTTGCTGCTGGGCGGTTGCCTCGATGGCGGGGGGAGGCAAGGGGTAAAGGGTTGAGGGGCGACCCTGGCTGGCGCCCCCGTCCTGGGGCAATATGGAAGGAAACCTGAAGGTTTAGGGGCGTGCCGCCGGCTCCCGAACGGTCGGGATCCCCCCACCACGCGCCAGTTTTGTATCACTGCGAACAGGCAAACGGCCCCTGCGACGAAATCCTGGCTTCCGTAGAACCACCCCTCCTCCGCCCAGCCCTGCGTCACGACCCGTCATTCCCCCAAGCGATGACCCTCCATCAGGGTGACTGTGTTCACCTCACCAGTGATGAGCACCTGTATCAGGTGATCGGCGTGGACGACCACCAGAACCGTTGCTGGGTGCGCCGCTGGCCCATGGCCCGCCACGGGTCCCCCGTGTTTGAGATCTCCCTCCACCTGGTGGATGGCCAGCCCAACTCCGGCCCGTCCAGCCCCAGCTTTTCGGTTGGGGCTCCCCAGAGCGAGGCCTAGGGCCCCGGATGGCCCCTGCCCCGCCTGACCCAGGCGGGGTCTTGAATAGGACCCACTGACCAGGCCCCGCGCTGGACCGCCCTGACCGTTCCCCTGTTCCGTTGCTCGGCTGGCTAACTGGCTTGGCTTTGGCCGTGCCCCTGCTGGCCGGCTGCCAGCCGCCCCATCCCGCTGGCGAGTTGGTGGTGGCCAGCCGCAGCAGCCTCGAATCGGTCGATCCGGTGGATGTCACCACCTTCGCCGGCACCCAGCTGCTCAGCGCCCTGGGCGATCCCCTCTATGCCAGCGATGCTTCCGGCCGCATCCAGCCGCGCCTGGCCACGGCCCTGCCGCGATTTAGCAGGGGCGGCCTGGTCGCCCACATCCCCCTGCGCCAGGACGTGCGCTTCCAGGACGGCAGCCGCTTCGATGCGGCCGCCATGGTGTTCAGTCTCAAGCGCTTCCTTGCCCTGGCCAAGGTCAGCTACCTGCTCGATGGGCGGGTGGCAGCCGTGGCGGCAAGCGGGCCGTTCGAACTGGAACTGCGGCTCAAGCGCCCCTGCGCCTCCCTGGCGGCCGTGCTCAGTTCGATCAACCTGACGCCCGTCTCGCCCCAGGCCTACCGGGACCATGGCCGCCGCTCCCTGCGGGACCGCTTCGTCGGCACCGGGCCCTACCGGCTGGCCGCCTTCACCCCCCAGCAGCAGCGCCTGTTGCCCTTTGCGGGCTACTGGGGAGTGCCCCCCGCCAACCGGGGCCTCAGCCTGGTCACCCTCAGCAATTCCACCGCCCTGTTTGGCGCCCTGGTGAGCGGCGAAGTGGATGTGTTGCTCTCCAGCGGCCTGGACAGCGATCAGCAACGGGATCTGCATCGGCGCGCCGGCCGCGGCAGCTTGGTGGAGGGGATCGGTCCGGCGGTGGAGATCGGCTACCTCACCCTGCGCAGCGACCAGCCGCCCCTGGCCAACCCCGACCTGCGCCGGGCCCTGGCCTACTCACTCGATCGCCGCCTGATCAACGAGCGGGTCAGCTACGGCATGCGCGATCCCCTGCGCACCCTGGTGCCCGCTCCCCTGCCAGGCAGCCAGCCCCCCAGCTGGCCCGCCTACGACCCGGCCCGGGCCCGGGCCCTGTTCCAGAAGGCCGGCTACTGCCAGGTGCGGGGGCCTGGCCCGGGCCGGCGCCTGAGCCTGCCCCTGAGTTTCCGCTCCAACGTGCCGGCCGATCGGCTCTTTGCCCTCACCTGGCAGGCCCAGCTCCAGCGGGATCTGGGCGACTGCATCAGCCTCGAGATCACCGGTATTGAATCCACCACCGCCTACCGCCAATTGGGCGCTGGCGCCTTCCCCCTGATCCTGCTCGACTGGAGCGGCGACTACCCCGATGCCAATGCCTATCTCCAGCCCCTGCTGGGTTGCGGGCGCGCCCAGGGCAATCGCTGCTTGGCCGGCGACAGTGCCGCCAGCGGTAGTTTCTGGACGGCGCCCGGGCTTGGGGCGGAGCTGGCCGCTTTGGAGAGCGAACGGGGCCAGGCCCGCCAGCAGCTCGTGACCCAAATCCAGGCGCGCGTCGCCGCCGCGAGCCCCTACCTGCCGGTGTGGCGGGTGCCGCCCAGGGCCTGGGCCCAGCCCTGGCTCGCCACGCCCCAGTTCGATGGGTCTGGCCGCCTGGTGCTGCAGGCCCTGCATCGGCGCTCCCAGGCTGGGGCGACCCCAGTCGCACCGGTTCAGGCAGACCTTGTGAAGGCCCCAGTCCACCGCGAAGGGCCCCCCGGCCGTCCAGGAGGCAGCCCATGAGCCGGCGCCGCCAACTGCTGGCCTACCTGGCCAGCCGGCTGCTGCTGTTGCCGGTGATGCTCTGGCTGATCGCCAGCCTGGTGTTCCTGCTGTTGCGGGTCGCGCCGGGCGATCCGATCGATGCCCTGCTCGGCACCCGGGCTCCGGAGGCGGCCCGCACGGCCCTGCGCCAGCAGCTGGGCCTGGACCAACCCCTGGCGAGCCAATACGGCCACTACCTCTGGGACCTGCTCCATGGCCAGCTGGGCACTTCCCTTACGAACCAGGAGTCGGTGCTGGGCGTGATCGGCCGCAGCCTGCCCGCCAGCCTGGAGCTGGGGGTGCTGGCCCTGGTGATCGCGGCCGTGCTGGGGCTGGCGGTGGGCTTTAGCGGCATCGCCCGTCCCGAGGGGCGCCTTGATTTGGCCGGGCGCCTCTATGGCATCGGCACCTATGCCCTGCCCCCCTTTTGGGCCGCCATGGTGGTGCAGCTGGTGTTTGCGGTGTGGCTGGGCTGGTTGCCGGTGGGCGGCCGCTTTCCGCCCACCCTGGTGCCCCCCAGCGGCACGGGCTTCTACCTGCTCGACAGCCTCCGGGCCGGCAACTGGAGCCAGTTCAGCGCCAGCCTGCGCCACCTGGTGCTGCCCGCCGCCACCTTGGGGGTGCTGCTCAGCGGCATCTTCGATAACGCCCTGCGGCTCAACCTGCGCCGGGCCCTGCGCTCCGACTACGTCGAGGCGGCCCGCAGCCGCGGTCTGAGTGAAACCCGGGTGGTGTTGCGCCACGCCCTGCCCAACGCCCTGTTGCCGGTGCTCACGATCACCGGCATCACCGTGGCCTCCCTGATCGGCGGCGCCCTGCTGATCGAGGTCACCTTTTCCTGGCCTGGCATTGCCTTTCGCTTGCAGGAGGCGATCGGCCAGCGGGATTACCCGGTGGTGCAGGGGATCGTGGTGGTGGTGGCGGCCCTGGTGGTGGCCGTGGGCGTGGCGGTCGACCTGCTGGTGGCCCTGCTCGATCCCCGCATCAAGTTTTGAGGGCTGCCCGCCAGCGGGCGGCGGCCGCCCGATCGAGCACGTAGGCGTTCACGCCCCCGAGCTTGCGGCGTTGGGGCGGCAAGGCCATCGGCGACTTCAACCCCAGCAGGAATTCACTGGTGAGGCTCAGTTCCATCCCCTGCACCCGCTCGGGGGGGAGGCCCACCAGGTCATCCCCCAGCTGGAAGAGGGCCTGGGAGCCGGGACGGATCCGTACGGGCGAAAAATGGCTGGCCCCATCCACCAGGGCCAGGCGATTGCGGGGATTGGCCTCCGGCAGAAACAGCTCCAGCTGCTCTCCCAGGGGCGGGGTGACCAGATCGAGGCTGCCGCCCACGAGCAACACCGGGGCGTCTAAGCCTGCCAAGCCCCGGTTTGGCCACAGCAGGCTGCCGAAGCCGTTGAAGAGCACCAGGCCCGCTACGGGCTGGGCCAGGGGTTGGGGAGTCGGCAGGGTCACCCGGGCCAGCTGGCATTGGAGCAGGCGCGAGAGGTTGGTGAGCGGCAGCTGGCGCATGGCCCGGCGGCAACGGCCCGCCAGGTCGGCTTCGGGCCGCAGGCCGGCCGCCAGCAGGGCGGTGAGCCCGCCGAAGGAATGGCCCATCAGCACCACCGAGCGGCCTAGGGGCGGCAGGAGGCCAGCCTGTTCGGCCGCCACCACCGCCTGCACGTCCTGGAGTCGGATCGGCAGGGCCTCGGCTCCGGGGGGCGGCTGCAGGCCATCGAGCACGGCCCGCACGGCCTGCTCATCGCTGCCGGGGTGCTCCAGCACCAGCACGGGCCAGCCCCGCTCCGCCAGGGCCGCGCCTAGCCAGCCGAGCTGGGCGGCACTGCCCCCCAGGCCCGGCATCAACAACACCCAACCCTGGCTTGGGGACGATCCCTGGGCGGGCCAAAGCACCAGCTGCAGCGGGGTGCTGCGATGGGCCACGGGCAGGCTGAGCACCTGGCTGCGGCTGGAGGGCCAGCGGGTGGGCGAAGTCGCCGTTGCGCTTGGGCTCGCCGCCCGGCCGGGGGCGAGGCTGGACCCCTGGGCTGGGGCCTGGTCCCGCAGGCCCGATGGGCCGCTGGCGATCGCCAAGCCATCGGTGATCGCCAGCAGGGGGCCCCGCTCCGGCAGGGGCAGGCGGCGCAGCATGGCCAGGGCCTGGCGCTGGGCCTCCAGTTGCTGGCGCCATTGGCTGGCCATGGCCACCAGGGCATCGAGGTTGAGTTGGATCCGGCGGGCCGGCACCGCCCGCAGCAGGTCGATGGTGGTCACCCTTTGTTGAAGCTCGAGCAGCTGGCGCAGGGTCTTGACCAGCAGGGGGCCGCCCGCCTGCAGTTCGGGGGTCTGGTCCGTCGGGGCCGGGGGCGCTGG
Organism: Synechococcus sp. UW140; assembly: GCA_945861595.1. Lineage (GTDB taxonomy): Bacteria > Cyanobacteriota > Cyanobacteriia > PCC-6307 > Cyanobiaceae > BAIKAL-G1. The sequence continues at coordinate 14,656 of CAMAVE010000025.1, forward strand.
CGCCTGGGCCCGCTGGGTAGGGGCCGTCGGAAGCGGCGGCAGGGGCCCTGGCGGGGTGGCATCCGGCAGGCCAGGGGAGGCCATGCGCTGGGAGGGTCGGGACCTGGAGAGGGTCCGGGCCGCTGGGGGGCCGGGCGGCCTGGTGTCCCCTAAAGCGCCCAGGGCCTGCCAGGGTGCTGGCAGGCCAGCGCCGCTGATCACGTCACCCATGGCGCCCAGCACTTGCTCGCCGGCCCAGCTCTCGATCAGCTGGCGGCCCAGGGAGCGGTCCTGCACCAGGGGCGCCCGCAGCAGGCGTAACAAATCCTGGCGACTGCTGGGTTCTAGGAGGTCGAACCACACCCCCAGATCCCCCTGGGGCTGGGCTGGATTGCGGGACCAGCTGGCCAGTTGGTCAATATCGAGGGGCACGGTGAGCCCATCGAGCTGGACCACCAGCTCTTGGGCCGCCTGGGCCGGCGGGACCAACGGGGCCACCCCGAGCACCAAACTGGCCAGGAACGGGCCGAGGCGTGGGGCGAGACGTGCAGCGATCTGGGAAACAGCCGAAGGCAAAGGCACCGCCGCAGGGCTGGTGGATCCAGTTTCCCCCAGCCCTGCGGGATGTGGCGACCGCGCGCATGGTGGCCAGTATTGGCGCAGGGGGGGTCCTCTATCTCACCCCCATGGTGTTCCATGGCGAAGCCTTCACGGCCTCCCAAGTGGGCCTGGGCCTCGCCCTGGGTGCCTTGGCGGGCACGGTGGGGCGGTTTGCTAGCGGCGCCCTGCTCGATCGGGGGCTGCGCTGCTCCTTGCCGGTTCTGGTGGCGGCCCTGCTGGCGCTGGTGGCCGATGCCCTGCTCTTCGGTGCCAACCAGTTTGAGACCTACCTGGTCGGCCAGGTGCTGTTCGGGGCAGCGGTGGGGCTCTACTGGCCGGCCATGGAGTTGGCCGTCTCCCTGAGCTGCCAGCCCCTGCCCTCGGCCCGGGGCTATGCCCTGGCCCGTACGGCCGATGCCCTCGGGATCGCCCTAGGCGCCCTGATCGGGGCCGGCCTGGCGGCCAGCGGCCAGTTGCGGGGCATCTACGTGGTTGACATCACCGGCCTGCTGGTGGTGGTGGCCCTGCTGCTGCGCCGCCCCCTGCCGGCCCGGGCCCCCTTGGCGCCAGAAGGCCGCCAAAGCGATTGGCAGCACTGGCTACCGCCCCTGCTGCCCTTGCTGGCCCTGACGGTGGTGGCCACGGCGATTCCGGCCCTCATGCAGAGCGCCTTGCCCCTGGATTTGGTGCGCGGGGGCCTGCAGCGGCCGGCCTTGGCGGAGGGAACCGGCGCCCTGTTGATCGGCGGCCAGCTGGGCCTGCTGCTAGCGATCCAGTGGCCCGTGGGCCAGTACCTGGCCAAGCGGCCGGTGAACCTGGGCCTCACGATCAGCCTGCTGAGCTTTGCCCTGGGCTGCGGCCTGCTGGCCCTCTCGGCCCTGAGTTCCGGCGGGGCGGGCCTGGTGGCCCTGGCCCTGCTGCCCGTGGCCCTGGGTGAGGCGGCCTTCCTGCCCATCGCCACCGAAGCAGTGGTTGAACTGACGCCTGTGGATCACCAGGGCCTGGCGATGGCCCTGTTTTCCCAATGCTTTGCCGTCAGCTCCTTCGCCGCACCCCTGCTGGCGGGCTGGTCCCTCGATCACCACCAGCATGGCCTCTGGCTGTGGCTGGCTACGGCCCTGGCCTGCCTGCTGGGGTTGCCGCTAGTGGCGCATATCGGTCGTGATCAACAGCAGCGTCGCCTTGCCGGGCTGGGGAAGGCCGGGAACGGGGACTAGGCCTGGAGCTGGAGGGGGGCGGCAGGGACGGTCGTTACGCCTCGGCGCTCGCGCGGTCATCGCCTGCAGATCCTGCGGAGGCCCGCTCCGTAGGCACCACCCAGGCCTCGTGGGGGAGGGGTTCGGTGCCGTATTCCCAGTCGTCGTAGTCGGGATCGTTGCGGATCTGCTGGTGGATCTGTTTTTGAACGTCGAAATCGTGGGGATGGAGTTCCGGCTCCAGGGCCCCATCGCCGCTAGCTCCACCGCTGGCCTCCCTAGGGGAGCGAAGAACGTCCTGCTCCTGGCTCGTCACGGGCAACCTCAAAACGGCTGATCCCAGTCTGACCGATCGGGCCGGGGCTGCCCATCGAGCCTCCGGCAGCAGGCGGCCTCCAAGGGTGGGGGGCCTGCGGCACCATCGTTGGAGCTGGGGCGGTGCGCCGTCCATGGAGAGAGGGGCCATGGCCTTGCAACTGATTGGCGCTGGCTTTGGACGCACGGGCACCCTGTCCCTGTACACGGCCCTCAACAGCCTGGGTTTGCCCTGTTACCACATGGTGGAGGTGCTGCGAAATCGGGCCAATCGCCACCATCTGGCCTTCTGGCGTCGGGTGGCCCATGGCCAGCCCGGCCAGCCCTACCCCTGGGACGAGGTGTTCACCGGCTACGTGGCAGCGGTGGACAACCCGGCCAGCTGCGTTTGGAGGGAGCTGCTTGAAGCCAATCCCGGCGCCAAGGTGATCCTCACCCTCCATCCCCGCGGCGCCGACGCCTGGTACGAGAGCACCCTGGAAACCATCTATTTCAGTGAACGGATGTGGCAGTTCCAGCTGCTCGCCGCCGTGAGTCCCTTCGCCCGGGCCCTGGGCGACATGACCCACCACCTGGTCTGGCAACGGGCCCACCGCGGCACCATGGCCAATCGCCAGGCCGCCATCGCCCACTATCACCAGCACATTGAAGAGGTGAAGGCCGCCGTGCCGCCGGAGCGCCTGTTGGTTTATAGCGTCGACCAAGGCTGGGGCCCCTTGTGCGCCTTTCTCGATCTGCCGGCACCCCAATCGCCCTTCCCCCATGTCAACGATCGGGCCGAGATTCAGGCCACGATTGGTTTAATCAACTTGGCGGCCCTTGGCATTCTTGGTGCGGGGGCTTTGGGGTTGGCTGGGTTGGCCCTTGGGCTCGAGCGGCTGAGGCGTTGATGGGATACGACGAGGCTTGGGCGGGGGATGGATGAAGCCACGCAAACCAATACAAGTGTTGACAGTCCTAATCTGTAGTGCGATTCAATGGATTGATCTGCTAGCTTAGTTAAACCATTGCTGCGCCGGTACGGCTAAAGTTGTGGTGAGGGGTTTGATCTGGCTAAGCCGTAAAAATGCAGCATATCGATGCCATTGGCTGTTGATGCTAGGGCCATGGCTAGGTTTTGAAAGAAGGGATGGGGTGTGATCCCATGGGTTTTGCTACACAGATAATGGCGCCACTGATAATTGTAATGCTCATAGCACTTTTGTGGATTCTGTCGCCGTTGCAAGCACTGGCATTCCAACTCGGCAGCGTCCAATCTCCTCTTGTCGTTGCGTTCATCTCAAGTAAGGGCGACGCAACCTCAACAGGCCTAGAAGGCACCATGGATGCCGCCCATGGTGGCCTCACCGGCCCGAGGGGGCGTCAAACCAAAGGCAATGCCAAGCAGTTGCAAGCTTCGGCCCTGAAGGCAATCGCTGAGTTCAAGCAGACAATAAAAGAATTTCCAATGAATCTGTAGGCAGGTGCGTATGCCTAAAATCTCGATGATTAGTTGTGTCCATATTTTTTGAAGGAGGCTGTGTATGCGCGGCCCTGTCATGGCAACGCGCTAAAACTTGGTTTGGTGGGGCAATCGTTGAGGTTTGTGGATAGAGCTGTTAAAACGGAAGCAACATTTTCAAACGAAGGCAAATAGTAATTGGCTAGTGTTGTTGATGGTTTTTCGCCGACATAAATAGTCCATGCATCAGGCCAAACTCGAAAAATATCTTCATCAGTTTGGTCGTCACCGAAATAAATGCGGAGAACATCAGAATGGGCACCATAGAATTCTTTCACGATAGATTCGACAGCAGCACCCTTATCCCATGCAAAATTTGGGCGGATCTCAAATACTTTCTTCCCAGCACGGACTACCAACAGGCTTTGCGAGTTGAGCTCTTGCCTAAGCTGCTCGATGACGAAGGATAATTCTGGATAGTAGCTGGGGCATAGTTTACGAAAATGAATGGTCAGACTTAAACCCTTGCCTTCAATCCATATTCCAGGAAATGGTGCTAATCGATTGGTGAGTTCTGAATGCCATTGCAGGAGTACGTGGCCCAGACTATTGGCCGATGGGTGAGTAAAGCAAAGTCCATCCATATCGATTTCCAAGCCATGGTTCGCTACTAATCCAACCTTGGGAACTGTAATCAAAGACTTCAGATCCTTTAGACTGCGACCACTCACAATCACAACACGAAGTTTCGGGCATTCAGTAAGACGCTGCAGAATTCCCCATAGTTGTTCTGATAAAAAGCATTGACTTGGATTCTCTTGCAAGGCCACTAGCGTACCATCGTAATCACTACACAAGAGGATGTGATCAGCAGTCTCACAGGCTGTTTGCAAAGCTGATAACTTAAGCAGGGGCGGTAATCCTGAACGTGGGACCATTTAATTAGGCTTCAACATTCTTGGTAATGATGAACCAACAGGAGCTGTAGGGACTTAGGCTCATGAAATAGGGCTCAGCTGTTATTGCTGGAAAATCGTTATCCCCAAATATCTGTTCTAAATAGCAATCTTGATGGTCCCATAATAGTAGATGGACAGGTTGTGTGCAGTTTGACAGATTGTGGACGATCAAGGCTTTTTCATCTTGCCATTCGCGTACAAAAGCAAGAATGTGTTGATTATTGCTATCGATAAATCTTATGTTGCCACGGCTAAATACCTGCCGTGTCGACCTGAGTTTTAACATCCTTCTAAGCCAGTGGAGTAGCGATGAAGGCGACCTTAATTGGGATTCTACATTGATTTCTTGATAGTGATAGACGGGGTCATTGATGATGGGCTGGTAAAGCCTTGAGTTGTCTGCCTGGGAAAAGCCAGCATTGCGATCGCCGGTCCACTGCATCGGAGTGCGCACGCCATTTCTATCCCCTAGATAAATATTATCTCCCATGCCGATCTCATCTCCATAATAAATCACAGGACTGCCCGGTAACGATAGCAGCAAGCTATATAGCAATTCAATCTGGCGTCTATCATTAGCCATCAGCGGCGCGAGTCTTCGGCGGATGCCATGGTTTAGGCGCATTCTTGGATCAAATGCGAAGTTTTCAACCATGTATTCACGATCAGGTTCGCTTACCATCTCGAGGGTTAATTCGTCATGATTGCGTAAAAAGGTGGCCCACTGGCAGCACTTGGGTATGGCCGGAAGTTGTTCAATAATATCTACTATCGGCTGCCGATCTTCGCGGCGTAGGGCCAAAAACATTCTGGGCATTAGGGGGAAGTTGAAGGCCATATGAAATTCATCGCAATCGCCAAAATAGGGCATTAAATCCTTTGGCCATTGATTTGCCTCGGCCAACAAAATTGCCCCAGGATAATTCTGATCAATCAATGAGCGCATCCGTTTGCAAAACTGGTGGGTTTCAGGAAGATTTTCGCAACTTGTCCCTTCCCGTTCAAATAAAAATGGCACTGCGTCAACGCGAAAGCCATCAATACCTCGATCAAGCCAAAAGCGCATGCATGCCAACATGGCATCTTGTACTTCTAGATTGTCATAGTTTAAATCAGGTTGATGGCTGAAAAACCGGTGCCAATAATATTTTTTAGTTGCTTGACACCAGGCCCAGTTGGATTGCTCAGTATCACTAAAAATAATCCGAACCCCTTCATATTTTTTGTCAGTGTCCGACCATACGTAATAATTATAGAAGGCAGAATCCGGGCCTCTTTGCGCTTCGCGGAACCAGTAGTGCTGATCTGAAGTATGACTTATTACAAGGTCTGTAATAATGCGTAGGCCATATTCGTGTGCGGTTTTAGTCAGGCGTTCGAAGTCTTTTACCGTTCCTATGGAATGATCTATGGATATAAAGTTTGAAACATCGTATCCGTCATCACGAAGGGGTGACTCAAAAATTGGCATCAGCCAAAGGCAGGTGACCCCCAGGCTTCGTAGATAGTCTAGGCGTTCAATTAATCCCAGAATGTCACCGTGGCGATCTTTTGTGCTGTCATTAAAGCCGCGTACATAGACCTGGTAAAAAATGGCGTCATGGTGCCAATCTAAGTTGTTTTTGAAATTGTCATGGGTATTTTACTGCATCTAGTTTAATGAGATGAGACGCCATATCCGCTCCCCAACGAAACACGTTATGGGCCTGCAGATGGCTGCGCATCTTCTTCATACGCGTTTCCATTTCTTTCGGTTTCATCCGTAAGGCTTGAACCATGGCGTCAGCAAGCATCTCTATTGAAAAAGGATTAACTAATATTGCGCCATTGAGCTCTAGGGCGCTCCCTGCAAACTTGCTAAGGATAAGTACCCCTTGATTGTCAATTCGTGATGCGCAGAATTCCTTAGCTACAAGATTCATGCCGTCATGCAGTGAGCTCACCATGCAAAAAGATGCAAGCCATTCCAGGGCAATTAGCTCTACTTGATTATAGCTTCTCAATTCCAAGAGTATCGGCTGCCAATTTTTATTGCCAAACTGAAGGTTGATGTCATTGCTGAGTTGAATGATGTCGTCTTTTAATTGCTTGTAATCATCCAGCGCCAGGCGAGAGAGGGTTGCGATCTGCACGAATGTGAAGAGGCCAATCAGCTCATGATTGGTTTCTAAAAGCAAGCGAATAGCTCCTAAGCGCTGCAAAATCCCCTTTGTATAATCTAATCTTTCTACGCCCAGGCCGATGCGGATTCGCTTGCAGTCAAGCCGCTTGCTCCACTTAGCCATTGAGCTTGATACGGAGTTGCCAGTGGCTAGTAGTTGATGGCTTGCAACATCAATGCTGATTGGAAATTGTCTTACTTCTGTATCACGAACTAAGCTTGCCTGAGTTCCGTTATTCTGATTTTTTGTGGCTGGTTTTACTGCGTTACGACATGCTAGGAAATTTTGGCAATGCTCCGGTAGCTGAAATCCAAGCAAATCATTGCCAAGTAGCCCTTCTAGGAGCTCCTGGTGATTTGGGCAAGTTCTGAAGATATCCCAGGGTGGCCAGGGAATATGCCAAAACTGAGCAATTATTATATTTTGATTGTCTTTTTTTAGGATACTTGGAAGTAAGGCCAGGTGGTAATCTTGGACAAACACAATGGCTGGACGTCCTGCCACTTCATTAAGTACTGCTTCGGCAAAGCGTTGATTCACTTGTCGGTAGGCAGCCCAGCTTTCAGCTGTAAACTTCGGTTGGGTAAAAGCAACATGGCAGAGTGGCCAGAGTCCTTTGTTGGAAAAATTTTCATAGTATTGTCGATATTCGTTGTCATCGCTGCGAACTCGACGTACGGCAAATTTGGCCTCATCTGATTCAACGAGGCCGGGAGTACCAAAGTCTTCAAAGTCGGTTGATGTTTGTTGGCCTGATGCGTGGGAGATCCAGGTGCCACCTGTTGATTCAATAAATGGAAATAGTGCTGATACCAATCCGCTAACGGCCTTAGTGGGTTGGTGCTTTTGATGTTCACTGCATCTAATCAGTGGCTCCCGATTAGCCACAATTACCATGTGCCGATGGCCAAGTTGCGAGTGAATAAGTGTTGATAGGCTTTGCTGTGTCCACACTGAATCATTAGCGCCTTTCTCGATTGCCGCTGGCCTATTTACAGCACGTTTATCTTCGGCTTTGGGAAGGCCATTTATTTGCGGTTTCAAAAAAAATTGCTTAACGCGATAATTCTTATTTTGGATCATGTTGATGCCGTTGGCCGTGCAGGCGGCCTATATGCTGTTGATTCGCGGTACCAACGCAATGCTTCGAATGGGTAATTCGGCGCTCGTGCTGGCACTTTTTCTGGCAGCGACATCCCATCGTCCCTTTCGATCTAAGGACTAAGCGCTTCACCGTACTCAGGACGTCTGACTAAGCCAGACCATCGGCTGGGGTGGCTGGGTGGATCGCCGGGGGTGCAAGGTCAAGCATCGATGTCATGGCCGGCCAACAGCTTTGGCTAGGGCACGAAGGTAAGGCGGCGGTTTGGGGCCTTACGGCAGCTATCGATGGAGCGCTGCAATCTCTTCTGCTCACAGCAGATTGACAGCAGATCTGGGTTTCCGGTGTTTTGGGATCCCACCTAATGGTTGCGTTGAGTAAGTTGCAATGATCAATTGGCCCAGTAATGAAGCGAGCAATTTCAGCGCGGCGCACTTTGGCCCATTGGCGGCTTCGTTCCGGTTCAGGCCAGGGTGTGGAGTTTTCATCGAGTCATGGGGCTCAATTGGAGCCCTTACAGGGGTTATTAGACACCCTAAGGACTGGTTTAAGTGGCTACTATCCTGACTGGGAAGGGGTTAAGGCTGCTGGTCCGTTAGCCATCGCCGCCTTATGCCAACAGAGTACGACTTTCGACGTTGATAATCCATATTATCAACCATTAGAATCCTTGCGAAGCCCTACCCTGCAGGCGCTTCAACGTGGGGCTATTATTGATTCAACCGATTCAAGCAACCCAGCTGGTCGGATTCTATTGCCCGGAAATGCTAACGATGGAGTTGTCCCGATAGCCGACTTTTCGCCCCTGGATTCCGGTGAAGGCTCGCCGCATAATCCCTCGCAAGGCCATTCCGGAATGTCATCGCAAGCTGAACCATTTGGTACGAGCGAAGTCAGCATTAGCTTTGGCACAGACCGGCTCCGGGCCGGCGCCGGGGCCTGTGAATTGATTTGCGATCAATCGGTTCAATTCGAGCTTGGCTGCTTCTTGCTAAGCAAAGCAAAGCAATGCCAAGTTTCCTCCGCTAATGGCCCCTCTTCTGGCCAGGCAATCTAGCTTGTATCACTGATTCAACAAGATACTATTGTTTGATTGATTTTAGCTGTTGCTGGCTTCTCATCGAGCGGTCCCCTTCCAGAGCACCAGCATTGGCATCGTTGTTACTGGCTTGATGGTTCCGAGATCTATTCTGGGACCATCTATTTCTTTTGCGCTAATGGCCGATGACCCCCATCTTCGGCAACAGCAAGTTGCGGATCTCCCGCTTTCTCAGGGGTACCGCTTTCCCCGCTGCTGTCGCCGCAGCGGCTCGTGGGCCGAGCCTGTTTTGCTGGAGGTTCGAACCCTTTTGCCCCCGCTTGAATCGACTTTATTCATGCAGTTAATCATGCCCTTCTGTTGACTACCGCGGCCGTGGTTTGCCTACTTTTGTTGTGTTTTGTGCCCGTCGCAATTTGCCAGGCGTTGCTTGCCTCCGGGGGTCTTCGGTCATGGCAAAACCCCTATTGTTTGCAAGCCATTTGTCCCAGCCTGTCCTTGGACGACCCCGCCATTCTCATGCCCTAGGGCTTTCCGCCGAAGAGTCGCCTGCCATTAAGAACCCTCAACCTTAAATGTTAAACTTGAAACTTTAAACTTAAAACTTTAAACGTTAAACAAAAACTCCATCACATCCCCTTCCGCCACCACATACTCCTTGCCTTCGCTGCGCAGCCAGCCGCGGTTGCG
>CAMAVE010000026.1 GCA_945861595.1 Synechococcus sp. UW140
GTTGGCGACAAAAAGGATTGGGTGAGACCCGAATATCGGCGCCTGGGTGAGAGTTTGGCTGGCCGGCTTGGGGCCCCCGGCGGCCTGGCCGCGGAGCCCATGAAGGCACAGAAAATGGCTGATATCAGGATGGCCCCTAGGGGATCGACCCGAAGATCCTGTTGTTGCGTCAGGTCTGCGGCGTGGTCGTCAAGATCGACCGTGCCACGGGCGTGGCTGCCCCGGTTTCCTTTCCATCCAGCCCCGATCGAGCCCCAGGCGATCCGCCCTGGCGACCGGATCCTGGTGAGTGGCGACCTGGGCCGCCATGGCGTGGCGATCCTCGCCGCTCGCCACCGGCTGAGCCTCGATCCGCCGATCGCCAGCGACTGCGCGCCGCTGTGGCCCCTGGTGGAGCAGCTGCTCGCTGCTGGGGTGGTGCCCCATTGCCTGCGCGATCTCACCCGCGGCGGCCTGGCCAGCGCCCTCGCAGAGCTGGCTCAGGCGAGCGGATTGGAGCTGGCGGTGGAGGAGGGCGCCATTCCTCTCCTGGAGCCGGTGGAGCGAACCTGCGAGCTCCTGGGCTTCGATCCCCTGCACCTGGCTAATGAGGGCCGCTTCGTGGCCTTTGTGGCCGAAGCCGATGGGGCCGCTGCCTTGGCCGTGCTGGCTCCCGGAGGTGGCGCCGTCATCGGCAGGGTCCGTGGAGACGGCGGGGCTCGCGGCCGGGTGCTCCTGCGCACCGCCTATGGCAGCGAACGCCTGTTGCTGCCCACCAGCGGCGAGCTGCTTCCGAGGATCTGCTGAGCCCTGGTGGCCCTGAGCTGGCAGCTCTGGATGGGGCGTCACCGTGCCCAGGGAGCCCTCTCGGGAGCCCTCGATGGGCCCTGCGTCAGGTCTCGTTGCCGCCAAACATGTCGTCGTAGCCCTGGTAGGGCTCGAATTCATCCCAGCCCGGACTGGCCTGGTCGAAGAGGCCGTAGCGGGCGGCTTCATCGTTCATCAGGGTGTTGCCTTCGGGTCGGGTGTCACAGGTGATGCCCCCACCGGCCACCGGCACGCAGTTCTGGAACACCACATCGGCCCGCACCGGGGTCAGACCTGGTGTCAGGCCCAGGGCCAAGCCCACCAGAGCGAGGCTGCTGGCCAGGTTGCGCGTGAGCCGGCCGGTCCCCAGCGTCCAGGCCGGCCAGGGGCCCTGCCGGGCGGCCGACTCCTGAAGATTGCTGCCCATTGGAACGGCGGCCATGGCGGAAGCGGCGGGGATCCTGAAATGATGGTCGGTGCCTACGCCACTGCCGTGATGTACACCGATTGGACCGCCGTGATCCTGCTGTTGCTGACGGCGGCCCCCCTAGCCGTGGTTGTGGCCACGGCCGGGTTCTTTATCTGGAGGAAAAAGCGGCAAAAAGGTTGATCCTTAAGCGTTTCGGCAGCAGCCAGGCTGATCGTTGCCCAGCTGACCTTTAAGCCAGCTTGATCATGCAGCCAGGCTGGACCGTCCTTAGAAAGTCTGTTCCCACGAACGCTTGATCGTGAAGACAACGCGTCGTCAGTTGGGCAGATCTTGGAACAGCCCCGCGGCTGGATCCCTGGGCTGACCTGCCCCCCGGGTGCTGGCCATCAGCTGATCGAGGGCCTGACCCCATTGGGGTTGGGGTTCAAAGGCACTGCTGGCGGGCACCACCGGCAAAATCCCCTGGCCGGCACAATCGAGGCAGGTGCGAAAGCGCCTGGCGCTCAGCCGCAACACGCCGCTGCCACCGCAGCTGGGGCAGCGGCGGGGACCGCTTAGGGCCTCAGGGATTTGGAGAGGACTGCGAACGGGGCCGATCTCCGGGCCAAGGGCTTGGGGCAGAAGCTCCAAGGACGTAGCCATGCCTGGCTGGAGTGAATTAGGGGGTAACGCCACAATGTGTGTTCATTTGCTGTCAAAGCAGTGTGGCGGATTTTTGGGCGCTTAATTCCGCACCTTTCCTTAAGTCTGATGCGGGTTCAAAGTTGCACCCATCTGGCTGGCCACAAGGCGCCGTAAAGGCAGTTCCAGGCTTAAACCTTGTCGGCTAGGCCCCTCAAGTTTTAAGCCCCCAGCTGTTGAATCTTGAAGTTTTAAGTGCTGCGGACTGACCGGCCGATTCTTGAGATCCTCCAGCAATTCGGCCGCGCTGATGCGACTGCCCCGGGGCACCAGATCCAGTTCCGCCGCCAGAAGCCCCACCACGGCCGGGCCATCGAGCCCCTGGTCCCGCAGGGCCCCCAAGCCTTCGGCCCCGCTGCGCTTGGCCAGGCGTTGGCCGCTGCCATCGAGCAGCAGGGGCCCGTGCCAGTAGGTCGGTGCGGGGTAGCCCAGGGCCGCCATCACGGCCACCTGGGCGGCCGTTGCCGGCCAGAGGTCGTGGCCCCGAACCACATCGCTGATGCCCAGGCTGAGCTCATCCACGGCCGTGGCCAGGTGATAGGCGATTAGGCCGTCGGCCCGGCGCAGCACCACATCGCCCACCTGGCTGGGGCCCTCCAGGTCGCCCGCTGCCGCCAGCTGGTCCCGCCAGCGCAGGCGGCCGGGCGGCAGGCGCAGGCGCCAGCTGGGTAGGCGCCCGCCGATGGGCCCCCAGGCCGGATCCAGGCCCGCGCAGGTGCCGGGATACACCGCAACGGCACCGTGGGGGGCCGAGATGTCGGCCAGGAGCCGGCGGCTGCAGCGGCAGGGGTAGAGGGCGCCGCTGCGGCGCAGCCAGGAGAGGGTGCTGGCGTAAAGGCCGCGGCGTTCGCTCTGCAGCAGGGGGGGGCCGTCCCAGCGGAGACCCAGCCAGTGCAAGTCAGCCAAAATGCCCGCAACCGCCCCTGGCCGATTGCGGGGGCGATCGAGGTCGTCGATGCGGATCAGCCACTCGCCAGCATGGAGGCGGGTCACCAGCCAGGACAGCAGGGCCGTGCTCAGGTTGCCGCGATGGAGCGGCCCCGTCGGTGAAGGGGCATATCGGCCGCGGGGCCCCTGGTATCGCCGCCGCAGGCCCGCTTCAAACAACCGGCCTAGGTGGTCCGGCAGGGGCTTGATGGGATCGCTCAAGGCGAGGGAACCAAGCCCGAGCCAGGCTCGATCAGCCCTGAACCTTGTCCTTGAACAGCTTGCCGGCGGTGAAGGCGGGCACGCGCTTGGCTTCGATCTTGATCTTTTCGCCGGTCTTGGGGTTCAGACCCTGACGGGCGGAGCGGTCGCGGGGCTCGAAGGAGCCGAAGCCCAGGATCGAGACCTTTTTACCGTCGACCACGGAATCGATGATGGTGTCGATCAGGGTGTCCACCACCTGGGCCACTTCGGTCTTGGTCAGCTCGGTGCGGGCAGCCACGAGGTTGACGAGGTCAGCTTTGTTCATTGGAAAGGAGTTTTCTGGGTTCAGCGGGAGTCAGGCGAATCGGAAAGCCCGACAGGCACTGGAGTCAGCGCGCCAATCGTATGGGGAGTCGCCAGATGCGGCAACCCGAGAAGGCCAGCGCCAGCTTGCTTTTAGCCCGAACGGTCGTCAATTCGACTCATTCGAGCCCGTCCAGCAGGGGCCGGCCCGGGCCGATCAGCTTCTCGCCGGCCAGGGCGCCCAGACCGGCGCCGCTGGCGATCCAGCGGGGAGATCCCTGTGGCAGCAAGGCTTTTAGCGTTTTGAGGCTGCGCTGCCAGCGGCCCCAATGGAAGCTGCGGGCCGTGGGCAGGGGCGCGGCCGCCCCGGGGCCGGTGGGGCTGAGTAGCCGGCCGCAAAAGAGCACATCCGGCTCACCACTGGCATGCAGCACGCAGGCTCCAGGGGTGGGACCTGGGGTCCAGAGCAGGCGCAGGCCGGGCGCCAGGTCCCGTTCCTCGCCAAAGGTCTGCAGCTGTTGCACCCCCGGCAGCAGGTAGGCCTCCTGCTCCTGCACCAGCACGGGCCAGCCCAGGGCCTCCTGGAATCGGCGGGTGCGGCCATGGCCCTCGCGGCTGGTCAACACCAGCATTCCGGCCGGGCGCCCGCGCAGGAAGGCCAGGTTGGCGGCGGTGTAGGCGGGGCAATCGATCAGGAGAGCGCCTTCGGCGTGCTCCAGCCACCAGGCCGTGCCGCCCTGGCAGTCGCGGTTGGGGGCAAAGGCCCAGAGGCCGTCAAGCACTTGCTGGGGCGGCCGGCCCGTCTCCGCCGGGGCGATGCTCTCCGCCGGGGTGGATGTTTCCGCCGGGAAGGAGGTCTCCGCCGGGAAGGTGGTGTCTGCGATGGGTCGCGTCAGCGAGCTTGAGGGACCCCCTGATGCCGATCCCGAGTCGATCCCTGGCATCCCGTTCTGATCAAGCCCAGAGGCGGCCGCCAAGTCGGCCCCCAAGTCGGCCTCCCCTTCGGGGCCCGTTGCGTCGCTCTGTTCTGGCATGGGCACCATCCCGCTCCAACCTGGATCAGGCCCAGGCACCGGCCTAGCTTGGGCCCAGTTCAGCCCGCTGCCTTGGCAACGATCCGTAGCGGACAGCCCTGGCCCCTAGGGGCCGCCACCACCCCCTTTGGCGTCAACTTTTCGGTGGTGGCGCCGCTGGCGACCCGGGTCGAGCTGCTGCTGTTCGCCGATGGCCAGGCACCGGAACCGTTCCAGGTGATCGCCCTCGATCCCCAGCTGCATCGCTCCGCTGACCACTGGCACGTGGAGGTGGGGGGCGTCGGCCTGGGCTGTTGCTACGCCTACCGGGTGTTTGGCCCGCTGCAGCCCGGTCGCCACGGCTTCAATCCCTCCAAGGTGCTGCTCGATCCCTGTGCCCGGGCGATCACGGGGTGGGAGGTGTACCGCCGGGAGGATGGGGTGGGGGCGGCCCCGAATACGGCCTCCTGCCTCAAGGGGGTGGTGACCGAACGGGATCGCTTCAACTTTCAGGAGTTCCCCCGGCCCCGCCACAGCTGGCAACGCAGCGTCATCTATGAGTTGCACGTAGGTGGTTTCAGCCGCGGCGCCGGCTCGCCGATCAGTCCGGAGCGCCAGGGCACCTACCTGGGCCTGATCGAAGCCCTGCCCTACCTGCGCGACCTGGGTGTCACCTCGGTGGAGCTGCTGCCGGTGATGGCGTTTGATCCCCACGACGCCCCCCACGGCCGCCAGAACTACTGGGGCTACAGCCCGCTCAGCTGGATGGCGCCCCACCATGGCTACCAGCTGGGCAGCGATCCCCTCGAGATCCGCCACCAGGTGCGGGCCCTGGTGCAGGCCTGCCACCAGCACGGCCTCGAAGTGTTAGTGGATGTGGTCTATAACCACACCACTGAGGGCAGCAAGGCCGGTCCCACCCTGAGCTGGCGTGGCTTTGACGATCGCCTCTACTACCACCAAAACGCCCGCGGCGACTACCTCGATGTCAGTGGCTGCGGCAATTCGATTGCCGCCAACCGGCCCCTGGTGCGGCGCCTGATCCTCGAATCGATGCGCTGCTGGGCCCTGGAACTCGGGGTGGATGGCTTCCGCTTCGACCTCGGCATTGCCCTCAGCCGCGGCGAGGAACTGGAGCCGCTGGATCAGCCGCCCCTGTTCGAGGAGATCGAGGCCGATCCCGAGCTCAGTGACCTCAAGCTGGTGAGTGAACCGTGGGATTGCGGCGGGCTCTACCGCCTCGACGACTTCCCGGCCCGGCGGGTGGCCAGCTGGAACGGCCGGTTCCGCGATGACCTGCGCCGCTTTTGGAAAGGCGATGAGGCCAGCAGCTGGACCTTGGCCCAGCGGCTGGCGGGCAGCCCCGACCTGTTTGGCAACCAGCCGGCGCCGGTGGGGCGCACGATCAACTTCCTCACCGCCCACGACGGTTTCACCCTGGCCGACCTGGTCAGCTTCAACCGCAAGCACAACCTGGCCAACGGCGAGGACAACCGCGATGGCGATAACCACAACAACAGTTGGAACCATGGGGTGGAAGGTCCCTGCAGCGATGCCACGATCAACGCCCTGCGCGACCGCCAGCTCCGCAACCTGCTCGCCACCCTGCTCCTGGCCCCCGGGGTGCCGATGTTGCTGATGGGCGATGAGGTGCGCCGCAGCCAGGGGGGCAACAACAACGCCTGGTGCCAAAACAGCCCGATCGGCTGGATGCACTGGCAACCGGATGGCGGCGATTTGGCCCTGCGCCTGTTTCTGCAGCGGCTCCTGCGGCTGCGCCAACACCTGGCTGCCCTGATCAATCCCCCCCTGCCCCACAGCATTGCCAGTCCCCTCTGGCGCCTGGAACCGGGCCAGCTGCGGCTGGAATGGCATGGGGTCCAGCTCGACCGGCCCGATTGGGCCAGTTGGTCCCACACCCTGGCCTGGAGCCTCAGCGATGACCGCAGCGGCCCCCTGCTCTGGTGTGGCCTGAACGCCTATCACCAGGCCATGCACTTTGAGCTGCCCGCCTGCACCCCGGGCTGGCTGGCGGTGATCAACACGGCCCTGCCTGCCGGCGACGATTTACCCAGCCAGCCCGGGCCCTGGTCCGAGCCGGCCACCGAGGTGGAGAACCGCAGCCTGGTGCTCTTGGCCGCCGCACCCTTGCTCGAGGGTGCCAGCCTCTAACCCAGCTAGCCCATGGCCAGCAAACTCACCCTCAACGCCAAGAATCTGGAGGCCCTAGGGGCTGCTCGCTTGGCGGAGTTGCTGCTGGAGCTCAGCAACGGCAATGGGGCGGCCAAGCGCCAGCTGCGCCTGGCCCTGGCCGCCGGCAGCAGTGTGGAGGAGGCCGCCCAGGAGGTGCGCAAACGGCTGGCCAGCATCGCCCGCTCGGGCACCTATATCGACTGGCGCAAGCGCAAAACCCTGGCCAGCGACCTCCAGGCCCAACACCGGGCCATCACCGGGCCGATTGCGGCGGCGGATCCGGCGATTGCCCTCGACCTGCTCTGGCGCTTCCTCGACCTGGCCGATGGTGTGCTGGCCCGCAGCTCCGATGGCAGCGGCACCCTGGCCGATCCGTTCCGGGCCGCCCTAGCCGACCTGGGGCCCCTGATGACCGCCGTCGGAGCCGACCCGCTCGCCATCGCCGACCAGCTGTTTGAGCTGCTGGGGACCAACGACTACGGCCAGTTCGACGGGCTCCTGCCCGCCGTGGCCCCGGCCCTGGGTGAACCGGGTTTAGCCCGGCTGGAAGAGTTGATCCTGCAGCAGGGCTTGGTCGATGGCCAGCGGGTGATGCTGCAGATCGCCGAAGCTCGCGGCGACCTCGATGCCTACCTGGCCCGGGTGCCGGCCCAGCAGCTGCAGTGGCCCGATGGGGCCGCCGCCGTGGCCGACCGTTTCCTCGCCGCAGGCCGGGCGGAGGATGCCCTGGCGATCCTTGACCAGGCGGCCCAGGCCGCCAAGTCTTGGTCTTCGCCCCATTGGACCGAGAGCCGCATTGCCGTTCTTGATGCCCTGGGACGGAGTGATGGGGCCCAGGTGCTGCGTTGGCAAGCCTTTGAGCGCACCCTCTCGAGTCCCTATCTGCGGGCCTATTTGAAGGGCTTGCCCGCTTTTGAGGACGGGGAAGCCGAGGAGAAGGCCTTTGCCCTGGTGGAGCACCACCCCAACCCCATCGAGGCCCTGGCTTTCCTGGTGGCCTGGCCGGCCCTGCCCCGGGCGGCCACCTATGTGCTCCACCACTGGGACCAGGACAGCTGGGATGGGCAGGACCAGGCCCCCTTAACCGCCGCCGCCGAGCGCCTCAGCGGCCCCTACCCCCTGGCGGCCACCAAGCTCTACAGGCAGCTCCTGGTGGAAGCCCTCTGGCAGGGGGGCGCCAAACGCCATCGCCAGGCCGTCAGCCACCTGGGCACCTGCAAGGACCTGGCCGCCGCGATCACCGACTGGCAAGGCCTGGAGGATCACGGGGCGTTTGTGGCCGGATTAAGGGAGTCGTTTGCCATGAACTGGAGCGTCCGCGCCCTGCTAGGCGATTAAGGGATTGGGCCCTGGGCCATCGAAGGATGGGCTGCGATCCATGGGCTGGCCGCGATCGTTCTGCTGGCCGCGATGAACCGTGGCCGGCTGGCCGGCTTGGCTAGGGCCAGGCCAGCCCCAAGGCGGGCCAGCACCAAGGCGGGCCAGCACCATCAGCGCGATGGGTTGCCATGGCCTCTCGATCGAGAGTCTTCTCAAGAGGGGCGCCATGGTTGCCAGTTCTGGGGCAGGGGGCTTGCTGTTGACCATCGACAACGGGCCAGGCCATCGTCACCATGGGACTACCCCTGCGCTGCGCCTTTGGGGCGCTCGCGGCGAAGCTTCACTACTACCGATTCCCCTCAACCGCCAGTCTCCCCCCATACAGTGATCACGAAAAAGGATCTCCATGCCTTTCCAGGCGCCTTTAGTTCGCGTCGACTGGAAAGCCGTCCTGGGAATTTACCCGCTGCCCTCTATGTCCACGGCGGCCTGGCGCCAACCCGTTGTTCGGTTGTGGAGATTAGCCCGGAGGGCGTGATTGTGCACGACCAGGTGAAGGCCAGTGGTTTGGCCGTAATCCAGGCCAAGGGCAATCCCCTATGGGTTCGCATGACGGGGCTGTCTGATCTGGGTGAATTGAAGCGGCTATTAACTATTTTAGAGGTGCCGGATGTGGTCCATCCCGCCCTGCTGGAGACCCCCCAGGCTCCCCAGCTTCAGGAGTATTTGGATGGCTTGATCGTGTGCGTGCACCGACTGGGTTGCAGCCGGGATCCCTCCCATTTGATCAGCGAGCAGGCCGGTTTTTATTTGCGCGCCAACCTATTGCTTTCGGTGGACGAGTTTGAGCGGCAGGAAACCTGTGACAAGCTCGTTGTGTGGCTGCAAAACAAGATGCCGGCTGCCAATGCTGATGATTTAGATGATTTGCTCCATGTCTTTTTTGAAGAGATTCTCCATCAGTATTTCCCCCTGCTTGAAGTGATGTCGGACCGGCTGGATGATTTGGAGGAATCGGTGTTGCGTTCACCCAAGCCCAAGCTGTTAACCAAGGCCTTTCAGATCCATTCCAACCTCCGCCATGTGCGCCGTCAGCTTTGGCCTTTGCTGAGCCAGATCCGCTTGTTTATTCGCCAAAACCAGGCGGATTTATCGCCTGAGTCGGCGGAGCGTTATCAGGATATTGAGCAGCATCTCAACCAGCTTTTCGAGGTGAGTGAATGGCTGCGCCAGCAGTGTGATGCCGTCAACCAGGCCTACATGGCAAGCGTTGGCAATCGCATGAACCAGGTGATGAAAACCCTGACGATTATTTCGGTAGTGTTTGCGCCACTCACCTTTTTGGCGGGCATTTATGGCATGAATTTTGTTGATATGCCGGAGCTGAAGTGGTCCTACGGCTATCCCCTATGCCTCCTGTTCATGGCCATCATTTCCGGGGCCATGATTGCTTGGTTGTCCCAGCGGGGTTGGTTTCAAGATTGGACCACCAGTCGGGGCTAGCCGGCTGCCGGAGCCAGGCTTGCCAGGCTTGTGATCGGTGCCGGGAGGCTGCGCTTCAGGTGGCCCGCAGGCCCGCAATTCCCTCCCAGCCCAGGTAACCGGCCAGGGCCAGGCTGAGTAGGCCCACCAGCAGGTCGCCCCGGGCAAAGAGCAGTTGCTTGCCGCCTTCGAGCAGGGGAATCACCCGATCACGACGGATCGTTACAGCCAGCAGGGGCAGCAGCAGGGCCAGGCTCGACACCAGGGTGAAGCCTCCGGCCAGGGCCAGTTCCGCCTTGGTGTTGAGCCCTGCCGCCAGGATCGCGCCCGCACTTTTGGCGAACAGGAACAGGTCGTCGGGGCTGGCCAGTTCGATGCCCATCCCCACGGCGATCAGCAGGGGCAGGGGGAAGGCGCTGAAGCGATTCAACTGGCGCGTCCAGGCGGGCGGTTCGTCCCCCTCCTCGCGCCGTTCCAGCAGTTCCTTGATCCCCAGGGCCAGGAGGGCTCCGGCGGCGAGCAGGTCAAGCCCGGTGCGGTGGGCGCTGCCCTGGTCCATGGTCAGCAGCAGGCTGTGCCCCACGGTGAGCAGGAGCACCACGGCGCCGCCAATGGTGACCATCCAGCTGATCACGAACCAACTGCCCCGCTGGATCGGGTTGGGGCCCAGCAACATCAACAGCAACAGGCCGATGTGGATCGGACTGAGGCTGACGGCGGCGGCGTAGGCGACCAACTCGGCCCCCAGGGTTGCAACGGAGGTCATGGTCAGGTCGTGGTGAGGTCAGGGGTGGTTAAGGGTTCTAGGCAGGCGCGAGCTTCGGCTCAAGCGCCTCCCTGCCAGCCGCTGGCGGGGCTGTTCCAGTGCTGAATCACCCGGGTCTGCCGCTCATGGCCGAGCACGCTGATCGTGGCGGTGCCTAGGGCCAGGAGGCGCCCGCCGCTGGCGCCCAGGCCCAGCCAGGTGGCCGCCAGGGCCCGCAGGATATGGCCATGGGCAAACAGGGCCACGGCCCCCTGGTCGCCGGCCGCTGCCAGGGCCTGGCCAATCACCGCGTCGCAACGGGCTTGCACGGTTTCGGCCGTGTCCCCCTGGGGGCAGCCGTGGCTCCAGACCGTCCAATTCGGCACCGTTTGGCGGATTTCGGCGGTGGTGAGGCCTTCATAAGCGCCGTAATCCCACTCGCGTAGGTCCGCGCAGGGGCAGGCCTGGGCACCGAGCCCGGCCAGGTCGCAGGTGCGGCGCGCCCGCTGCAGGGGGCTGGTCAGCACGGCGACAAAGGGGCGGCCGGCCAGGGCCGGGGCTAGGCGGCGGGCCTGCTCTTCGCCTTCCGGCAGGAGGGGAATGTCGGTGCTGCCAGTGTGGCGGCCATTGCGGGACCATTCGGTCGCCCCATGGCGCAGTAGCCAGAGTTCAGGGGAGTCCACAGGGGGTTGGCTAGCGGTGGTTGGTCAGGCCCCTGGGCAAGGGGGTTGCGGTGGCTCAGTGGCGCACTTCGAACCAATCATCCCGGCAGGGGGAGAGCAGGCTGGAGGTCACCCCCAGCACCTGGGCGCCACTGGGACCCCTCTCGCACCAGAGGCGCAGTTCGTTGAGTTGGTTGATCGGGCCTTCCGCCTCGATGGACACCGAGCCGTCGGGGCCGTTGCGCACCCAGCCGCTCAGGCCCAATTCCCGGGCCCGGCGGTTGCAGGCGGCCCGGTAGCCCACCCCCTGCACCTGGCCCCGCACCGTCAGGCTCCAGCGCTCGAGGAAGGTCGGGGCGCGGGGTTCGCCCCGCTCCACGTGGTGCCAGTCCCGGCGGAGGTTTGCGCGGCTGCGTTGCGCAGCCGGCGAGGGATCATCGAACATCCAGCCCAATGAAGGTGAAGCCAGCTGGCGTGCAGAGTCGCTGTGCTCCATCCTTCGATCCTCGCGGGATGACCCCAGCCTTCAAGCTGCCACAGGGGCCGGGTGCCGCACAAGGCTGTTGCAGGTTGTGACAAGGGCTCCCGGGGCTCGCCCGCCTTGGCGCCTACGTCCAGGGGCTCCAGTTGCCAGCGATGGAATTCATGGCCCAGCCAGGTTTCCCCCCGGCGCACCACCAGAGCATCCCCTTGGGCGATCGCCTGGCGGTAGCCGAGGCTGAGGCTGCCGCGCCGCGCCCGGAAGGGCAACAGCCCTGCCATCGGGTGGGCCTGGCCGGCCGGATCGACCAGCTCCTGGCCCAGCAACAGCAAGCCACCGCATTCCGCGTAGATCGGCAGCCCCCCGGCGGCGGCCCGGCGCAGCTCGCCGAGGCTGCGCTGGCTGTGGGCCAGTTGGGCCCCATGCAGTTCCGGGTAGCCGCCCGGCAGCACCAGGGCCCGGCAGCCCGCCGGCAGGGGCTCATCGGCCAGCGGTGACCAGGGCCGCACCGCGAGCCCCTCGGCCTCCAGCAGTTCGGCCGCCTCGGGGTAGCGGAAGTGGAAGGCCTGGTCGCTGGCGATCGCGATCGCCAGGGGATCGCTCGCCGGTGCTGGCCCGTCATCGGACCGACTGGGGGCCTGCCCCTGCTGGCGCAGCCAGGGGATCGGGGCCAGACCATCGGCGGGGGCCTGGGGTGGCTCCATTAGGGGCCAAAGCTGATCCAGGTCCAGGTGCCGTTCGGCCAGGGCGGCCCATTCCCCCTGGCGCTGCTCCAGATCGGCCAGCTCCCCGGGGGGCAACAGCCCCAGGTGGCGGGAGGGCAACGCCAGGCTGTCGTGGCGAGGCAGCACCCCGAGTAGGGGCATGGCAATCGCCGCCAGGGCTTCGCCTAGCAGGGCCCGGTGCCGTTCGCTGCCGACGCCATTGAGGACCACCCCGGCGATGGTCAGGCCCGGGTCATGGTCGCGAAAGCCCCGCACTAGGGCCGCGAGGGAACCCGCCTGGCGGCTGGCCTCCACCACCAGCACGATCGGCACGTTCAGCTGCTCGGCCACCGCCGCCGAACTGCCCTCAGCGCTAGAGCCGCGACCATCGAACAGGCCCATCACCCCTTCCACCAGGCAGCGGTCGGCCTGGCTGCCGAAGCCCCAAAAGCTGCGCTGCACCCAGGCCTCGCCGCAGAGCAGGGGATCGAGGTTGCGGCAGGGCCGGCCACTGACCCGCTCCAGCAGCTGGGGGTCGAGGTAATCGGGCCCCACCTTGAAGGTCTGGATGGTCTGGCCCCGCCGGCGCACCAGGGCGCTGAGGGCCAGGCTGACCAGGGTTTTGCCGCTGCCGCTGCAGGGGGCAGCGATCAGGCAGGCCATCGGGTCCGCCAAGCCATGGGATCAGGCGCCCGCTGGACGGGCTTGCGAGTCAGTGGGCCAGCAGCTTGGCAGCCAGGGGCACGGCGGCGGCCAGCAGGGGGTTGGTGGTGTCATGGCCGCCCCCCAGGAGGCGGGCCACTTCCATCTCTTCGCTTTCGTTCGGCAGGGGCACCACCTCCTCTACCAGTTCCATGCTCGCCATGCCGCCCGATTCGAGCCGCATGCAGCCCCCCGATTCGGAGCAGAGGATCACACAGAGGGGGGGCTGCTCCCCGGGGGAGCAGATCAGGCGCAGGCCCACCAGGGCGCCGGGATGGGCCTTGGGCACGCCCACCGGCACCGGCATCAACCGGAAGCGCACGCTTTCGCCATCGGTGCGCTGGAATTCGGCCCCAAAACCATCGCCGCTGGCTTCGCCCGTGGGGATCACGAAGCTGTTTTCGAGGTGCCAACCGAGCCGGTCGGCAATCCAGGCGGCCAACAGCAGCCCCTTCACCGGGTGGTTGCCCTCCACATCGATGTCGAGCTGCACCACGTGGTTGAGGGCATCGCGGCGGCTGGGTGGGTCGAACACCATGGCCAGGGATTCGCGCCAGCTGCGCAGCCGCAGCCAGTTGAGGTCGTTCACGGCCTGGCCGGCGCTGATGCGCTCCACCAGCAGGTCGAGGCAGCGCCTTGGGGTGCCAATGGAGCTGTCCACCATCAGGCGCCGGGGGATCGGGGCCAGGGCGTCCAGCATCTCGGGTGCCTCATCGAGGGAACCGTTCCACCAGACCCAGCAAGGCATCTCATTGCCCACCAGGGGGGAGATCAGGCCCAGGCCCTGGCGCAGGGCCCCCATGCCGCCCCGGAGCACCACCACATCGCCGCAGGCTCCGCCCGTGCCGCCCTCCTCGGGCAGGGGGCAGTAGGCCGCCACCAAGGTCTCGAGGGGGTGGTCATCGGCCAGGGTGGCGGCCAGGGTGATCAGGCGCCGCGGCATCAGGGCGCTGATGGCGCCGCTGACGAATTGGCCGCGCAGGTCCTGGGCCTGGTGATCGCCGCCCAGCTGGCCCAGGGCCCAGGCCAAATCGGGGGCCATCGGCGCCGTGGAAAAGGGCAGGCCGCAGTCGGCCACCGCCAGCCGGGCGGCCTCCAGCCGCTCCTCACTCACCAGGCCGGTGATCGGGCCATCGCAGCGGCCGGTGCGGATCAGGTGCTGCTCCAGCCAGGCCGGCTCCCACACCACCAGGGTGAAGGTGGCCGCGCCACTGGCGCCCTGGAGGCCATGGCTCCAGAGTTGGGCCAGGTAGGGGGAAACCTCGGTGGGGGGCAGTCCCAGGGGAGCCTGAAGGGTGAGCTGGGGGGCCATGGCAGGGCGAGCGGGGAACGGAATCCGGAGGGGATGGGGCTGGAGCGGGGTCCTGATCTGGAGCTGGATCGGAGGCTGGCGCGTGCTTGCGCTTGGGCGGACAGTGGCGCCGCCCCTAGGCCGGTCCGCCTAGGGGCGGCGCCACATCAGGCCGTCATTGGCCAGCAGGCTGTCGGAGGCGCCCGGGCCCCAGGTGCCGGATTCGTAGGGATGGATGGGCAGCTGCCAGGGGCTGTCTTCGATCAGTTCCAGCAGGGGGGTGTAGAGGCGCCAGGCCGCTTCCACCTCATCGCTGCGGGTGAACAGGGTGGGATCGCCGAGCATGGCGTCCGCGAGCAGGCGCACGTAGCCCTCATCGCTGGGTTCGCCGAAGGATTCGTCGTAGGAGAAGTGCATGTCCACCGGCCGGCTGCGCATGCCGGAGCCCGGTGCCTTCACCTCAAATAGGAAGCCGGCGCCTTCGTCGGGCTGGATGCGCAAGATCAGCTGGTTGGCGGTGGGGCTGCCGCCGGCCGCATCAAAGAGATGCACCGGCGCCTCCCGGAAGGTGAGCACCACCTCGCTCATGCGTTTGGGCAGGCGCTTGCCGGTGCGCAGGTAGAAGGGCACCCCCTGCCAGCGCCAGTTGTTGATGAAGAGCTTCATCGCCACGTAGGTCTCGGTGGTGCTGTTGGTGTTCACCCCCGGTTCCTGGCGGTAGCCGCTCATCGGCCTGGCCTGGCTGCCGCCGCTGCTGTACTGGCCGCGCACGCAGCAATTCCAGGGCTCCTGGTCATCGGCCAGGCGGGCGGCTTGCAGCACCTTGGCCTTCTCGTTGCGGATCGCCTCGGGGTCGAAGCGGCCCGGGGCCTCCATGGTGGTGAGGGCCAGCATCTGGGTCAGGTGGTTCTGCACCATGTCCCGCAGGGCGCCCGAGGTTTCGTAGTAGCCGGCCCGCTCCTCCACGCCCACGGTTTCGGCCGCCGTGATCTGCACGTTGGCGATGTAATTGCGGTTCCAGATTGGCTCGAAGATGGCATTGGCAAAGCGCAATACCAGGATGTTCTGGACCGTTTCCTTGCCCAGGTAATGGTCGATGCGGAAGATCTGGCTTTCCTGGGCGCAGGCCCCCACCACCTTGTTGAGCTGCTGGGCGCTGCCGTAGTCGCGGCCAAAGGGCTTCTCGATCACCACCCGGCTGCGGCTGGGGTCCGCCAGCAGGCCGGCGGCGGCGAGGGAGCGGCAGCCGCTGCCATAGAAGGCCGGGGACACGGATAGGTAGAAGGTGCGGTTGCCCCGGGTGGCCTTGAGCCGGTCGATCCCCTCGAGCCGCTGGCCGAGGCGCACCACGTGCTCCGGTTGCTCCAGATCCACGGGCTCATAGAAGAGGCAGCTGGCAAATTGATCCCAGGCGGCTTGGTGGTTGCGCACCTCTTCGGCCATGGCCTCGGCCATGCGGTTGCGGAACTCCTCATCGCTCCAAGGCCGGCGGGCGCAACCGAGCACGGCGAACTCACTGGGCAGGCGCCGCTGGCGGAAGAGCTCAAACAGGGCCGGGATCAGCTTGCGGTGGGTGAGATCGCCGCTGGCACCAAAGATGACGATGCACTGGGGCGAGATCACCCGCTCCTGGCGAAGCCCCACCCGCAGGGGATTGGTGAGGATGGCGTTCATGGAAGGTGGGCTGTCCTCCCTGGTTTAACGGCCAGAGCGGGCTCTGGCTGCCCCGAAGGCTCGCTCTGCTCCGTCTGTGAGCGTTCTCGGATCGGCTCGCGCAGCCCCCCGCCCACAAAAAAGCCCGCCGTTGGGCGGGCTTGGGCCCCTAGGGCCGCTGGGTTGGGGGATCGGGCTAGGCCGTTTGCCCGGCCCGGTCCCTGGATCCCTGGGACCAAAGCCTCAATAGGTCTCCACGTGCCAGCGGTCGGCTTTCTTGAGCTGGGGACGCAGGGTGGACCAATCGAGCCCCTTGGCAGCGGCCGCGGCGGTCATGGCTTCGTCGATGCCGGGCTCCATGCCCTTGAGGCCACACATGTAAACGTGGGTTTTGGGATCTTCGATCAGGGCAAAGATCTCATCGGCATGCTCAAGCACCCGGTCCTGGATGTACATGCGGCCACCTTTGCTGTTTTCCTGCTCGCGGCTGATCGCCTTGGTGTAGCGGAAGTTGTCGGGGTACTCGTTGAGGTAGCGCTGGAAGTCGTCTTCGTAGAGCAGGTTGGGGGTTTTGGGCACGCCCATGAACAGCCAGGCCTTACCGCGGAAGGCGTAGTCGGGGTTTTTGGCCCGTTCGCCTGGCTCAAACATGCGGCTCAGGTAGGCGCGCATCGGCGCGATGCCCGTGCCGGTGGCCAGCATGATCACATTGGCGTCCTCATCGGGAGGCAGCAGCATTTCCTTGCCCACCGGCCCGGTGATTTTCACCTTGGCGCCAGGCTCGACGTCGCACAGGAAGGTGGAGCACACACCATTGATGGTTTCGCCATCTTTCTCGTACTGCAGCTGACGCACGCAGAGGGACACGGTCTTGTCCTCCAGGTTGTCGCCGTGGCGGGTGCTGGCGATCGAATAGAGGCGCAGTTTGTGCGGCTTGCCGTTGGCATCTTCGCCATCGGGAATGATACCGATGCTCTGGCCTTCGATGTAATGGAGATTGCCCTCGGAGAGGTCAAAGGTGATGTGGTTCACCCGGCCGATGGCCCCCTCGCTCAGGAGGCTGTAGTTGCCCAGCACCGTGCCGAGGTAGGGCTCCTTGGGCTTGTAGATGTTGACCGGAACGGAGGCGTGGCTGGCGGGTGGGGTCACGGGGGTCGGAGCTGGGGATGGGGGGGCAACGGCAGCCGCGGCTGCAGGGGTTTCGATATCGGCTTCGGCGGGGATCACTTCCAGAATCCGGCCACCGTTGAGGGCGATCGAACGGATCAGGGCTTGCAGGCCGGAGAACGCCACCTTGATCTGACGCTCAGAGCGGCGTTGGCTACCGGCTCCGTAGCCCTGAACCACCACGCTGAACATGCGGGCATCGGACTGGCGGGCTGGAGCGGTCGAGACGCGCATGGAGCCTGGGTGCTGGGAGAGTCGCGCGATCATAGGCACCGCCATTCCCTGCCTAGGCGGGCCTGGACGGCGAGTCGTCCTTATCCCTGTCTTCGGGTTTGCCGGCCCATCGGCACTCCCGGGCCAGGATCAGCCCAGGGGAGCCTTAGGCGGGGCAAAGCCTTCGGCCGGGATCCCTGGTTGGCTCTTGTCAGGAAGGGCTGTCAGCCGGCCCGGTTGGGCTGCCTGGGGGCCTGGACCCGGCCCCTTGACTGCCCACCCAAATCACGTCGTCCCGGTTTTAGAGGTTAGGTTTGTCACAGACGTTTGCCGCGTACGGCACCCGACTGTTCTTGGCGCAGCTTTCAGCCCAGCTTGTCGAACCAGCTCCTGCAGGGCTTCTAGGTCTTGGTGCGATTCAGCAGGAGATGGAGCGGCTACCCCAGGGATGCCGGCGCCTGGCCGTGCAACTGCGGCTGAATTTGGCGCCCGAATGGATTTGGGGAGTTCTTACAGATTATAACAACCTCGGTGAGTTTATCCCCAACCTCCTGTACTCCCGTCAGCTCTGGCGCCAGGGATCGGTGGTGGTGTTGGAGCAGGAGGGCGCCCAGCAGTTCATCGGCCTACGCTTCCGCGCCAAGGTGGAGTTGGAGCTCACCGAGCACCTGGAGGACAGACGGCTCAGCTTTGTGATGCGCAAGGGCGATTTCCGGCGCTTTGAAGGGGCCTGGCAGCTCCAAGTCGACCGAACCGGGGCCACATCCTTGCTCTATGAACTGACGGTCCAGGGCTGTATCGGCATGCCGATCGGTCTAATTGAGCAGCGGCTGCGCGACGACCTGGCCGCCAACCTGCTCGCTGTTGAACGGGAAGCCCAGCGTCGCGCCGCCCTTGCCTAGGACCAGGCCCCGGCCCAGCCGGAAGGGCCAAGGCTTAGCCGGCAGGGCCAAGGCCTAGCTTGAAAGGCTCATGTCTAGCTTGACCAAACAAGCTGATCAGGCCGGCCAAACAAGGCAGCCGATCAAGCCATTAAATCATTTCGAAAAATACACAATCCTTAGTCAAAAGACCCAAGGATTTGTCATACCCCCAAGGGGATTCGAACCCCTGTCGCCTCCGTGAAAGGGAGGTGTCCTAGGCCTCTAGACGATGGGGGCGAGGCCACAACTCCACGGCTTGCCAAAGGCTTGCCCTGGGGTCGATCTATTGAAACTACGGGGCGAACCCGCCCTTCGTCAAGAAACGCTCTGGCGATCCCAGACCGGAACGGTGAAGTGAAAGCAGGCCCCCTCGTCGGGTTCTGACACCACCCAGATGCGGCCGCCATGGACATCGCAGATGCGGCGGCAGACCGAGAGGCCAACGCCGAAGCCCGAGGTGGTTTTCGAGGTCTGGGGCAGGCGCACCCGCTCCTGGAAAATCCGTTCCTGCTCTTCCCGGGGGATGCCTGGTCCCGAATCGCAGACGCTCACCTGCAGCCACTGGCTGGTGCGATGCAGAATCGTGAGACTCACCCTGCCGCCATCGGGGGTGAATTTGAGGGCGTTCTCCAGCAGGTTGAGCAGCACCTGGCGCATGCGCCGTTGGTCGGCGTAAACGTCCGGCAGGTCGGTGGGGATGTCGGTGACCAGCTCCAGGCTCCGGCCGATCCAGAGTTTTTCCAGTTCCAAGATCGCTTCGGCGGCCACCGCGCCCAGGTTGAGGCGCTGGGGGTTGAACAGGGCCTCCCAGCGGGTTGTGCCCACTTCAAGCAGGTCCTTGGAGAGTTGCTCGATGTCCTCCAGGCGCCGGCCCAGCACGTCCCGGGCCTTGCTCTGGTCGATCTGGCCGAGGTTGAAGCTCTGCAGGGCGAGCTTGGCGGCGGTGAGGGGCGTGCGCAATTCATGGGCCACCATGCGCAGCAGCCGCTCCTGCACCTGCAGCCGCTCGATCAGGGTTTCGTTTTCCTGGCGCAGCACCAGCAGCTGGTCTTCCAGTTGCAAGTCCCGCTGGGTGCGGCTGCCATCGCTTTCCGGTGGCCGCAGGCTCATGCCCAGGGCACTCACCACCTCCATCTGCTGCCAACGGGGTAGCCAGCTGCGCAGCTGCTGGGTCACCGTGTTGCCGGCAAACACCTGCTTGGGCCCCGGCGAGAGTTTGACCAGGGCTGGTGTGGCCACGAGGCGATGCAGTTCCAGCAGTTCCGGCCGCTGGGCGGGATCGGCCACCTCCAGGCTCACGTCAAAGCCGAAGTCCTCGCTTTCGAGAAAGGCCACCAGCCCGCGGATGTCGGGGGTGGCCCGGTGGCGGGGCGCCGCCACCAACAGCAGCTGCAACTCTCGCCGGGGGCTTGGGGAGGCATCCCGTTGGGCCTGGTCCCGCGGGCCGAGGGCGCGCTGACCGTCCTCCGGCCTCAGGGAGGCGCGCCGATCGTCGCCGGCCCGGCGGTCGGGCCCACTGGATCTGAGACGGGAGTGGGGGTGCGGTTCCCCTGCAGCTGACACCGGAGCGCAGAGGGCAAGTCTTTAGCCAGCCTATGGGTTTTTGGCAGCTGTTGCCATCGTGGCTATGACGACTGTGACGAGCCGTTGTCCGGACCCCCCACTGCAGTCCCTCTTTTGACCCAGACCCGCGATCCAAGCAGCCGGGTTCCCCCAGCCAATCCCCGCCCCGGTCCACCGGGGAGCCGGATCCAACTGGACAACACCCATCGCCGCTGGTTCAACCGCAACCTCGGCCTCTGGCGCTCCCGTCGTCAGTACTTCTTCCCGGACGATGAGGTGCTGCGCGTCGACATGATGTTGCTGGTGCAGGCCTACGTCCAGGGGGATGGCCAGGAAGCCCGTTACCGCTTCAGCTGGTGGCCTGAGGCCGAACACGGCTTCTTTGAAAAAAAGCCGAACTACAGCCGTGAGGGCTGCATCGATGCCCTGTTGCACGGCCACCAGCTGCAACGCAGCACCGGATTCCACGGCGGTCCCTCCCACCGCTCCCAAATTCGCCAGGTGGATGAACACGAGTTGGTGTTCGAATCCCGCTATCTGCACTGGGATGTGCTCGAGCACGTCCGTCTGATCGACCAGGACCGGCACCGGGCCCGCTCGATCTATTCCTGGCGAGACGATGCCCTGGATCTGGTGGAAATCCACCATGAAATCCGCCTGGAGGGTGCGGGTTCCCCTCTGCCCTCCCCGGACTGACAGGACCCGCCTTCGTGCATCAGGATTGGGCTTGATTTTCCGTTTCTGCGTGCCCTTCCTCAAAGGACGACTTCGGGCCCTGTTGGCGGCCCCCCTGGTGCTGCTGCCCCTCCTGATTCAGCCCGCCATCGCCCAAGCCGCCCCGGCCACGGAGGCTGACATGGGCCTCTACACCCGCATTGGGGCGATCAACGTTTGCATCGCCCGCACGGCTGGCATTGAGTTCGACAAGGCCGTGGCCATTGCCGGCGAAACGATCGCCCAGGTGATCCAGGGCCAGCATGGTGGCGTGATCCAGCAGGTGGGCACCAAGCCCCTCACGATCGAAGAACTGCGCAAGGGCTCGATCAATTCGGCCGTGCTTGGCGCGGTTCAGATTTGCCCCAAGGAAGTGCCAGCTGACGTCACTAAGAAGGTGAACGACCTGATCAAGGCCCGCGGCGCCGGTGCGGCCGGTGGTGCTAAGGCTCCGGCGGCGGCTCCTGCCACCAATTAGCCCTAGGCATCTGGCGCCTCAGCCGGCCCAAGACGGGCTGAGGCGCTTTCAGCCGGCTGGCTTTTGGGGACCTGGCCCCCGGGACCTGGCCCCCGGGACTTGCTCCCGGGGACCTGGACCAACCAGGCCCTGAACCAACCATGCCCTGGACCGTTCAGCCCCCGGTTTAACGGGGGCAGCCCTGGGGCCGGCGCGACACACTGGGGGACCCCTTGGTTGGCGCCGTGTCCCTGGTTCGTCTAGCCGATTACAGCCCGGCTCCCTATGGGCTGGATCGCACCGATCTCACGGTGCAGATCTTTGATGGCTTCAGCCTGGTGGCGGCCAGCCTGGAGTGCCGGCCTAATCCGGCGGCCACCCCAGGCGCGATGCACCTCTGCGGCGAAGGCCTCGAACTGCTCGAGTTGCGCCTCGATGGGGAGCTGCTGGCCGCAGAGGCCTACGAGCTCGAGCCGGGCAGCCTGGTGCTGCTGAATCCGCCGCAGCGGCCCTTCCGGCTGGACTCGCTGGTGCGCATCCAGCCGGAAACCAACAGCAGCCTCGAGGGTCTCTACGTGAGTGGCGGCATGGTGACCAGCCAGTGCGAGGCCGAGGGCTTCCGCCGCATCACTTACCACCCCGATCGGCCCGACCTGCTCAGTCGCTTCCGGGTGCGCATCGAGGCCGACCGGGCCCGCTGCCCCGTGCTGCTCTCGAATGGCAATGGCATTGAGGCCGGGCCCCTGGAGGATCCAAGCCGCCACTACGCCATCTGGGACGACCCCTTCCCCAAGCCCTCCTATCTCTTCGCCCTGGTGGCCGGCAACTTGGAAGAGGCGCGCGATCACTTCACCACGGCCAGTGGCCGCCAGGTGGCCCTGCGCATCCACGTGGAGCCAGGCGATCGCGCCTACACCGCCCATGCGATGGAATCGCTGAAACGCTCGATGGCCTGGGATGAGCAGGTGTATGGCTTGGAATACGACCTCGATGAATTCAACATCGTTGCCGTGCGCCACTTCAACATGGGCGCCATGGAAAATAAGAGCCTCAATATTTTCAATTCCAAGTTGGTGCTCGCCGATGCCGCCACCGCCACCGATGGCGAACTGGAGCGCATCGAAAGTGTGATTGCCCACGAGTATTTCCATAACTGGACCGGCAACCGCATCACCTGCCGCGACTGGTTTCAACTTTCGCTGAAAGAAGGGCTCACGGTATTCCGCGACGCCTGTTTCACCGCCGATCTGCATTCGGCGGCCGTCAAGCGCATCGAGGATGTGTCCTTCCTGCGCAATAGCCAATTCCGCGAAGATGCGGGCCCCACGGCCCATCCGATCCAGCCGGATCAGTATGAGGCAATCGATAATTTCTATACCACCACCATCTATGAAAAGGGCGCCGAAGTGATCCGGGCCCTGCAAACCCTGCTCGGGCCCGATCAGTTCATGGCCGGCATGGCCCTCTATGTGCAGCGCCATGACGGCACGGCGGCCACCTGCGACGACTTCCTGCAGGCCATGGAGGATGCCGCCAGCCCAGGTGAGGCGGGGCCAGGCCAGGCACCCTTCGCGTTTGCCCAGTTCCGCCGTTGGTATCACCAGGCCGGCACCCCGCGGCTCTCGATCGATCGCCACTGGGATGGGGAGATCGGCACGCTGCGGCTAACGGTGCGCCAACACACCCCGCCCACTCCGGGCCAGGCCGACAAGCAACCCCTGGTGATCCCCCTGGTGCTGGGTCTGGTGGGCCAGGCCGGCCAGCCCCTGCCGGTTCACCTCGCCTCGGAAACCGCCACCCAGGCGGCGGCCAGC
This sequence comes from Synechococcus sp. UW140, assembly GCA_945861595.1. Classification (GTDB taxonomy): domain Bacteria; phylum Cyanobacteriota; class Cyanobacteriia; order PCC-6307; family Cyanobiaceae; genus BAIKAL-G1. Next base: position 22,429 of record CAMAVE010000026.1, read on the forward strand.
CAGCTCGATCCGGCCTGGGGCCAGGCCTCGCGCCTGCTGGTGATCGACCAGGCCGAGCAGACGTTCCAGCTGGAGGGGTTGGAGCCCCACAGCCACCCGCCGGCCCTATCGGTGTTGCGGGGGTTCTCGGCGCCGGTGCGGCTCAGCCTGGAGCGGCCCCTGGCCGAGCTGCTGCACCTGCTCGCCTGCGACAGCGACCCCTTTGCCCGCTGGGATGCCGGCCAGAGCCTGCTGCGCCAGGCGGTGCTGGAGCGGGCCGCGGGGGCGGCCAACGAGGAACTGGAGGAGGGCCTGGTGGCCGCCTTCGAGCAGATCCTGGCCGATGGCAGCCTGTGCGATGCCAACCGGGCCATGCTGCTGGCCCTGCCCGGGCTGGCCGAACTGGAGGATGCCGTTGCGGAACCGGATCCTCCCGCCCTCCATGGCGCCCTGCTGGCGTTGCAGGCCCGTTTCGGCGCCGCCCTGGCCGAGCCCCTGCTGCGCAGCCTCGAGCGCTGCCGCCCCCAATGGGACCTGGCCTGGCCGGCCGGCAGCGGCGATCGCCAACTCACGGCCACGGCCTGGAGCTGGCGGGCGGCCACCGGTGATGGCGCTATTCGCCAGGAGGCGGCAGCGGCCGTGGCCGGGCCTTCGATGACCCTGGCCCGGGCCGGCCTGCGGGCCCTGCAGAACCAGAACAGTCCTGAGCGCCAGGGCGCCATTGACGCCTTCTACCAGCGTTGGCAGGAGCGTCCGGTGATCCTCGATGCCTGGTTTGCCCTGGAGGCCTCGGCTCCCTTCGCCGACGGCCTGGCCCGGGTGGAGCGCCTACTGGGCCATCCCCGCTTCGATCCGGCTGCTCCCAATTCCCTGCGGGCGGTGCTGGGCGGCCTGGCCGGCAATGTGCCCGTGTTCCATGCCATCGATGGCTCGGGCTACCGCTTCCTGGCCGCTCAGATCAAAGAGCTCGATGGCCGCAACCCGATTACCGCCTCGCGGATGGCCAAGGTGTTCAGCCGCTGGCAGAGCTACGGCAGCGAGCGTCGCGCCCGCATGGCCGAAGCCCTCGAGCAGCTGGCCGCTGGTGAGTTGTCCACCAATACCCGCGAAGTGGTGGGGCAGTGTTTGGGGTAGGGCTTCAACGACGGGGATCGAAGGAGCTCTTGCCACGCCATGAAGGGGGTGGCAAGAGCTTTGGGGCCGATGGCTAGCGGCTTGGGGGCTGGATGGGTGGCGCAGGGCTTAAGGCCTTAGGCACTCACACTCACCCGGATCTTGGTGTCATTGAAGTCCCAATCGGAACCCTGGCTGGCGAGCAGATCTTCGAAGCCGAAGGTGTTGGTGGCAAGGAGTTTTACATGTTGGCGGCCATCTCTAGCGG
>CAMAVE010000027.1 GCA_945861595.1 Synechococcus sp. UW140
GCCATCCAGCGGGTTGGCGGCAACCTTCAGTTGGTGCGGCCCCTCAACGGCGGCAACCCCTTCAAGAAGGCGCCTTGGAGCCTGGTGATGGGCCTGAGTATTCAGGAAGCCACGCCCATGAATTTCACGGGGCAGACCATGCCCTATGGCGTGGCCTCCACCAACTTCAACGGCGGCAGCACCACGACCAGCAATGTGATTTGCATTGCCTACAATTGCGCCAATAGCAACCAACTCTTTGGTGTGCGTATTGCTGCAACCCGCAACACCCTCAACGATCCTCGCAACCCCACTGCTGGTAATTTCCTTAGCCTCGGTACCGAGCAATTCGTCTCAGTGGGCCCGGATTCGCCCACGTTTAACCGGGTGCGAGCCAGTTACACCCAGTACTACCCAGTGAATTGGCTGCGGGTTTATAAGGGTTGCCGTCCGAAAAAGGGACAAGCCGCTGATTGCAAGCAGGCCCTAGCTTTCCAGGTCTCCGCCGGAGCCAACGTGGGCACGATTCCGCCCTATGAGGCCTTCTGTCTGGGTGGCTCCAACTCCGTGCGCGGCTTCTACGACTGCAATTTGGGCGTGGGTACCAGCTACGGCGAAGCCACGCTCGAATACCGTTTCCCCCTGTTCAGCATCGTTAGCGGCGAGCTGTTTGTCGATGCCGGTTCTGCTTTCGGTACCCAGGGCAATGTGCCGGGCAACCCCGGCGGGGTTCTGGGTAAGCCCGGATCAGGCTTCTCTGTGGGCACTGGCATCATCCTGTCCACCCCGGTGGGCCCCCTGCGCTTGGAGGTGGCCAGCCAGGACTTCACCAGCAACTGGCGCTTCAACCTGGGCGTGGGCTGGAAGTTCTAGTGACCGTTTGGCCTGGCGATTACGGCTCGGCCCACACCCTGGCCGCGCCCTTGGAACTGCAGGGAGTTGGCCTGCACAGCGGTAGCCCTTCCCGGGTGCGCCTGGAGCCGGCGGAGCGACCGGGCTTCCGCATCGGCTGGCTCGATGGGGCTGATCGCTCCTTGCGCCTGCTCGATCCGGCCCAAGTGGCCGATACCCAGCTCTGCACCGCCCTGCAGATCGACCAACGCCGTCTGGCCACGGTGGAGCACCTGCTGGCCGCCCTGGCGGGGGTGGGCCTGAGCCAGGTGACGATCCTGGTGGAGGGCCACGAAATTCCCCTGCTGGATGGCTCGGCCCTGCCCTGGGTCGAGGCGATCGCTTGCGCCGGCCTCAAGGACCTGGGACCCCGGCCGACCCTGCAGGTGCTGGAAGGGCCGATCACCCTGCAGCAGGGCCAGAGTTTCGTCACGGCCTTGCCCAGTGATCGGCCCCGACTCGGCGCCGCCATTGCCTTTCACCAGCCCGCGATCGGCCAGCAGGTCTTCAGTCTGGAGCTCACCCCCCAGGCCTTTGTCGAGCAGATCGCGCCGGCCCGCACCTTCGGTTTTCGCGACCAGATCGAGCAGCTTCGCGCTGCCGGCCTGATCCAAGGAGGCGGCCTTGATAACGCCCTGGTTTGCGATGGCGACCACTGGCTCAACCCGCCGCTGCGTTTTCACGATGAACCGGTGCGCCATAAGCTCCTGGACTTGCTGGGGGATCTGGCCCTGGTGGGGTTACCCCAGGCCCAGGTGTTCGCCTACCGGGGTTCCCATGGGCTCCACACCGCCCTAGCCGCCGCCCTGGCCCGCCTTCGCCCCAGTTCCCCCGACCGCTGATGCCCTTGACCGATTCCGCCGCCCAGGCCCTGGTTCCAGCGCCTGGCTCCTCCAGCCCCGTGGCGTCCGAGGCCCTTGGCCCTGGGGCCGGGACCTCTGCAGGCGAGGGGACCTCGGCCGCGGCCCTGGCTTCTGAGCCTGGGGCCCAAGCGGCCCCTGTCGTTGGCCCGTCAGGTGCCGTGCTCACCTGCGAGCAGATTCTTGGGCTGCTGCCCCACCGCTATCCCTTTGCCCTGGTGGACCGGGTGATCGCCTACGAACCCGGCAAGAGTGCCGAGGCGATCAAGAACGTCACCTTCAATGAGCCCCAGTTCCAGGGCCATTTCCCCGGGCGGCCCCTGATGCCGGGGGTGTTGATCGTGGAGGCCATGGCCCAGGTGGGTGGCCTGATCGTCACCCAGATGCCAGACCTGCCGAAGGGTCTGTTCGTGTTCGCCGGAATCGATGGCGTGCGCTTTCGCCGGCCGGTCGTGCCGGGCGACCAATTGCGGATTCGTTGCGAACTGATCAGCATTAAGAGGAAGCGGTTTGGCAAAGTAAGGGCCCAAGCCACCGTGGAGGGTGAACTGGTCTGTTCTGGGGAGCTGATGTTCTCCCTGGTGGACTGACGGCATGACCAGTTCAACCGCCCCCTCAACCATGGACGGCGCCACTGTCCAGACGCGGATCCATCCCACCGCCGTGGTCGATCCCAAGGCCGAACTGGGCGCTGGCGTGGACATTGGCCCCTATGCCGTGATCGGCCCGGACGTGACGATCGGTTCTGGCAGTCGCATTGGTCCCCATGTGGTGATCGATGGCCGGGTGCGCATGGGCAGCCGCAACCGCATTTTTCCGGGGGCCTGCATTGGCCTCGAACCCCAGGACCTCAAATACAACGGTGCCCCCACCGAGGTGGTGATCGGAGACGACAACAGCATCCGCGAGTGCGTCACGATCAACCGGGCCACGGCCGATGGCGAGCAGACCCGCATTGGCAGTAGCAACTTGCTGATGGCCTATAGCCACCTGGGCCACAATTGCCACCTTGGTGATCGCATCGTCATTGCCAATGGGGTGGCCGTGGCCGGCCATGTGGTGATCGGCGATCGGGCCGTGATTGGCGGCGTGCTGGGCATCCACCAGTTCGTGCACATCGGCACCATGGCCATGGTGGGCGGCATGAGCCGCATCGATCGTGATGTGCCCCCCTTCTCCGTGGTGGAGGGCCACCCCGGCCGGGTGCGGGGCCTTAACCGCATCGGCATCAAACGCAGCGGCCTGGCCGCCAAGGATGGCGGCGCAGAAGCCCGCCAGCTGCAGGAGGTCTGGAGCCAGCTCTACCGGGGCGATCAGGTCCTGGCCGAGGCCCTTGTGGCGGTTCAGGCCCAGGAGCTGCTGCCTGCCGCCCAGGAACTATGTGACTTTCTCGTGGCTTCGATCAGCCCCGGCCGCCGGGGCCCCCTGCCGGCCCAGCGTTCATGAGGCGCCTGCTGATCAGCACCGGTGAGGTGTCCGGTGACCTGCAGGGCGGGTTGCTGGTGCTGGCCCTAAGGAAAGAAGCTGAGCGCCGCGGCATCGAGCTCGAGATCGTCGCCTTAGGCGGCGAACGCATGGAGCGGGCGGGTGCCCGCCTGCTGGCCAACACGGCGCCCATGGGCGCCATTGGCCTATGGGAGGCCCTGCCCCTGGTTTGGCCCACCCTGCGCTTGCAGCGCCGGGTTGATCGTTGGCTCGATGAAATGCCCCCCGATGGGGTGGTGCTGATCGACTACATGGGGGCCAACATCAACTTGGGCCTGCGCATCAAGAAGCGCTTCCCCCAGGTGCCGATCAATTACTACATCGCCCCCCAGGAATGGGCCTTCCGCCTTGGGGATGGTGGCACCATGCGGTTGCTGGGCTTCACCGATCGGATTCTGGCGATCTTCCCGGAGGAGGCCCGCTTTTATGGCGAGCGGGGCGCCGATGTGCTTTGGGTGGGCCACCCCCTGCTCGACACCCTTTCGGAGCTGCCGGATCGGGAGGGGGCCCGCCAGCGGCTAGGCCTGGCCGAGGGTGAGCGCCTCTTGTTGCTCTTGCCCGCCTCCCGCAGTCAGGAGCTGCGCTACCTGGTTCCGCCCCTGGCGGCGGCGGCGGCGCAATTGCAGCGCCGCACCCCCGGCCTGAAGGTGGTGGTGCCAGCCGGCCAGGCCGCCTTTGAACCCCTGCTGGACACCCTGCTGGCCCAGGCGGGGCTGGACGCCCAGGTGGTGCCGGCGGCCGATGCCGACCGCCTGCGGCCCGACCTCTGTGCCGCCGCCGATCTGGCCCTCACCAAATCGGGCACGGTGAACCTGGAGCTGGCCCTGCGCGGCGTGCCCCAGGTGGTGGGCTATCGGGTCAGCCGGCCCACGGCCTGGCTGGCCCGCCACCTGCTCCATTTCCGGGTCGACCACATCTCGCCGGTCAACCTGGTGCTCGGGGAGCGGCTACTTAGTGAGCTGCTGCAAGACGACCTCACAGTGGAGGCGATCGTGGCTGAGGCGCTGCCGTTGCTCGATCCCACCGGCCCGGCGCGGCAACGGATCAGGGACGGCTACGTGCGCCTGCGCCACGAGCTCGGTGAGACGGGGGTCACGGGCCGGGCTGCCTGCGCCATCCTGGATGGCCTTGCTCCCGGCTGAGTGACCCCATTCCCTGGCGATCTGCTCCCCGGTGAGCTGGGGCTGCCCCCCATGGCGCTCGGGGAGGTCCATCGGCTCGTCCGTCCCCAGGGGCTACCCCAGGATCGGAGGCCAGGGCTTGGCTCCATGGGCCTCCAAGGGACCGGCGTCTGGCCTTGCCGCCTGTGGACCCCACGGATGAACGGGTTTGCCCCACCCCTGCTCCAGCTCGCTCTGGTGCTTGTGTTGCTGTTCGCCGTGCCCCTGGGTGCCCAGGCTGCGGAACAGGAGGCGGTGTTTGCCGGTGGCTGTTTCTGGTGCCTGGAACATGACCTGGCCAAGGTCAAGGGGGTGCTGGAGGCCGTGAGTGGCTACAGCGGCGGCCCGCTGGCCAATCCCAGTTACAAGCAGGTTTCGGCCGGGGGCACGGGCCACCAGGAGGCGGTGCGCGTGCGCTTCGATGACAGCCAGGTCAGCTACTCCACCCTGCTGAGGGCTTACTGGCGCAATGTCGATGCCCTCGATGGCGGCGGCCAGTTCTGTGACCGGGGAGCCTCCTATCGGCCGGTGATTTTCACCGCCGGTGATAGCCAGGCCAGCCAGGCCCGGCGCAGCCTGGAGCAAGCGGCCCTGGAGCTGAGGCGCCCCCCTGGGGAGATCAAGGTTCAGCTCAAGCCCCTAACGCGCTTTTGGCTTGCTGAGGCCTACCACCAGAACTACGCTGAGACCCACAAGGTGTCTTACAACTACTACCGCTGGGCCTGCGGCCGCGACCAGAGACTCGACCAGCTCTGGGGCAAGCGGGCCCGCTCCAGCCAGGCCTGGGCGGGCTAAGCAGGCTGGATTGTTTTTTGATTTTGGCTAGGCATCCCAGCCCTTGAAGCAAATCGAACGAAAACCTTAAGAAGCGTGGATTGCTCGGCGCGAACTCTTCAGTCTTGGAGCGGTTTTCCGCCCCTGGTTGCGGCTGAAAATGGTCTTACCCTAGTTAGGGCTTGAAAGAGGCGTTTGTATGTATCTGCTGACGATCCGGGATGGATTGCAGACCCGCCATATCGGTCCCTACGGGAGTCCCAAGCAGGCTGCCGACGATCTCGATCGCTTGCTGGCCCAGTTCGGTGAACGGTCCCGTTGGCAGATCCATGCGCTCGAATCCCCCGAGATGGTGTTGACCCCCAAGGCAGAGCCAATGGAGCGCAGAAAACTAATGGCTACGGCAGCCTGAGGGCTTTGGGCCAGTGGCTGCTTTCGCCCAGCGGCCCAATTATTAACGTGTTGAAACTTACCAGTTCAAAGATTGAATGGTCATCGATTAAGGGCTGGGTGACGAACACTCAGGTAGTCCCAGCTCCGTAATAAACCGGCCAAAACGGGGCAGTTCGGCCTATCGAAGCCAACGTTCGCCTCAATGGTCCCCTTGCACCTAGGGGCAACGCCCTATTGCTTCGGATAGCCGCGCAACAGGCCGCTTTCGATCATCAGCCCCACCCCGGCGGTGATCGCAATCAGGCTGAGGGCCCCGTACCAGGCCCAGGGCCCTTGGTTCTGGCCGATGGCCTGGAGGGTTAGCCGTTCCACCGCCTTGCCGAACAGGCAGAGTCCGGCTGGCAGCAACAACACCCCGAGTTGGGCCTTCACGAACCAGCGGATCTTGCGTACGGCCATCGGGCGGCAGGCGCTGTGGGAAACCAGCCTAGGCGGGTGCGCCAGCGAGCACCCAGTTCACCAGGGTGCGGACGCCAAAGCCGGTGGCACCGGCCGGATCGAGGCCCCGAGCCTTGTCGCTCCAGACCGTGCCGGCGATGTCCAGGTGGGCCCAGGCCAGGCCGGGTCCCACGAACTCCTTGAGGAACAGGGCGCCGGTAATCGACCCGCCGGGGCGGGGACCCGTGTTTTTCATGTCGGCCACGCCACTCTTCAGCCCTTCCCGGTAGGAGGCCTGCAGGGGCATGCGCCAGACCTGCTCGCCCCCCTGGCTGGCCGCGGCGGCCAGGGCCCCAGCCAGGGCGTCACTGGGGGACCAGAGCCCGGCAATTTCATGGCCCAGGGCAATCACACAGGCCCCGGTGAGGGTGGCCAGATCCACCACCGCATCCGGCTCCAAGCCGCAGGCATAAACAAGGGCATCGGCTAGCACCAGGCGTCCTTCGGCGTCGGTGTTGTTCACCTCAATGGTCTTGCCATTGGAGGCCGTAAGGATGTCGCCGGGGTGAATGGCCCCGCCGCTGATCATGTTTTCGCAGGCCGGCACGATCACATGCACTTCCACTCCCTCGGGCTGGAGCTGGCCGATCGCCCGGGCTGCCCCCAACACGGCGGCACTGCCGCCCATGTCGTACTTCATCATTTCGATCTGGGAGCCGGCCGTCTTGAGGTTGTAGCCGCCGGAATCAAAGGTGAGACCCTTGCCCACCAGGGCCACCCGCCGGTGCACCGCCCCCTGGGGCTTGTAGGTGAGATGGATGAACTTGGGGGGCAGGTCCGAGCCCTGGGCCACTCCGAGGTAGGCGCCCATGCCCAACGCTTCGCAGTCGCTGCGCTCAAGCAGCTTGAGCTCCAGACCAAACTCGCTTGCGATCGTGGCGGCGCAGTCCGCTAGGGCCTGGGGGGTGACCTTGTTAGGAGGGGCCGCCACCAGTTCCCGGGCCAGTTCCACGCCACTGCAGAGGGCATCGAGGCCTTCCAGCCGGTTGGATCCTGTCTCAGCTACGCCCAGCAGCTCGACGACGTCGGGCAGGGGCTTGGGTTCGGCGTCGCTTTTGAAGCGCTGGTCGTTAAACAGGCTGAGGCGCACGGCCTGGGCGATGGCTGCTGCTGCCGCCTGGGGCTCCAGCCCCTCGACCGGTAGGGCAATCCCCAGGCTGGTGCAGCCATGGACCTGGGCCGCCTTGGCGATGCTGGCCGCCGCCTGGCGGGCGCCGTCGAGCCCGAACTCGGCCGGTTCCCCGAGACCCACCACCAGCAGCACGCTCGGCGTCGTACCCAGCCACTCCAAGCGCAGGCTTTCGCCGGCCTTGCCCTTGAACTGACGTTGCTCCAGCCGCTCCAGCAAAGCTGCACCGAAGCGAGCTTCTAGTACCGCCTTAAGGGGTCCGCCCCCGCCGCTGAACAGACCCACGGCCAGGGTGTCCCCACTCCAGCTGCTCGCCGGGGTCGAGGTGCAGCGGAACTCCATGGGGGCGTTTTGGGGGTGGGATTCGATCGTAGGAGGGGCGCTGGTGGCTTGATCCCCCGTCGGGCTGCGTCAGCGCGTCAGGCCCTGGGGATCTGGGGGGTCAGGCCGTGAAGGGGGTGGCCCAGCGGCCACGGGTTTCCTTGTTGAAGGGGGGCTGCCACAGGCGAATCAGGGCCTGTTCCAGGCTGCGGCGCTGCCGCGTCAGGGCTGGGGCGTCGCACCAGAAGCGGATACTCAATTGGCACTCCAGCCCCACCTGCTGGAGGGCTTCGCCATAGGCCGCCAGGTAGTCCTTGCAGTCGTGCTCCCCTTTCCAGCGGCGATCGGCTTGCCCCGTTTCCCCGACATACAGCAGCAAGGGACTGGCCAGGTGGCTGGGGCGATCAACGACGAAGTAGAGGGCGGCACCTTTCTGGGGCGCCTCCGGCCAGCGCCAGAACTGCAGGGGCTGGGCCACCAGGGCCAGGGGATCCAGGCTGGCGGCGAGGGCCAGGGGCTCGGGGTCGGCCCCGCCCGGTGCTGCCATCCCGGCGGCGCTGAACAGGCTGCCTTGGCCCCGTTCTGGTCGCCCTTGAGCCGCTGGCACTGGGGTTTCAGCCGTTGGCACGAGTGGGTTTTGGAGGCCTGGGTTGGGCTGGGCAGCCGCGGCTGCCCCCGAGCCGGCTGCCGCCTGGAACTGGGGCCGTTGAAACTGGCTGAGCCGCAGCTGCCACTGGTGCAGCTGGGGGGCGTCTAGGGCCAGGACCGCTTCGATCTGGCTGCCGGCGGTGTCTCCTTGGGCGAAGAGGTTGCCCTGGCGAGCTGGTGGTTGGGCGCGGGGCGGCATGGCGGTTCAGCTCGGCCGCGGCAGCAGCGGCCCCGCCGGCCCCTGGCTAAAGCGCACCCGACCGATCAGTTCCTCCACGAGGGCGGCCGGCAGCTGCAGGCGCTGTTGCAGGTCGGCCAGGTCGCGGAAGGGGGCCCGTTGCCGTTCCCGCACCAGCCGCTGGCAGCGCTCCGGGGTGAGGCCTGCGAGGGCCGTGTGGATCTGGCTGGCGCTGGCCCGGTTCAGGTCGAGCTGGCGGGCCTGGGGGGTGGCCGGCTCCCCATACCAACGGAACAGCAGCAGCGGTTCCCAACAACGGATCTGGGCCCCAGGCAGCTCCAGCAGCTGCTGGAGGTCATCCGGGCCGCTCAGCTGCACCCCGCCCGCCTGCAGCCGCAGGAGCAGGTCCACCTGGTGGGGGCTGATGCCGGGCAGGCGTAGCCAGTCAGGGGCCGTGGCCCGGTTGACATCGAGGCGCCAGCCCAGGGCCGCGGCATGGCGCACCTCCGCGGCCGTGGTCAGACGCAGGCCAGGGTTGTGGCGCAGCTTGAGGGCCAGCAGCTCCCGTTCGATTGCGGCCGCCTCGGGGTCGCTGGCGGCGTTGGCAGGGGCGGAGTTGGAGCTGGTGCCTGGATTGTCCTGGCCAGGGGCGCCTTGGCGATCCGCTCGGGCGGACTGGTTGGCTTGCGTTGCGGCGGGCTTAGGCCGGGCCGGCAGCTGGCCGCTGGCCTCCAGCAGGCTGCGGGCGAGGGGATCCAACCAGTGGCCATCGGCCATGGCGGCAGGCACGGGGCACAACGACGTGAAGCTAGCCCTCCTGGGGCCAGTCCACCAAGCCAAGCCGCAGGCCGCGCACGGCCGCATGGGTGCGATCGCGGGCGCCGAGCTTGGTGAGCAGGCTGGTGATGTGACTTTTCACCGTTTCGGGGCTAATGAACAGCCTCGTGGCGATCCCACCGTTGGATAAGCCAATCACCACCATCTCCAGGACCTCGATTTCCCTGGCGCTGAGGACGGGCACCGACCCGCTGGCCTGGCCCGAGCCCCGGCTCCGCAATAGGTCCGAGAGGGGGCGATCGATGTAGGTGCCGCCATCGCGGATGGCCCGTAGGGCCGGCGTGCCGGCATCGAGGCCCATGCCGGATTCAAGGCAGAGGCCATCACAACCGGCTTGAACGGCGGCCTGGAGCTTGGCCGGCCGCTGCAGGTGCCCCACCAGCAGCAGGGTTCGCACCTGGGGCTGGCTGGCCTTGGTGCGTACCACCAGCCGGATGCCGCAGCCTTGCTCCAGCTGGTCGGTGACCACCAGGAAGTCCGGGCGGTGGCGCTTTAGCAGGGTCACACCCTCCTCTTCCGTGGTGGCTGCTCCCGCGACCTGGCCCGGCCTGGTGAGGCCACTGAGAAAAAAGTTGAGCAACGCCCTGTTGCCAAAACAGGCCACCAGCCTGTGGCTTTCCAGCAGGTTGGTGGTCGTTGTACTGGTGCGCTGGATCTGCCTGATCTGGGGGGTGAAGTCCACAGGGGGGCTGACCGCGGGGAATCGGGCCTGCATCGTTGCGGTCCGACGGCGGCCCTGCTGCATGCGGCGCTACTGGATGCGTGGATCCGCACTCGTCAGGGTCTAACGATCGGCCGACAATGGCCAAACCCGATCCAGCAACGCCGCGCCATGGCCTTCTTCGACTCTGAGATCGTTCAAGGCGAAGCTAAGCGGTTGTTTGGTGACTACCAGCAACTGATGCAGCTGGGCGGCGAATACGGCAAGTTTGATCGCGAGGGCAAAAAGCTCTTCATCGTGCGGATGGAAGAGCTGATGGACCGCTACCGCGTGTTCATGAAACGCTTCGAGCTCTCCGATGACTTCCAGGCCAAGCTCACGGTGGAGCAGCTGCGCACCCAGCTCAGCCAGTTCGGCATGACGCCGGAACAGATGTTCGAGCAGATGCACCTCACCTTGGAGCGCATGAAGGCAGAGCTGGAAAAGGATCTTTAAGCGGCTACCCGGGGTGGGATACGGGGACTAGGGGCTGACGGGGGGCTGGCGATCGACCGGATGGAGTAGGTGGTGGTGCGGGACTGCTTCAGGGGCTGCCCTTTTGGCGGGCAGGGAAGCCTGGATCCCGGGACTGGAAAGTCGCCTGCCTACGATCCGGCCCTGAGCGCTGGGCGGGGCCCCTGATGGTTGACGACACGTGGGGACTGCCCCCCTGGCTCGAGCGGGGCGTGGCCGATCTCTTCCCGGCGCCTCTCTTGCCGGTGCCCAGGCCCCAGCCAGGCGCCGGCCCAGGGAAAGCCAGCCCCCTTGGCCCTGATCAAGCCACCCCCAGCCAGGCCAGGTCCAGCCAGGGCAGCTCCAACGAGGCCCTGGCCACCCGCCTGAGCGAGGCTGAGGGCCAGGGCCGGCCCCTGCGGGTGAAGCTCGGCATCGATCCCACCGGCTCCGACATTCATCTGGGCCACTCGATCCTGTTCCGCAAACTGCGGGCCTTCCAGGACGCCGGCCACACGGCGGTGCTGATCATTGGCGATTTCACCGCCCGCATCGGCGATCCCACCGGCAAGAGCGCCACCCGGGTGCAGCTCACGGCCGAGGCGGTGGCGGCCAACGCCCGCACCTACCTGGCCCAGCTGGGCCAGGGCCAGCCCAAGGAGCGGTCCCTGCTCGATTTCGAGACCCCGGGCCGGCTGGAGGTGCGCCGCAACAGCGAGTGGTTGGCGGGCCTGGACCTGCCCCAAACGATCGAGCTGCTGGGGATCTCCACAGTGGGCCAGATGCTGGCCAAGGAAGACTTCGCCAACCGCTACGGCTCGGGCACGCCGATCTCCCTGCACGAGTTCCTCTATCCCTTGCTGCAGGGCTACGACTCGGTGGCGATCGAAGCCGACCTGGAGCTGGGCGGCACCGACCAAAAGTTCAACGTGGCCATGGGCCGCGACCTGCAACGGCACTTCGGCCAGCGGCCCCAATTCGGGATGTTGCTGCCGATCCTGCCGGGCCTCGATGGGGTGCAGAAGATGAGCAAGAGCCTGGGCAACACCGTGGGCCTCCAGGAGGATCCCCTCTCGATGTATTCCAAGCTCGAGAAGGTGCCCGATGCGCTGGTGGAGGACTACCTCACCCTGCTCACCGACCTCGATTTGGCCTCCTTGCCCGACAACCCCAGGGAACGGCAACGGGCCATGGCCCTAGAGATCACCCGCCAGCGCCATGGGGTTGACGCGGCCCGGGCCGCCCAGGTCGATGCCGCGTCCTTGGTAGGCGGCGCCCAGGGGGCCGGGGCCGCCGGGGCCGAGGTGCCGATTGCGTCCCTCGCCGCTGTGACCTTCCCGGCCAAGGCTTTTTACTTGCTCAGTGCCGTGGGGATCTGCGCCAGTAGTAGCGAGGCGCGTCGCCAGATCCAGGGCGGCGGCGTCAAGCTCGATGGCGACAAGCTGGCTGACCCCAACCAGGAGTTTGCCAACGCCAGGGAGCTGGACGGCAAGGTGCTGCAGCTGGGCAAAAAGACCTTCCGCCGCCTGGTGGCTGCAGCGCCGGCGGGTCAGGGGACTCCGCTGCCAGGGGCACAGCCATGAGAGGCCCCTCTGCTGAGCGTCCTGAGCCGGCCCCCAGCCAGGCTGCTACCGGTGGATCGGCTGCGGACTCAGCCGCTGCTCCGGGCCCAAAGGGGCTTTCCCCAGGGAACCTTCAGCCGCAGCGGCACCCCGCCGAGGCCCTAATCCTGGCCCTGGACCGGCCCGATGCCGCTTCGGCCCTGGCCCTGGCCGCGGTGATCCCTGGGCTGCGCTGGGTGAAGGTGGGCCTGGAGCTGTTCAGCGCCGCCGGGCCCCAGGTGGTGGGTCAGCTGCGCGAGCGGGGCCTGCGGGTGTTCCTGGATCTCAAGTTCCACGACATCCCCGCCACCATGGCTGGCGCCTGCCGCAGCGCCGCCCGTCTCGGCGCCGAATTGATCACCGTCCATGGCTGCGCCGGCAGCGAGGCCCTCGCCGCTGCCCAGGCCGGGGCCATGGAGGGCGCCCAGGCCACCGGCCTGGGCGCCCCCACCTTGTTGGCCGTCACCGTGCTTACCAGTTGGAACCCCCAACGCTTTGCCAGGGAACTGGCGATTGACGACACCATCGAGGACTACGTGCCGCGCCTGGCCCGGTTGGCGGCGAGCGCGGGGATTGGCGGCTGCGTTTGCTCGCCCCTGGAAGTGGCGGCCCTGCGGGCGGCCCACCCAGCCCCCTTCGCCCTGGTGACCCCTGGTATCCGGCCGGCTGGCGCGGCCCGGGGCGACCAGCAACGGGTGATGACCCCAGCCCAGGCCCTGGCCGCCGGGGCCAGCCAGCTGGTGATCGGCCGGCCCATCAGTGCCGCCACCGACCCGGCCGCGGCCTTTACCGCCTGCTGCCAGGAGTTGCTCCTAGCCCAGAACCAGGACCAGGGCTAGGAAGAAGGAGCCCGGCCTAGGCCGCCAGGGAGCCCTGGGGCACCAGCTCGGCGTACAGCCGCTCCAGGGCATCAATGTTGCGGGTGAGGGTATAACGCTCCAGCACCCGGGCCCGGGCCCGGCGCCCCAGTTCGGCCGTGAGCACTGGTTGGTCGCGGAGCACCGGCAACAGGGTGCGCAGCTGGGTGGTGACCCCCTGGGTGCTGATCACAATCCCCGCTCCGCCCTCCAACACCTCGCCATCGGCGCCCGCATCGGTGGCCACGCAGGCGGTGCCGCTGGCCATGGCCTCTAATAGGGCCAGGGACAGGCCCTCCACCAACGACGGCAGTAGGAAGACTTCTGCCACCCGCAGCAGGGCCACCCGGGTGGCGAGGTCGGCTTCGTAGCCCCACCAATGCACATCGGGCTCCAGGCCACTGGTTTGCTGAAGCGAGGCCCGCAGGGGACCATCGCCAACGATCACCAGCTGGCAGCCGGCCGGGCGCACCAGCCGCCAGGCCTTGAGCAGGGCCTCCACATTCTTTTCGGTGGCGACCCGGCCCATGTAGAGGAACACCCGCTTGCCACGAAAGGTTTGGCGCAACTGGGCCAAGGTGCTGTCCTCCTGGGGCGCCGGGCTCCAGCAATCGGGATCGACCCCATTAGGGATCACGGCCAGGCGCGACTCCTTCACCCCCAACCGGGCCAGCACATCGGCCTGGAGTTCTGAAAACACAATCACCCGGTCGAATTTGGCCAGGGACGGGGCGTAGAGCTGGTAGGTGAGTTGCTGGGTGCCAGCGCTTAGGTTGCGCAGGCTGGCATCAAAGGCTGGATGGAAGGTAGCCACCAGGGGCATTCCCAGTTGCTGGCAGAGGTCCGGTAGGCGGAAATCCAGGGGCGAAAGGGTGAGACTGGCGTGCACCACATCGGGCTGGAGCCGCTCGAGGGATTCGCGCAGCTCCCGCTGGGCCCCAGGCGAGGGGATCGTGTACACCTGGGACTTCATTAGGTAGGGCAGGGCCACCTCCGGGTCGTCGGCCTTCCAGGCGGCCGGTCTGCTGCCATTGACCGGTGCGGCCGCGAGCGGGCGTTGGCCACTGATGTCGAGCTCGTCGCGCCGTTGGGCCAGGCCCTGGGGCGTGTCGAAGTGAATGAAGCTGATGCGATGGCCCCGTTGCCTCAGCGCTTCGGTCGTGCTCAGCCCGTAGGTGACATTGCCGCAGAAGGGAGATTTCTTGCCCAGCCAGGCAATGTGGGCCACGCGGCGGCAGGCTCAATCGAAAGGCAACTTTAGCAGCGCTCCCAGGGTTTCTCGAGTAGGGCCGCCGCCACCGCCAGGCCGGCCAGGGCCCAGAGCACGGGCAACAGGCCGTAGCGGCTCACCACCGTGCCAGCCAGCACCAGGGGCAGGCTCAGGGCCACATTGATCAGGTTGTTCTGCAGGCCAAACACCTTGCCCCGTTGGCTTTCGGGGGTGTCCTCCTGGATCGTGGTTTGGGCGGGAATCGCCAGTAGGGCTGAACCCACCCCAAGCAGGGTGCAGAGGACCAGGGTGACCACCAGGTTGCCGCGCAATTGGCCCAGCAGCACCAGGCTCCAGGCGATCGTGCCCAGGCCCGTGGAGGCCAGCACGCGCCGGTTAAAGCGATGGCCGATCTGGGCCACGGCCACGGCCCCTAAGGCCAGGCCCACGCCACTCATGGCCAGCAGGATGCCGAACTGGGTCGGGCCCAGGCCCTTGATCGCCGCCGCCAGGCTGATGGCCAGCACATACAGGGCTGCTAGCAGGCTGTAGAGCAGCACGAGCTGGAGCATGGCCATGCGCACCGTGGGCCGGTCTCGCAGCACCTGCAGGCCCTCGCCCATCTCGCTCCAGACGCTGGTGGTGCTGGTCGGCCGGGGCTGCTCATCGATCTTGACCGTGCTCAACACCAGGGCCGCCAGGCCGTAGCAGAGGGGCAAGAGGAACACCTCGCCGTCGTGGATGCCGATGCCCGCTAGCAGCCTGTCCAGCAGGCGGAGCATCGGATCACCCAGGGCAAAGCCGACGATCGTGGCCCCCATGCTGGTGGCCTGGTAGAGCGAATTGGCCGCCAGCAACTGGGGACCGGGCACCAGCAGCGGGATCGCCGCCTGCTCCGCCGGGGCGAAGAACTGGCCTAGGGCCGACTCACAGAAGGTGATCACCAGCAGGGCCCAATAGCCCCAGCTCAGGCCCAGCCATATCGGCCCATCGATCAGGCAGAAGGGAATCAGCAGGGCCAAGGCGGCCCGCAGGCCGTTGGAGGCCACCATCACCGTGCGTTTGGGCCAGCGGTCGGCCCAAACGCCAGCCAGCAGCCCCAACGCCATGGCCGGGATCGTGTTGGCCACATAGATCCCTGTGGCCAACAGGGTGATCAGCTGGGCCCGGCTGTCGATGTCGAGCTTGATGGCGGCGGCGGCCTCCGCCAGGGCGCCGCCGCTGGGAGGCGTTTCGGTCACCCAGTACTGGGCGATCAGAAACACCATCAAGACGATGTAAAACTTGTCGCCCAACTGGCTCAGGATCTGGCCAAACCAGAGCCGGCGGAACTGGGGAATGGCGATGACCCCCTGGAGCCCGGAGGGACGAACGGTGCCGCTCAAGGGGTTCCGCGGTGGCGAGCCTCTGATGATGCCGCAACGTCCGCACCAAGGGGTGTATTTGCGTTGAAGCACTGGCGCAGCAGGCTCCAGGAGCGCAGGTTGCGTCCCAGGTGTTCCCGGCTCCAGAGCTCAATTAGGGCCAGTAGCCGCAGCCAGACCGGCTCAGGCCCCATCAGGACGCCATCGCGGCGCCGCGGCAGGGCCGGCCGTGGCAGCCGTTGCAGCAGGGCTAGTTCCGAGGCGTTCAGCACCAGCTGGGCTCCCGGGATCGCCCCCACCACGAAGCCTTCACTGGGGATCAGGCTGCAGCGCCAGTCCCAGGTGCCCACCGGCGGCTCTAGGGGCTCGCCGCTGCGGGCGCAGTGGGCTAGCGGCAGGCCATAGCCGCCCAGGGCCAGCAGATGCACGCAGCCCTGCACGGCGATCGCCAGGGCCTCCAGGCTGTCTTGATGGTCCTGAACCACCAGCTCGAGGCGGCCGAGCTGCATCAGCAGGTCTTCGAGCAGGCCGGGCACGCCCTCGCCGGTGGGCACCAGTTGGATGGTCAGTTCCGCCAGGCCCTGGGCGGCGGCCAGGGTCTCCAGCCGACCGGCCAGGGCGGCGAAATTGCGCACCACTGTCAGTTGGCGCACCCGCCGCAGGCCGCTACCGCCGCCCACCTGGAGGCGCAGCAGGGCCAGGGGCACGGCGGCAGCCAGGGGGCTTTTCGGCTTGCGGGCCCCTGGCACGGCCAGGCGGCTGAGGCCGTCGCTGGCGCTGAGCAGGGTGAGCAGCCGGTCGGTTTCCCCCAGGGGCCCGCATTTCAACGACAGACCCTCCAGCCGCAACTCAGCGCCCAATCGTCTTGCTCCCAGGGGACGTCATCGCTGTGCGAAGCGGTGGGGCCGGTGTGGAGCGGCGCCCCTTGGATTGAGCCACCAGCGTTTCGGAGGCGCCCTGAGTTGTCGCTTTAGGGGAGCTTCGGGTCGTCGACACGGTGCGGATGCCTAAGCCCTTAGTACCCACGGGCTTGCTCCTGGTCATCGTTGCCCGAGGGCGGCGCCAATTCAGGGCGCTGCCCGAAGCTCTTTCCGGCCCGGATCAGGGCGACGCCGCGGCTGGTGCCGAGCCGGCTGGCCCCCGCTTCCACCAGTTCGATGGCCTGCTCCAGGCTGGCGATCCCCCCGGAGGCTTTCACCGCCGCCCGGCCCCGGGCCAACTGGCGCAGCTCGGCCACCTGGGCCACCGTGACGGCGGGCCCAAAGCCGCTGCCGGTTTTGAGAAAGGCCACGCCCACATCGATCGCTGCTGCCACGGCCAGCTCCAGGGCGCCAGGCGTGAGCCGGCCCACCTCCAGGATCACCTTCACGGGCAGGCCCAGCTCCACGATCGGGGCGAGGTCAGCGCAGAAGCGGCTGGCATCGCCATCGGCCAGGGCGCCGAAGTCCGGCACCACATCGAGTTCGTCGGCGCCTGCGGCGGCGGCCCATTCCGCTTCGGCCCGTTTGATCTCCGCTGGAATCGCGCCAAAGGGAAAGCCCACCACGCTGATCAGGCGGGTGGGCTGGCCGGAGCCACTGCGGCCACTCGAGCCCGAGCCCAGCCGCTCCCGGGCCAGGGGCAGCCAGCGGGAGGCCAGGCACACCCCGGCGAAGCCGAAGTGGCGGGCCTCATCGCAGCAGCGCAACACCGCTTCCGATCCCTGGTGGGGATCGAGGAGGGCGTGGTCGATCAGGGGGGCAAGGTCGGGGAGGTCGCGCAAGCGGCTGGGGGGCCCGGGAGGGCGCGGCGGTCGATCAGGATTCTCGCGGTTGAATCACCCCATAGCCGCCGTGGTTGCGCCGATACACCACCTGGATGGTGCCGTTTTGGGCATCGCGGAACACGTAGAAATCGTGGTCGATCACATCGAGTTGGTGCATGGCGTCTTCCAGGGCCATCGCCGGCATGGCGAAATACTTGCGCCGCACGCCCCGGTTCGGCAGTTCGGCCGTTTTCCCCTCCAGGAGCGACCCTTCCACCGGCGCATCCACAACCACGTCAGCGGTGTTGGCGGTCTGGCTGGCGTTGTGGCCAGGGCTGTGGTGGTGGTCGCTGTGGCGCTCCTTGTGGCGGCGCAGCTGGCGGCTCAATTTGCCGGCCACCAGATCGATGCTGGCGTAGAGGTTTTCGCTGCGTTCCTGGGCCCGGATCACGGTGCCGTTAGCAAAGACCGTGACCTCGGCGGTTTGTTGGGGCACGCGCGGATTGCGGGCCACCGAGAGATGCACATCCGCCTCCTTCACCAGGCCATTGAAGTTGTTCAGGGCTCGCGACAACTTCTCTTCGGTGTAGTCACGAATGGCTGGGGTGACGTCCAGATTGCGGCCGTGAATCAGAAGCTTCATCCCTGTGCCTCCGGGAGTTGGGGATGGTCCAAGGCTAGGAACGGTTGGTGAGGGATCCCAAACTCGAAGGAATCTGTTTCCAAATGGCGGGCCCCGTGCCATTCGCTCGGGCCTGGGCCTGGCAGCAGCAGCTCCAGGGGCGGCTGCTGGCCGATCCACTTGGGGCCGATGCCGTGTTGTTACTGGAGCATGAACCCTGTTACACCCTGGGCCGCGGCGCCAGTGAGGCCTTCCTGCGCTTCAGCCCAGACCACCCGCCCGCGCCCCTGTTTCGCATCGACCGGGGCGGCGAAGTGACCCACCACGCCCCGGGCCAACTCGTGCTCTACCCGGTGCTCAACCTGCAGCGCCATGGCGCCGATCTGCACCTCTACCTGCGCCTGCTCGAGTCTGTGGTGATCGACCTGCTGGCCGAACTGGGCCTGGAGGGCCAGCGCCAGGAGGGCCTTACCGGCGTTTGGCTGGAGGGCCGCAAGCTGGCGGCGATCGGTGTCGGGGCTCGCCGCTGGATCAGCCAGCACGGCCTAGCCCTGAATGTGGACTGTGATCTGGCTGGATTTGGACCGATCGTGCCCTGCGGCATCGCCGATCGCCCCGTGGGGCGGTTGGTGGATTGGTTGCCAGGTTTGAGCTGTGACGAGCTGGCGCCACGGTTGCTCCAGGCCTTCGCCAGTCGCTTTGGCCTGCGGCTCCGTCCACCCAAGGCCCCGGAGCGGCTTTTGGGGTGATAGGCCTGGCTTACTCACTGTTTCGCCGTGACCGACTTGACCGCCCTGGTGGATCCGAGGGGCCAGGCCGAAGTCCACTGGAGCGCCGACCGCGCCGATCGCCAGGCCCTAGCCCAGCGCGCCGACTGGAGCGGCCTTAGCGCCCTGGAGCAGCTCTGGCCCCAGCTGGCGGGTCGCCATGGTGAGGCCCTGGCCCTGGACGCCCCCCACGCCAAGCCCCCTGAACAATGGAGCTTTCAGGCCCTCGACAGCGCCATCCTTCGAGCGGCCTCAGGCTTCGCTGCCCTGGGCGTGGTGCCGGGGGATGTGGTGGCCCTGTTTGCTGAAAACGGCCCCCGCTGGCTCCTGGCTGACCAGGGCCTGATGCGCGCCGGCGCCGCCGATGCCGTGCGGGGCAGTGGCGCCCCCCTGGCGGAACTCAGTTACATCCTGCGGGATTCCGGTGCCATTGGCCTGGTGGTGGAATCGGCGGCCTTGCTGCAGAAGCTCTCGCCCCAGCTCGGCGAGCTGGCGGGCCTGAAGTTTGTGGTGCTGCTGGAGGGGGCCAGCCCGGCGGCTGGGGCCCTGGCGATCCCCTGCCTGGGCTGGGACGCCCTGATGGAGCTGGGGGCAACCTCCCCGCTGCCGCCCCCGCCCCCCGGGGGCCCGGAGCGATTGGCCACCCTGCTGTACACCTCCGGCACGACGGGGGAACCCAAGGGCGTGCCCCTCAGCCACGCCAACCTCTTGCACCAACTCGCCACCCTTGGCGTCGCCGTGGCCCCCAATCCCGGCGATCGGGTGTTGAGCGTGCTGCCGATCTGGCATGCCTACGAACGCACCGCCGAATACTTCCTGCTCGCCTGCGGCTGCCGCCAGAGCTACACCAGCATCAAGCATTTCAAGGCCGACCTCCAGCGGGTGCGCCCCCACTACATGATCAGCGTGCCGCGCCTGTGGGAGGCCCTGCTGGCCGGCTTTGAGGAGGCGCTTGCAGCCATGCCCGCGGCTCGGCGGCGCCTGCTGACTGCGGCCCTGGGCCTGAGCCGCTTCCATTGCAGCCACTGGCGCCAGGCCCAGGACCAGAGCCTGCTCCCTGAGCCCCCCCTGGCCCGGTTGGCCGGCGGACTGCTGGCCCTGGCCAGCTGGCCGGGCCATCGCCTGGCTTCCCAGCTGTTCTGGCCCAAGGTGCGGCAACAGCTGGCCGGAGGCTGTCTGGGCACGGCTATCAGCGGCGGCGGCGCCCTGGCCCCCCATGTGGATGGCTTCTTTGAGGCGATCGGCATCGAGCTGCTGGTGGGCTATGGCCTCACCGAAACCAGCCCGGTGCTCAGCTGTCGCCGCCGGTGGTCTAACCGGCGCGGCAGCTCCGGCCGACCCCTGCCCGGCACCGCCATCAAGGTGGTCGATGCGGAGCGCGGCATGCCCCTGGGTTGGGGCCAGCGGGGGCGGGTGCTGGCGAAAGGTCCCCAGGTGATGGCGGGCTATTACCGCAAGCCCGAGGCCACGGCCAAGGCGATCGATGCCGATGGCTGGTTCGATACGGGCGACCTGGGCCACCTCCTTGCCGACGGCACCCTGGTGCTCACCGGCCGGGCCAAGGACACGATCGTGCTCAGCAGCGGCGAGAACATTGAGCCCGGTCCCCTGGAAGAGGAACTGGCGGCCTGTTCCCTCATCGAGCAGGTGATGGTGGTGGGCCAGGACCGTCGCAGCCTCGGAGCCCTGATCGTGCCCCGCCTCGAGGCCTTGGCGGCCTACGCCCTGGAGCAGGGTTTGGCGCCGCCGCAGGCGGGTGGTGAGGGGGAAGCCGTTAGCGCCGAGCCAGCCCTGCTCAAGGCCCTCACCGGTCGCCTTAACCGGCGCCTGGCGGACCGCCCCGGGGCCCGGCCCGACGAACGGCTGGCCGGGGTGGCCCTGGTGGCTCCCTTCAGCATCGACAACGGCCTGCTGACCCAGACCCTCAAGCAACGGCGTGATCGCATTGGCGAGCGCGATCGGGCCGCTACCGAGGCGATCTACGGGCGCTGAGCCGGCCCCCCGCTCTGGTGCCTTCAGTCCTGGGGCCCTAGGGGGGCCCTAGGGGAGCGGGCTTGGACTGGGTGCGGCGATCCGGCCGTTGACCCCTGGTCTGTGGGCTGACAATTTGGACTCTGGATTTGCTTTCCCATGGCCGACGGTTCCCTTTCGATCAAGCGCTCGATCACGGTGCGGGCCGTTGTCACGCCCCGTTGGAAGGAGGATGCCGAGCGGGAGCTGAGTGGTGCGATCGCCACCAGCGATGCCCAGCTGGCCCAGCTCGAGCAGGAAGGCCAGCAGGTGGTTGATGAGATTCGCCGCCAGAGCGCCAACCCCCTCGATCCCCGGGTCCAGGACCAGGTGGCCTCCGTGCAGCAGCAGGTGGCCGCCAAGCGGGCCGAACTGGAGGAGCAAAAGCGCACCCTGCTGGAGCAACAGCGCCAGGTGCGCGAACTGGAGATGGAGCAGATTGTTGAACAGGGCCAGCTCGAAAGTTTTACTGATATCCAGGTTGGCGACAACTTGGTGGAGAAGCTGCAGGTGGCGATTGTGGTGCGCGATGGCGTGGTCGAGGCGATTGAGGCGGCCTGAGCCTTGCCCTTAGGGCGCTGCACTGAACGACCAACGCTTGGTCCGCAAACCAGTTTTTATTGATCGACCTGGGCTGATGACTGGGTCGATTTTTTTGTTGTGATTGCTTTTGAGAAAAGGCGATTACCAGGGAGGCAGGCCGCCTAAAGTTTGGAACGATTGGGGGTTTTGATGGGAAATCGAATCTGGGAGTGATGGCCTTTGCTAAGGGTTGCTTGGCTGGTTCGTCTTGCATGGCTGTCTAGGGGCAAACTCCTGGTTGTCTTGGCCCTTAGGCCCCTCCCTTGATGCCCTTAAAGGTTTGTTCTTAGGGCTGTCTTCCATTTGATGGCGCCCCGATAGGCAATGCCAAGTTATCGTTGATTTGCTGGAAATTCAAGGAGTTAATCCTATTTGGATGATGTCCGAATTGCTAGTATGGATCGCTGTTGCGGTGGCCTGCTTCTTCGGCTGCGGCTTCTTCACGGCTCGCCAGCGCGGTCGTTTGCACAAGATTCAGGCGATTCGCACAGTTACTATTGAAGAACTGCCTGGTTTGCAGTAGGGGGTGGCCAAGGAGATCGGTGCCGGTCCCTATGCGGAGGCCGTGAAGCTCCAGGCCGATCTGGTTTGTAAGCAACCCTTGATAGCGCCCTTTAGTGAGGAAGGCTGTATTGCTTATCAAAATACAATTGCGGAAGTCTTCGAGGAGTTGGTTGCAACAACTGATTATGAGGTAATAACCACACACTTTTGGCGGCGGCGTCAAGGCATAACACCGTTGATCAGGAGGTGGCGAGTGCGCAAGCTTTGGAGCATCGCGCCTGCTTTGACGACCTCACCGGTTTGGTTAATCGCTCCGAAATGTTGGAACGATTTCGCATCCTTCTTACTCCGCGACCAGGCAGGGTGCCGATGGCTTTTCTTTTGGTCGACATCGATCAGTTTAAGCATATCAATGCTACCTATGGCCCTGCAGGTGGCGATTGTGTGCTTAAAACTATGGCGCAGCGGATCCATCAAGCGCTGCGCAAGTATGATTGGCTGCCCGTATTGTTGGCGATGAGTGTTGGTTGTTCTCTATGGCTTAAATGATTTAGGGAAGGTAATGGCAATTTTATCAAAAACTACGACTTGCAGTCAGTCAACCTATTGATTTTGGCGCACAATCAATCAAGCCAAGTATTAACATGGCTGTCACTTTAGCAACCTCTGCCGAATCTGTTGACTCAATTATTGCACGCGTTGATCAAGCTATGTATTTGGCTAAACGGCACGGGCGAGATCAGGTCATGACTGTACCAGTCTAGTCCAACGAAGTTAATCCTCGATAGCCCTGTTCAAACGTGTTAGGGCTGGTGGTTTTCGCTGCTGGGTTGGGATAGCGCAAGGCAAGCCCGAGCTGCTGCTTGTTGGGTGGTTATCTCTTGGCTTGTGTGTCTATGTTGATCCTTATAGTTAGATCCATGGTTGACTATGGAGAGCTATGGATTGCGCCGATTCATCCTCCTGTGCCTATTGGTCTAACCCTTGTTCCAGTAAAAAGCTGGCAAGATTGGAGATGCTGCGTCCCTCCTTGTTACTGCGTTCTTGAAGGCGGCGGCAGGTTTCCCAGGCCACCGTGATTGAGATCCGTTTTGGCGTTCGCGTTAAGACTTCGCGGGGGTTGGGATTGGGGGTCTGGGGAGCGTTCATCAGCGGATGGCGGCCGAACCGCAGCACCGAACTCCTTCTTCGTAGATGATATGCAGGTGTTATGCAGGTAATTTGTGGTTTTTCTTCGCGTTTGGGCTTGGCCTAGGGACGCCCTTACGCCGCTGGCTGTCTGCTTACGCCGGGTTTCTGCTAGGGCTTGGGAGGGGACGGCTCTAGCCTCGCTTCTAGCTGCCCTAAGCGTCGTTCTAGTTCTTGGACTCTCTCACTCAGATCATCGCGCCTGCCCCGGGTGGTCTGATCTAAGTCATCACCAATCAGTCCGAGCACATAAGCGGTCACTGTTAGGCTTCGTTCTGCGGCCCGATCCTTAATCCTTTTGACGAGTTCGGGTGTGGCAAGGATACTCAGCTGGGATCGTGCCATCCAAAAAAAGGCCTAGATTTGGCGTTAATCATAGGTCTTATCTGCCTGTTAATTGGCTGAGATTGGTGAATGTAGTGACTTGATTGACTGCTAGCCTTGAACTGTGATGGCGCCGAGGATCAGAACCCAGGCTGCTTTGCAAGCTATATGTAAGAATTGATCGACGGCTAAATTGAAGTATCCCTTGCATTTGCATGTATCAATAATGCAGTGAACAATGAATTCGGCGCTGCCAAGCCAGATGTTATTGGTTAGCAGGGCAACAACCAATGCATGGGTACCCGCATGGCCAGCAAGCCAATAGGTCCAGTGCACGCCGGCAACGGAAGAACCAGGGCATTTGCCAACCGCAAGTTTATCTGTTTGTAATGGGTAATCAGCGAGGCAGTGGCCAAAAAGCAGGAGAATAAAAAGTGGGAGGCCGGCAACCCCAATCATGA
>CAMAVE010000028.1 GCA_945861595.1 Synechococcus sp. UW140
GCCACCGATGCCCAGGAACTGGCGGCCCTGATCAGCGAGGCCAGCGCCGTGGTGGTGCCCACCTGGCCCGCCGAGCCCGACGCCGACCTGCAGACCGCCATTGGCACCCTGCTGGCCAGCCTGAACGCCA
Organism: Synechococcus sp. UW140; assembly: GCA_945861595.1. Taxonomy (GTDB): domain Bacteria; phylum Cyanobacteriota; class Cyanobacteriia; order PCC-6307; family Cyanobiaceae; genus BAIKAL-G1. Next base: position 131 of record CAMAVE010000028.1, read on the forward strand.
AGCAATGGGTGGCCTGCTACGACGCCTTCGGCGGCAACGACGTGCCAATCGACACCGTGGCCGACCAGCTGCGGGACCTGGGCCTGAAGGAGGCCTTTGACTCCCTGCGGATCCGCCAGGTGCCCCAGGGCGGCGACTACCAACGCTGCGAAGAGGCCGGCACCGACCTAGGCCAACTCCTCACCAAGGCCAAAACGATCGCGGCGATGAAAAGCCTCGATGGCGACCTGGATCGGGCCCTCGGCCGCCTCTCGGGCGGGCTCTACGTGGTGACCGCGCGCCAGAGCGAGGGCGACACCGCCCGCAGTAGCGCCATGGTGGCCAGCTGGGTGAGCCAGGCCAGCTTCGATCCCCCCGGGATCACCGTGGCCGTGGCCAAGGACCGGGCCATCGAGGCCCTGATGCAGGTGGGCGACCGCTTCGTGCTCAACATCCTGCGTGAGGACAACCACCAGCCCCTGCTGCGCCATTTCCTGCGCCGCTTCCCCCCCGGCGCCGACCGTTTCGCCGGCATCAGCACGCTCGATGGCGTCGCCGCCGGCGGCCCCGTGCTTGGTGATGCCCTGGCGTTTCTGGGTTGCCGCGTCTCCCAGCGGCTCGAAGGCCCCGACCACTGGATCATCTACGCCGAAGTGGAGGAGGGCAACGTGGCCGACAGTGAGGCCAGCACCGCCCGCCACCACCGCAAAGTCGGCAACCACTACTAATGACCAGCTCTCCGGCCTCCAGCGCCCCTGCTGCGGGCACCCCTGAAACGAGTTCCCCAGCCGCCAGCGCCGACCGGCGCGTGATCGTGCTGCCGCTGGAGCCCGGCCTGGTCTGCCTGCGGGGCCTCAGCCCGAAACGGCTGCGCTTTGAGGTGGAATACGGCCTGGAACGGGGCACCAGCGCCAACGCCTTTCTGTTTGAGGGCGGCACCAGTGCCAGCGGCCAGGCCGTGCCGCCGGTCTTGGTGCACCCCCTTGGCGGCTCCTTCGCCGCCCCCTTTCTGGCCGAACTGGAGCAGCGCCTACCCCCAGACGCCGCCTTGAAGGTGGTGGTGGGCCACGTCAACCCCAACCGGGTGGAGCTGCTGCGCCAGCTGGCGGCCCGTTGGCCGGCCCTGATGCTGGTGGCCTCCAACGCCGGCGCCCGGCTCCTCGAAGATCTCTGGGGCCAGGTGAAACCAACGGCCCCCGGCAGCGCCCCAGGGGCAGAGGCCGGCGCCCCCATTCCGCCGCTGCCGCCCATCGATGTGGTGAAGCAGGAAGTGAGTCGCCCCCTGGCCGGCGGCTACCGGCTGCACCTGATCCCGGCGCCCTCGCCCCGCTGGCCCGGGGCCCTGCTGGCTTTTGAAGAGAGCACGGGCCTACTCATGAGCGGCAAGTTCTTCGCCGCCCACCTCTGTAGCGAGGACTGGGCCGAAGCCAACCGCAGCAGCAACGAAGAGGACCGCCGCTACTTCTACGACTGCCTGATGGCCCCCATGGCCCGCCAGGTGGACAGCGTGCTCGACCGACTCGATGACCTGGCGATCCGCACGATCGCCCCGGGCCATGGCCCCGCCATCGCCGAGAGCTGGCGCAGTTTGCTGCTCGAGTACCGCCGCTGGGGCGAACCCCAGGAGCGGGCCCGCCTCTCGGTGGCGCTGCTGTTCGCTAGCGCCTATGGCAACACGGCCGCCATCGCCGATGCGATCGCCCGCGGCATCGCTGGCACGGGCGTGCGGGTGGAGAGCATCAACTGTGAATTCGCCCCGGCCGAGCACCTGCTCGAGGCGATCCGCGGCTGCGATGCCGTGCTGATCGGCTCGCCGACCCTCGGCGGCCACGCGCCCACGCCGATCGTCTCGGCCCTGGGCACCCTGCTGGCCGAAGGCGACCGGGCCAAGCCCGTGGGGGTGTTCGGGAGCTTCGGCTGGAGCGGTGAAGCCCTCGACCTGCTCGAAGGCAAGTTGCGCGATGGCGGCTTTCGCTTCGCCTTCGAGCCGATCAAGGTGAAATTCAGCCCCGACCCCCAAACCCTCAAGGCCTGCGAAGAAACGGGCACGGCCCTAGGCCGGCAGCTCCAGGCCGGGCAACGCAAAGCGCAGCGTCGCAGTGCCAGTGGCGGCCTGAGTGAAAGCCGCAGCAACCCGGCCATCCAGGCGCTCGGCCGGGTGGTGGGCCCCCTCTGCGTGCTCACCACCGTGAAGGGGGAAGGCGAGGGCCAACTCAGTGGCGCCATGGTGGCGAGCTGGGTGAGCCAGGCCAGCTTCAGCCCGCCGGGGGTGATGGTGGCCGTGGCCAAGGATCGGGCCGTTCAGACCCTGCTCCATGGCGGCGACCAATTCGCCTTGAACGTGCTGGCCGAAGGTCGGGAAACCGGGCCGATGCGCCAGTTTCTGCAGCCCTTCCCCCCTGGAGCCGACCGCTTTGCCGGCCTGGACCTAGAGCGCAGCCCCAGCGGCCAGCCGATCCTGGCGGACGCCTTGGCCTGGCTGGAGGCCCGGGTGACCCAGCGGATGGAATGCGGCGACCACTGGCTGATCGTGGCCGAGGTCACCCATGGCGCCCTGCTCGATGCCCTCGGCACCACCGCCATGCACCAACGGCGCAGCGGCGGCAATTACTAAGACCCAACCTCAAAACCCATCCAACAGAGCCCCTTTCAGGGATCCGCCGCAGCGAAGCGCTGATCCACCCTTTTTTGCCCTTGCCTCCCGGTCCCAGGGGAGGATCCGACTAGGCCGCCTGGGGGGGCGTGGGGGTTGGGCCGCCGTTGAACTGGAAGGGCAGCACCAGCGTGGCCCAATGCTCGGGGCGCTCGGGGCGGCGACGACGGGGCTGACGCACGCCAAAGGGCACCCGAATCACGTTGGTGCCTTCCACTCTCAAGGTGTTCCCTGCGCTGGCCGCGTGGCTAAGGGAGCCGATGCCTGGAGGGAGGGTGACCTCCTTGCCGGCAAACCGGTTGGGGGATTGGCCGTTGTCGTCGACGTTCATGACCCCGTGGGCAGGAAAGCTGCCGGTAATTGCAAGCGATTGATGGAAAAGAGGAGGCCATGGAACGGAGATCCGCCCTGATCCAACTCTGGGGCGAATGTACCGCTTTGCGGGCAGTCTTGCCACTGCCAAGGCACCAAGGGTGCCACCAGCGGCAGTCCCTCGAAACCCACCAACCGCTACCTACGGGGTGGGGGCCCGATCGGCCAGCTCCTCCACCGAAGGGCAAGTGCAGATCAGATTGCGATCGCCATAGGCATTATCAATCCGGGCCACGGCGGGCCAAAGCTTGTCGCGTTGTTGGCGCTCCCCCGCCGGGAAGGCCGCCAGCTGGCGTCCATAGGGGCGCTCCCAGCGCTCGGCGGTGACGGCCGCCAGGGTGTGGGGGGCGTGCTTGAGCGGGTTATCGGCCGGATCACTCGTGCCGGCCTCGATCGCCGCCGCCTCGGCCCGGATCGCCACCATGGCATCACAGAAACGGGCGATCTCGCCGAGGGATTCACTTTCGGTGGGCTCCACCATCACCGTGCCCGCCACCGGCCAACTCACGGTGGGCGCGTGGAAGCCGTAGTCCATCAGCCGTTTAGCCAGGTCCTCCACCTCAAGGCCGCAACTGCGTTTGAGCGGCCGCAGGTCGAGGATGCATTCATGGGCCACCCGGCCGCCGGCCCCCCGATAGAGCACGGGGTAATGGGGATCGAGCCGTTCGGCAATCCAGTTCGCCGCCAGGAGGGCCACGGCACTGGCCTGGCGCAGGCCGGCGCCGCCCATCATGCGGACATACATCCAGCTGATCGGCAGGATGCTGGCGCTGCCCCAGGGGGCCGCGCTCACGGGGCCGATCGCCTGGTCGCCGCCACAGGCCACCAGGGGATGGCCGGGCAGGAAGGGCACCAGGTGGGCGGCCACCGCGATCGGCCCGACGCCCGGACCGCCGCCCCCATGGGGGATGCAGAAGGTCTTGTGCAGGTTGAGATGGCAAACATCGGCGCCGAAGCGGCCCGGCTTGCACAGGCCCACCTGGGCATTGAGGTTGGCGCCATCGAGGTACACCTGGCCGCCGTGGCGATGCACCAGCGCGCAGATGGCCTGGATCGCCGTTTCAAACACCCCATGGGTGGAGGGATAGGTGACCATCAGGGCGGCCAGCTCGCCGGCATGGGCGCTGGCCTTGGCCTCCAGGTCGGCCAGATCGATGTTGCCGTCGTCATCGCAGGCCACGGGCACCACCTGCAATCCGGCCATCACGGCACTGGCCGGGTTGGTGCCGTGGGCGCTGGTGGGGATCAGGCAGATGCGGCGGTGCTGGTCGCCGCGGCTGTGGTGCCAGGCGCGGATCACCAGCAAGCCGGCCAACTCCCCCTGGGAGCCGGCATTGGGTTGGAGCGACACCCCGGCAAAGCCCGTGATCGCCGCCAACCAGGCCTCCAGGTCGGCCAGCAGGCGCCGGTAGCCGGTGGTTTGGGCCTGGGGGGCAAAGGGATGGAGCGCCGCAAAGGCCGGCCAGCTCACGGGCGCCAGTTCGGCCGCCCCGTTGAGCTTCATCGTGCAACTGCCCAGCGGGATCATGGCGTGCACCAGCGAAAAATCGCGGCTCACCAGGCGCTGGATGTAGCGCAGCAACTCGGTTTCGCTGCGGTGGTTGTGGAACACGGCCTGGCCTAGCCAGGGCCCCTGGCGCCGCGGCACGGCCGCCCCCCAGAGGGCCTGCTCGGGGGCTGCGGCGGCGCCGGCCCCCTCCAGCTCGGCCTGAACCTGCGCGAGGAGCTCGCCCGCCCCAGGGCAGGGCTGGCCGGGGCCGGCCAGGGCAGTGAGCAGGCGCTGGAGCTCGTCCCCGTCGCTGAGCTCATCGAGGCTGATGCCAAAGGCTTGGGGCTCGGCCAGCCCATTTGGGGAGCCGCTTACCGGTACCCCGGCGCCACCAAAGCCCGGCCGCAGGTTGAAACCGGCGGCTTCCGCGGCCTGGATCAGGGCCGCGGCCCGGGGCGTGGCCACCGTGAGGGTGTCGAAACCCGGGCCCGCCTGGGGCTCCAGGCCCAGGGCAACCAGGCCCAGGGCCAGGGCCTGGCGCAGGGTCAGCAGCCGGCGGGCCATCGCCGCCAGCCCCTCGGGGCCGTGGTGCACCGCATAGAAGCCGGCGATCACCGCCAGGAGCACCTGGGCGGTGCAGATGTTGCTGGTGGCCTTGTCGCGGCGGATGTGTTGCTCACGGGTCTGCAGGGCCAGACGCAGGGCCGGCCGGCCCTCGGCATCCACCGATTGGCCCACCAGGCGGCCTGGAATCTGGCGCTTGTGGGCCTCGGTGGTGGCGAAGAAGGCGGCATGGGGGCCGCCAAAGCCCATCGGCACGCCAAAGCGCTGGCTGCTGCCCACGGCGATGTCGGCACCGAGCTGGCCCACCGGCTCCAGGAGCACCTGGGCCAGGGGATCCACAGCCACGGTGACCAGCAGGCCGGCCCCATGGGCGGCGGCAATCACGGCGCTGGGATCCCAAAGGCGGCCACTGGCACCCGGCAACTGCAGCAGCAGGCCAAAGGCATTCGCCATCGGCTCCCCAGCCCCCGCCAGGGAGCCCTCAGCAGGGCCCTCCCCGGCCCCTCGGCCGGCCAGCAGGGCCGCCGGATCCACCAGCTCCACAGAAATCCCTAGGGGTTCGGCCCGGGTGCGCAGCACCGCCAGGGTCTGGGGGAACACGTCCTGATCGACCAGATAGCGCCTGGCTTCGCCCCGGTGGGCGCCACGGCTGAGGGCCATGGCCTCGGCGGCGGCGGTGGCCTCATCGAGCAGGGAGGCATTGGCGATCGGCAAGCCCGTCAGCTCGCTGATCAGGGTCTGGAAATTAAGCAGGGCCTCCAGGCGCCCCTGGGCGATCTCGGCCTGGTAAGGGGTGTAAGCCGTGTACCAGGAGGGGTTCTCGAACACCTGGCGCTGGATCACGGCCGGCGTCGCCGTGCCGTAATAGCCCAGGCCGATGAGGGAGCGGCGAACCTGGTTGGCGCCCGCCAGGGCGGCCAGATCGGCCAGGGCCTGGGCTTCGCCGCAGCCCTCGGGCAAGCCCTCCGCCGCCAGGCCTGGGGCCAGCAGAATGTCGGCAGGCACCACCTGGGCGACGAACTGCTCGAGATCGCCCACGCCCAGGTCGGCGAGCATGGTGTGGAGCTCGGCCTCGGAGGGACCGATATGGCGGGCTACAAAGGGGCTGAGCACTGGCTCTCCCTGGCCCGGGGGGGCCCCGGATCCAGCCACGCCCAACTCAGGATTCGCTGCAACTTGCGTCAAGGCCCGGCCCCTGGCTGGCGGCAATCCTAAGGAGTCCCGTCGGATGACTTAGGGGATCGGCCCTGGGGCTGCCCCTGGATCGGGCGATTCGGTGCAGGCCCCCCTCGGGCTCCAGGGGCGGCTCGGGAGCCCTGGGCTCAATGGCCGGCGACCTTGGCGCCATAGGTGGCGGCATCCATCAACGCATCGATCTGGCTGGGATCACTGGGACGCACCACCAGCAGCCAACCCTCGCCATGGGGATCGTTCTGCAGTTGCTCAGGACTATCAAGCACGGCCCCGTTGCGCTCCACCACCGTGCCATCGATCGGCGCGTAGACCTCCTCCACCGCCTTGACCGACTCGACCGTGCCGAAGCTGGTGCCCCGGCTCAGGGCACTGCCGGGCTCGGGCAGCTCCACAAAAACGATGTCGCCCAACTGCTCCACCGCAAAGGCGCTGATGCCCAGCCGCAGCAGCTCGCCCTCGGGGCGCAGGTATTCATGGCTATCGGCGTAGCGGCAGTCAGCGGGAAAACCGGCGCTGGAGGAACTGAGGGCCATTGGCCAGCCAGGCGATCAGGAGGTTGGCGCCAGTCTGCCTGCAGCCCCCAAGTCCCGCAGGGCCCGCTCCAGGGCCAGCTCCACATGGCTGCGGTGGCTACCGCCCTGGGCGTAGAGCACGAAGGGCTCGCGCAGGGGCCCATCGGCGGAGAACTCACTGGTGCTGCCATCGATGAAGCTGCCCCCCGCCATCACCAGCTCGCTGGCGTAGCCGGGCATGGGCGCCGGCACCGGATCGAGGTAGGAGCCCACCGGCGAGCTGGCCTGGAAGGCGCGGCACACCAGCTTGAGTCGCTCGGCATCGCCGAGGCGCACCGCCTGGATCACGTCGCTGCGCTCACCGCCCACGGCCGGGTTAACGCCATAGCCCAACTCACTGAACACCGCCGCGGTCAGCTCGGCGCCGATCAGGGCCTCACCCACCATCTGGGGCGCCAAAAACAGGCCCTGGAACAGCAAGCGGTTGAGATCGAAACTGCTGCCGCCTTCACTGCCGATGCCCGGCGCCGTGAGCCGGCAGCAGGCCTGCTCCACCAGGTCGGCCCGGCCGGCCACGTAGCCGCCACTGGGAGCAATCGTGCCGCCGAGGTTTTTGATCAGGGATCCGGCCATCAGGTCGGCGCCCACGGCCGTGGGCTCCTGGTCTTCGACCAGTTCGCCATAGCAGTTGTCGACGAAGCAAACGCAGGCCGGCTGCAACGCCTTCACCCGCTCCACCAGCCGGCCAATGCGGGCCACCGAGAGGGATGGGCGCCAGCTGTAGCCGCAGCTGCGTTGGATCAGCACCATGCGCGTGGGCGTTCCCAGGGCCTCGGCTAGGCCGGCTTCATCAACGCTGCCATCGGCCAGCAGGGGCAGCTCGTCGTAATGGATGCCGAACTCGGCCAGGGAGCCCTGGCCGCTGCCGCGGATGCCGATCACCTCTTCGAGGGTGTCGTAGGGGCGGCCCGTGATCGCCACCAGGCGATCACCGGGGCGCAACACCCCAAACAGGGCCGCAGTGATCGCGTGGGTGCCGCTGACGAATTGCAGCCGCACCGCCGCCGCCTCCGCCTGGAGCACCCGGGCGAACACCCGATCGAGCACCTCCCGGCCCAGGTCGCCGTGGCCATAGCCACTCACCGAAGCGAAGTGGTGCACCCCCAGCCGCTCGGCGGCAAACGCCGAAAGCACCCGCTCCAGGCGCGGCTTCACCGCCGCCGTGCGGTGGGCCGCGATCGGGGCGATGCGCGCCTGGGCCTGGGCCACCAGCTCCAGCGCCGCCTGGCTAGGCAATTCGGCTTCCAGGGGCGTTGGCCCCAGGGCTGGGCCGCGGCCGTCCGGACTGGGTGCGGTCATCAAAGGGGGCCAGGGCAATGGGAGCCATGCTGCCCCCTGGGGATCTCCACCCGGTTAGATTTCGCGGCTGATGCCTTCGCTACCGCCGGCATCCCAGGCCAGTGGTGCGCAGTCTCCCAATTCCTTGGGTCCGCAGCGAACTGGAGCCTGCGCACCCTTTTGGAGATTGTCTTGGTTATTGCCGCTGACGCCGCTGCCGCGCGCCGCACCCCTGGAGCCGGCCCCCAGGACAGTGACACCGCTGGTTTGACGCCGGGCCAGGAAGCCCGCATGCGGGCCGCCCTGGTCGTGCCCCGCGAGCCCCTGGGCGTCAAGCAGCGCAAAATTAAGCGCGGCACTACAGGCTTCATGCTCGCCATGCATGTGGCGGCGGTCTTTGCCCTGCTGCCCCAGTTCTGGAGCTGGCAGGGGGTCGTCGCCCTGGCCTTCCTGTACTGGGTCACGGTGATCGGCGTCACCCTGGGTCTGCACCGGCTGGTGTCGCACCGCAGCTTCGTGGCGCCCCGCTGGGTGGAGCGCTTGCTGGTGCTGATGGGCGCCCTGGCCTGCCAGAGCGGACCGATCGAGTGGGTGGGGCTGCACCGCCACCACCACAAGTTTTCCGACCAGCCCAACGACCACCATGACGCCGCCCGGGGCCTCTGGTGGGCCCACAGCGAGTGGATGCTCCACGACATCCCCGCTCTCAAGGAGATGCACCGTTTCATCGGTGATCTCAGCTCCGATCCTTTCTATTTGTGGTTGGATCGCTGGTTCCTGCTGCTGCAGCTCCCCATCGGCGCCGCCCTCTATTGGTACGGCAACGCGGCCCAGGTCCATGGCGGCGGCCTCGGCCTGGTGCTCTGGGCGATTCCGCTGCGCCTTGTACTCGTGTATCACGTGACCTGGCTGGTGAATTCGGCCACCCACGCCTTCGGCTACCGCAACTTCAACTGCCCCGACCTCTCCCGCAACTGCTGGTGGGTGGCGATCCTGAGCTTCGGCGAGGGCTGGCATAACAACCACCACGCCCACCCCTCCAGCGCCCGCCATGGCCTGCGCTGGTTTGAGTTCGACATCACCTGGCAGCACATCCGGCTGCTGCGCAAATTGGGCCTGGCCAAGCGCATTCGCGAGGCCCGCTACAGCGGCTGATCTGAACAGAATTGATCTTGAGGCAAGCAACTGGGCTGATCTCCTCTCCTCTGATCTCATGTCCTCTGATCTGATCTCATCTGCTCTGAGCTGCTTTGAGCTGCGCTGAGCTGAGCTGAGCTGAGCTGAGCTGCGCTGAGCTGCGCAGAGCTGAGCTGAGCTGAGCTGAGCTGAGCCGAGCCGAGCTGATCCGAATCAAGATCGGTAGCGATCGATCGAACGGAGCCTTCAGCCCCCCGGTCGCTCCACCTGCAATTCCCGGCGAATCGCCTCCGCCAGGCGATCACTGCCCACCTCCAGGCCCGACTGCTCCAGTAGCCGGGCTTTTTGACGCAGCAACTCCAAAAACTGGTCGGCCCCCAACTCCTGCTCGGCGGCCGCCCCCAGCAGGGCCAGGGTGCGGCGCAGGTCGGGCAATTCGGCGTCCAATTCGGCGGCATTGAACTCCCGCTGGCCCGCCATCACCTCGGCAAAACGCTCGCGGCGCTGGCGTTTCTCCACCGGATAGGCCGCCAACACCGACTCCCGGCACTGGCGCCAGGAGCGGCCGGCCGTGAACAGCTCAGCCAGGGCGGCGCTGAGGCTGGCGGCCTCGGTTTCGGCGATGCGCAGGTCAAAGGCGGCGGGGGGCTGGCGCAGGCCCACGAAGATCTCAAACAGCTCCGTCGGCCCCAGGGGCTGGCCGGTATCGGCGCGCAGGGCCAGGGCCGAGGCCTGCAGGGGCACCAGCAACTCGGCCTGGTCCTGCAACTGGCTGGCCAGCGCGGCGCCGATCCCGGGTCCATGGCCATTGCCGCCCCCCTGCTCGGCCAGCAGCCCATTGAGCCGGCCCAGGGTCAAGAACAGTTCCGGGCCCGGCGAGAGCAACTTGTGGTTGCGCAGCATCGAGAGCTGGGAATTGTGCACCCGGCCCAGGTCGAGGCGCTCGGCCAGGGCCGGCAACACCCGCTGGGACCAGCCATTGCGCTCATGCCACACCCTGATCAGATGCCCGAATGCTTCCCGGCCTGATTCGAGTTCCTCCCGAAATCCCATCCGATAAGGATTCGTACTGCTACCATTCTATCGATTCACCTGGAGCAGGCCCATGACGGCCACCACCACCCCCCCACTCGCCCCTCACCACGCCCAGCAGGTCGCCCTCAAGCGGGGCGGGGCCCACATCAGTCCGGCGCCGCGGGCCCAGTCCCTGACCATCCCCCGCAAGGGCGAGCCGATTCCCTCGGCGCCCAAGGGCCTGCGCTGGGGCAGCATCCTGTTCATGGTTGCCATCCACGCTCTGGCGGCGGTGGCCCTGCTGCCCCGCTTCTGGAGCCTGCCGGCTGCGGCCAGCCTGGTGGTGCTCTATTGGGTCACCGCCTGCCTAGGCGTGACGATCGGCTATCACCGGCTGCTGAGCCACCGGGCCTTCCGGGTGCCCCAGTGGCTTGAGCGCTTCTTTGCCACCTGCGGCGCCCTCAGCTGCCAGCACGGGCCGATCGACTGGGTGGGACTGCACCGCCACCACCACAAGTTTTCTGATACGAATGCTGATCACCACAACAGCCACCGCGGCTTTTGGTGGAGCCACATGGGCTGGATGTTCGAGGAGATCCCGGCCATGGCGGCCGTGCCCCGCCTCAGCGGCGACCTGGCCAAGGACCCCTACTACCGCTGGCTGAACAAGGGCTTCCTGCTGCTGCAGCTGCCCCTGGCCGGACTGCTGTTCTGGATCGGCACCGCCACCGGCGCCGGCGGCTGGGCCCTGGTGCTCTGGGGCATCCCCCTGCGCCTGGTGCTCGTGTACCACTGCACCTGGCTGGTCAATTCGGCCACCCACTGCTGGGGCTACGTCGTCCACCCCAGTGGCGATGGCTCCCGCAATAACCCCTGGGTGGCGGCCCTGACCTTCGGCGAGGGCTGGCACAACACCCATCACGCCTTCCCCCATTCGGCCCGCCATGGCTTCGGCCGCGAAATCGACCTCACCTGGCAGCACATCCGCCTGATGCGCCGCCTGGGCCTGGCCGACCGGGTGCGGATTCCAACCGGCGCCAACCCTCGCGTACATTGACAAACCGCCCCGACGGCAGCCCGTTCGTTTCGATTCCCATGGCCAAGCGCGTACAAGTGGTCCTCAGCGAGGACGTCCTCAGCCTCGGGAAGGACGGTGATCTGGTGGAGGTGGCTCCTGGCTACGCCCGTAACTTCCTCCTGCCCACCGGCAAGGCCCTGCCCGTCACCCCCGCCGTGCTGCGCCAGGTGGAGCACCGCCGCGCCAAGGAAGCCGAGCGCCAGGCCGCCCTCAAGGCCGAGGCCGTGGCCTTCCGCACCGCCCTCGACACGATCGGCCGCTTCACGGTGAAGAAGCAGACCGGTGGCGATGACGTGCTGTTCGGCACCGTGACCAACGGTGACGTGGCCGAGGCGATCGAAGCCGCCACCAAGAAGGAGCTGGATCGCCGCGACATCATCGTTCCGGAAATCCACCGCACCGGCACCTTCAAGGTGCAGGTCAAGCTCCACCCCGAAGTGGTGGCCGAGATCAACCTCGAAGTGGTCAGCCACTGAGGCCAGCCCCCCAGCCCCTGGGTCCTGCCCAGCGCTGCCGCACGAAGCCATCCTCCAGCCACCCGGCTGACCCCAACGCCGTCAGGCCCTCCGGGGACTGGCGGCGTTGCCATAGGCAGGAAACTGGGGCATGGTTCAGCCCCTAGGGCCCAACAAGCCAACCCTGGGCGCAGCCAGCCCCCAGGACCCAAGACGAGTCCCCTGCAGGCCAACGCCAAGCAAGCAACCCATGGTGAGCGTTCCCCTGGCCAACCAGGACTCCTCCGAGGAGGCCCCAGCGAGCGGGCGCAGGGGCTTTGGCCGCGGCCGGGAGCGCGATGGCGCCAGCTTCGAAGCCCTCCCCGATTCGATCCCACCCCAGAACCTGGAGGCCGAAGAGGCGGTGCTCGGCGGCATCCTGCTCGACCCCGATGCGATCGGCCGGGTGGCCGATGTCTTGCAGCCGGAGGCCTTCTACCTCAATGCCCACCGGGAGATTTACCGCACGGCGGTGATGCTGCATAGCCAGGGCAAGCCCACCGACCTCACCGCCATGGCCGCCTGGCTGGCGGACACGGGCCAGCTCGAAAAAGTGGGGGGCAGCGGCCGCCTGGTGGAGCTGGTGGAGCGCACCCTCTCCACCGCCTCGATCGACCAGGTGGCCCGCCTGGTGATGGACAAATACCTGCGCCGCCAACTGATTCGCTCCGGCAATGAGGTGATTGCCCTCGGCTTTGACCAGAGCAAGCCCATGGAGCAGGTGCTCGATGAGGCGGAGCAGAAGATCTTTGCGATCAGCCAGGAAAAACCCAGCCAGGGCCTCACCCCCACCGCCGAGATCCTCACCAGCACCTTCAACGAGATCGAAAGCCGCTCCCTCGGCACGGCCGTCGCCGGCATTCCGGTGAACTTCTACGACCTCGATGCGATCACCCAGGGCCTACAACGCAGCGACCTGATCATCGTCGCCGGCAGGCCCGCCATGGGCAAAACCTCGATCGTGCTCAACATCGCCAAAAACGTGGCGCAGCTGCACCAATTGCCAGTCTGCGTGTTCAGCCTGGAGATGAGCAAAGAACAGCTCACCTACCGCCTTCTTTCCATGGAAGTGGGCATCGAAAGCGGCCGCTTGCGCACCGGCCGGCTGCAACAGGAGGAATGGCCCCTGCTCGGCCAAGGCATCAACAGCCTCGGCATGCTGCCCCTGTTCATCGATGACAAGCCCAATTCAGGCATCCTGGAAATGCGCTCCCTCTGCCGCCGCCTGATGGCAGAACAGGGCAAGGAACTGGGCTTAATTGTGATCGACTACCTGCAGTTGATGGAGGGCACCACCCCCGACAACCGGGTGCAGGAACTCTCCCGCATTACCCGGGGCCTCAAGGGCATGGCACGGGAACTGAATGTGCCGGTGATCGCCCTTTCCCAGCTCAGCCGCGGCGTTGAATCGCGCACGAACAAACGGCCCATGCTGAGTGACCTGCGCGAATCGGGCTCGATCGAACAGGACGCCGATTTGGTCTTAATGATCTACCGCGATGAGTACTACAACCCGGAAACACCCGATCGCGGCATCACCGAAGTGATCGTCACCAAGCACCGCAACGGCCCAGTGGGCACGGTGAAACTGCTGTTTGAACCCCAATTCACCCGCTTCCGCAACCTGGCGTCGCCCTAAGCGCCAGCGGCGGCCCTGGCGGCCCCGGGCAGCGGAGTGGCCATCTGGCGATCGCCATTCCAGGTGGTCAGGGTGCGGGAATCCCGGTAGTGGCGTGGGGTCGAGAGCAGCAGGCGCCAGGCCTCGGCCCCATCGAGCAACTGGTAGCGCTCGGGGTAATGCTGTTGCAAGAGATGGCGCACCTGCGGGTAGTAACTGGAATTAAGGCCAGGGAAAATATGATGTTCCGTGTGATAGGAAAAATTGAGGTGCAACAGATCGAGAATCTTGGGCAACCTTAACGACAGACTATTGGCAAGCGGATCATTAATCTCCGTGAGCGGTCCCAACAGGTGATTTGTATAGATATAGCCAATCGCTCCGGCGTAACCAATCCAGATCGGGATGAAATAGCCCAGTAGCAATTTGAGCGGCTGGCCATCCAGCCACACGATGAGACCAGCATGCAGGCCCACGATCGCCAGCAGCTCCACGCCGATCACAAACCGCTCCTTTGGACTGACGCGAAAGGAGGCCGGCGTGAAATTGGACGCCCCATCGTTGAACAGCAACACCGATGCGATCGTGCGCAGGTTATGGACCCCCCAGGCACTGGCCAGGCCGACCACAAGCCAGAGCGGCCGCACCGTGTCAGAGGGGGTGAACAGGTGCTGGATCCGCTTGCCCCAGGTGGCCGGTTGCGCTTCGAGGTAGCTGCGATCGGGATCCCTGAGGCTGTTGGTGTGGCTGTGGTGCTCCCGGTTGTGAACCGCGTGCCACAGGGTCGGCGGCATCCAGAGCAGGGTCAGGCCCAGCAGGCCGACGGCCTGGCGCCAGCCGCGACCGCGCAGGGAGCTGCCATGCAACAGGTCGTGGGTGGCGAACAACAGCACGATCACGCTGTTGCCCATCACCAGGGCAAAGGGGAGGAAGGCCAGCGGCCAGAAGCCCGGCCAGCGGTCCAATTGGTCGGCCATGGCCCAGCCCAACCCCAGGATCGCCAGGTTGATTAGCACCAACAACAGCCGGTTGGGGTCGGTGCGAAAGGCCCCGGGCGGCAACAGCGGCCGCAAGTGGCGGGCGTAACTGGCTGCTGACTGGTAGGGGGCACCAGCCTCTGCCAATGACGGCAAACAATCGGCGGTGGGAGCCGGGGCCACAGGGGAAATCGAGGCGGTGATGGTGCTGCGGCTAGGGGGCACCGATGCAGCATGGCGCCCACTGGTCTTGACCGACGTGGCCCTGGCCATCGGGGACTGCAGAAGCGGGCGTTAAACTGATCCAAAGCTTTCCACTTCCATTTCGGCGCGGGGGATCTGGAGGCAAGCGGTGTCAGCAGGCGAGGTGCCCGCACCCCATCCATCCGTGTCGCCCTCAGGGCCGCCATCGGAAAGCCCGAATCCAGCGACCTCCTCCCCACCCATGAGCGCCCCCAGCCCAGCCAGCGAATCCTTCGACCTGATCGTCGTAGGCGGCGGCCATGCGGGCTGCGAGGCCGCCCTGGCGGCGGCCCGGCTGGGCCTCTCCACGGCCCTGTTCAGCCTCAACCTCGATCGCATCGCCTGGCAGCCCTGCAATCCGGCCGTGGGCGGTCCGGCCAAAAGTCAGCTGGTGCATGAGGTGGACGCCCTCGGCGGCGTGATCGGCCGGCTGGCCGATGCCACCGCCCTCCAGAAACGGGTGCTCAACGCCAGCCGGGGCCCGGCGGTGTGGGCCCTGCGCGCCCAAACCGACAAACGCCAGTACGCCCGCCAGATGCTGCAACTGCTGCAGCACACCCCCAATCTCGCCCTGCGCGAGGCGATGGTGACCGGCCTCGAAACGCAAGGCAGCGCTGAGGCGGGCGACCTGCGGATCACCGGCGTGCGCACCTATTTCGGCAGCGTCTACGCCGCCCCGGCCGTGATCCTCACCACCGGCACCTTCCTGGGCGGCCAAATCTGGGTGGGCAACCAGTCGATGGCGGCGGGCCGGGCCGGCGAACAGGCGGCCGAGGGGTTGAGCGAGGCCCTGGTGGGCCTGGGCTTTCGCCTCGATCGGCTCAAGACCGGCACCCCCGCCAGGGTCGATCGCCGCAGTGTTGCCCTCGACCAACTCGATGAGCAGCCCAGCGACGCAGCCGATCGCTTCTTTTCGTTTGATCCCGCCGCCTGGGTGAGCGGCGAGCAGATGAGTTGCCACATCACCCGCACCACGGCCGCCACCCACCAGCTGATCCGCGACAACCTCCATCTCACGCCGATCTATGGCGGCTTCATCGACAGCAAGGGGCCGCGCTACTGCCCCTCGATCGAGGACAAGATCGTGCGCTTTGCCGATAAGGAGAGCCACCAGATCTTCCTGGAGCCGGAGGGCCGCGACACCCCGGAGCTCTACATCCAAGGCTTCTCCACCGGCCTGCCGGAACGGTTGCAACTGGAATTGCTGCGCACCCTGCCGGGGCTGGAGCAGTGCGTGATGCTGCGGCCCGCCTACGCCGTCGACTACGACGTGCTGCCGGCCACCCAGCTGCTGCCCTCGCTGATGACCAAGCGGGTCGCGGGGCTGTTTACGGCCGGCCAACTCAATGGCACCACCGGCTACGAGGAAGCCGCCGCCCAGGGCCTGGTGGCGGGCCTCAATGCCGCGCGTTACCTCGGCGGCCAGACGCCGGTGCACTTCCCGCGGGAAGGCAGCTACATCGGCACCATGGTTGACGACCTGGTGACCAAGGACCTGCGCGAGCCCTACCGGGTGCTGACCAGCCGCAGCGAATACCGGCTGGTGCTGCGGGGCGACAACGCCGACCAGCGCCTCACCCCCCTGGGCCGGGAGCTGGGCCTGGTGGACGACCGCCGCTGGCAGATCTATAGCGAGAAGCAGGCGGCGATCGCGGCGGAAACCCGGCGCCTGGAAACGGTGCGGCTCAAGGCCAGTGATCCGGCGGCGGCGGCGGTGGAGGCCGAAACCGGCGCGCCAATCAAGGGCTCGATCACCCTGGCTGACCTGCTGCGCCGCCCCGGCATCCACGCCCGCGACCTGGTGCGCCATGGCCTGGCCGCGGCCGAGCTGCCGATCGAGGTGGGCGAAGCCGCCGAAATCACGATCAAATACAGCGGCTACCTGGCCCGCCAACAACAGCAAATTGATCGCCAGAAAAAACAGGAGCACCGGCCGATTCCCGCCACGATCGATTACGCCTCCCTGGCCACCCTCTCGCGTGAAGCCCGCGAAAAACTGGCCCTGCGCCAGCCCCTCACCCTGGGGCAGGCTGCCCGCCTGCCCGGCGTCAGTCCGGCCGACATCACGGCCCTGATGCTCTGGCTGGAGCTGCAACAGCAGCGCCAGCGTTCTGGCCCAGGAGCCCAGCCCGTTACTGGCCAGCCCGTTGCCCAGGCCCAGGCTCCGGCCAGCTGAAGGCTGTCCTGGGGAGCCCGTCTTGGCCCTTGGGTCGATCGCCAGGATCCCAGCCAGGGGAAGCCAGACGGGGCCATTGCCGTTAACCTGGCGCCCTTAAGCGGGCCTGCTGTTGGCGACGCGCCGTGCCATCAATCATTCCAGGGCCTTCTGGGAGCTGAAGGCCGAACAGGTGATGGACCGGGTGTTCAGCAACGCCGCCCAGGCCTATCCCCATCCCCCCGAACTCCCCACCCCCTCTGGGGCCGCCGCCGGCGAGCCGATGATTGAGGTGGAGGTGCGGGAAGAACCGTCCCCGGCAGCCCAGTCGTCCCGGCGCGGGGGGCCTTGGCGCGCAGCTGCGTTCTGGACCGCGGGCCCCGCCCGATCGGCCGGCAGCCCGCGGCCGGGCCCCTGGCCCGGATCCAGGCGCCTGGCGGCCTGGAACCAGGCCACCCATCCCCAGCACAAGCTTCTGGCCCTGGGATCCCTGGCCGTGCTGACGGGAACCGCCTCCGTGGTGTGCTGGCACGGCTGGAACCAGGCCAGCCTCGACCTACGCCAGGAGCGCACCCTCTGGCTATTGGAACGCCTCAAGGGCCTGGACGCGGCCGATCCCTCCGGAGCCCAGGCCTCCAGCGCAAGCGCACCAGGCTCCCCCGACGCCAAGGCCTCCGGCGACCCGGCCGCCCTGAAGGACAACGCGGCTGGCTCAGCCCTTAGCAGCGTGCCACCACCGCCGCCGGATGAACCCTGGATCCAGCAGCTGGCCCAGCTACCCGGAGCGCTCCTGCCCGGCACCCGCCAGCCCGAGGTGCTGCGGGTGCCCGTGAGTGGCCCGCTCAACCGGCCCGCCCCGCCAGCCAGCGGTTCGGCCAGCCCGGTAGGCCGCCAAAGCCCGGCCGCCCAGGGGAGCTCCCCCGAACTGGTCGGGGTGGTGCAGGTGGCGGGCCGGCCGGGGTCGGCCATCTTCCAGCTCGGCAGCAGCTCCACCAATGCCCTGGTGGGCGAGTTGATCGGCTCCAGCGGCTGGCGCCTGGTGGCCACCGCCACGGACTCGGCCGTGATCGAGCGGGGCGGCGTGCAACGGCGGATCGCCATCAGCAATGGCTTCTAAGCAGGACCGCTGCCTAGCCTGAATGGCCCCAAGCGGCCCCTGGGCCTGGCCGGATCGAGGCCCATGACCCCGTCCCCACCCTTGCCATCCCGGCTGCTGCGCTCCCCTGAGGTCCTCTGGCAGGCCCCCTTTCAAGAGGTGGTGGCAGCCCAGGCCGGCCAGCAACTCAGCGGGCCCTGGCGCCTATTGCTCCTGGGCGATGGCAGCCCCACCCGCCACCTGCAACTGCTCAGCGGCCTGGCGGTGGACGTGGAGCTGATCGCCATGGAAGCGGAGCCCCTGGCAGGGGCCGCAGCGCCGGCTGAGGTGGCCGAACTAGCGCCACCGCTGCTGCGGCGCCAGGTGTGGCTGCGCTGCGGAACGGAGTGCCTGGCCTGGGCCGAAAGCTGGTGGAACCAGGAGCAGGCCGACCAGCACCTGGGCCAGCGACACCAACCGATTTGGCACAGCCTCACGGCGAACCGGGCCGAGCTCTACCGGGAGGTGGATGGCCTGGCCCAGGTGGCCGCCCCCTGGCTGGAGGAGCGCTTTGGCCGAACCGGCCCCTTTTGGAGCCGCCACTACCGCTTCTTCCGCGGCGGCAAGGAGCTCACCGTGATCCGCGAAGTGTTTTCGCCCCAACTGGAGCGCTGGCTGGGCCCTAGCAGCCAGAGCGCCGCCGACCTTTAGAGCCGCCGACCCTTCCCCAACGGGAGCAAGCCCCGGGGACAGGTCAGGATCGCAACACAACGATTTGCAACCTCTGTAACAGCTTGCCGCCATGGGCGCTTGACAGCTTGTCGGTCCTTGGGGCAATGGCCAGCATGAAGCGAGATCGCTGCATTGCCATAGAACCCATGGAATCCCCCATCACGGCCGGTGCTAACCCCTGGCTCACGCTCACGGGCCTGGGACGCATTTACGGCATCTCAGCGGTCCATTGCGGCCGCCTGCTCAGCGACGCCGGCCTGCGCGATAGCGACGGCCAGCCCAGCCTGCGGGCCCTCGACGACAAACTCGCCTACCAGCGCCATCCCCATCACGGCAGCCGCCATGCCCTCTGGCAGCGCCAGGGCTGCTCCGCCATCCTCGAAGCCGGCGGGCTGGTGCCGATGCAGCAAAGCACCCTGGTGGAGCAATGGGTGGCCTTGCTCTCGGCCCTTGAGGCGGGATCCCCATCGATCAGCACCACGGCCGCCCAGATGGCGGAAGACCTGCCCCTGGAACTGGTGGAGCCGGTGAACCAGCAACTGCGGGCGATCGGCTGTGGCTTCCAGGTGAACCGCCCCCGGCCCTCCAGCAGACCGAATCCTGGCTCCGGCGGCCCCAACGCCACCAGTTCCAGTTCCAAGCCCAGCAGCTCCAGGATGGGCTCCCGCCGCACCAACCACAGCAACGGCGCCGTGCCCCTGGCCAGTTGAGCCTTGGGCCTGCTGGCCTGCTTGACATCAGCCCTCGGACCATCCGCCTTCGGAACCACCACCCGACGACCTGGGGCACCCCTGGGCTGGTGGGCGGGTTAGGCGCCCGGGCGCCTGCGGGTGGAGCGGGGAACAGGCCGGCCGGGGCCGGCGGCGGGCGGAGCGGCCAGGGGCGCCCCTTCCTGGGCAGCCGCCGTGGAGCGCTGGAGCCAGGGCTGTTCCGCCTGGACAACAGGATCTAAAGCCTGCGCGGAACCCTCACCAGACGGCCGGAGCGAGGCTTGCAGGGGCAGCGGAGCTGGGGCCTGGGGATCTGGGCCAGCCGGCCGTTGCCACCGGGCCACCGTGAAGCTGGCGTCATCGGGCCAATCCGGGGACCCATCCCGCCCAGAACCAGGGCCCTCGGCCCCCTGGGGGCGCGGCGGCAACAGGGGGGTAGCCCGGCGGGAGAGGGCCTCCAGGGGGCGGCGAGGCTGGGGTTGGGGGGCCTGGCTAAGGGCAGCTTGGCCAGGCGGATCGAACTCTTGTCGCCAATCCATGGCGGCCTGGGGACGGGCGGGCGCGGAAGCCGCTGGCCAACCGGTCGGGCCCGGCGCCGGGCTAGGGCTCGGACTGGTGGAACCCTGGCCGGTGGAAGCCCGGCTGGAGCGGGGGGCCCAGGGATCCCGGTCAGGGCCGGGGGTGAAGGCGGCCTCGGCAGGGCCCCGGGCCCAGGAGGGGTCCCGGAAGTCAGCCGCCGCGGCGGCGGAGCCGGGCCAGGCAGCGGAGCTGGACCAGGACCCCGGGGGGCTCCCGGGGGGCTCACTCGAGCGGCCACGGCGTCCCGGGGCGGGACCCTCCCAGGGCTCACGCCAGCCGTCGTCGTCGTCCAGCAGCCAATCGAGCTTCTCTTCCACCCAGCGGCCCAGGCCGCCCGGGCGCGGCAGCCCCCCGGCTCGGCCCCCCGGCTGCGGGCGAGCGCTGGCCCTGGAGCCCGGCCTGGCCCCCGCCACGCCATCGACGAGCTGGCGCCCCGTCGCCAACCACTGATCCAGCCGCTGGTCAAAGCGGGGTTCCCGCGACTCAGGCCGTGCACCCGCTCGCAGGTCGGCCCGGCCCTCGAGCGACCCGGCGGCGCGGCGGCGGAAGGAGCGGTCGGAATCCGGCATCACCCCAGGCTAAAGGGGCTTGGCGACTGGGACGACGCCGACCCGGGCGGGGCCCCGTCGCAGGGCCCGGGCCCGCAGCAGCTGTTCACGCCCCAGGCCCACCAAGGTGATGCCGAGGCCGCTGAACTCAAGCACCCAAAGGAAGGTGCCCATGGCGGGGCGGCAGCTGGAGGTCTGCGGACCCTA
Source organism: Synechococcus sp. UW140 (assembly GCA_945861595.1). GTDB lineage: Bacteria > Cyanobacteriota > Cyanobacteriia > PCC-6307 > Cyanobiaceae > BAIKAL-G1. Next base: position 20,799 of record CAMAVE010000028.1, read on the forward strand.
GGCGGCAGCGGCGCGGAAGATCAATTGGCAGCTGGCATGCCAACGGCCGCCATGGAGGCGGTCGCAGCAGGGGCGGCAGGCCACCCCCTTGACCCGGCGGCGATAGGGCGCTGCCACGCCACAGCTGGGGCACTCAGCCAGCCAGCGGGCCTGGGCCGCCGGCACCGGGAACCGGTGGCGCACGCTCAGCTGGAACTCGCCCTGGGCCCGGTTGATCTGGTCCATGCGGGCCCGGAACTGGAGGCCATGGACCTCGCGCACCTGGAGCACCCGGTCAATCCAGGCGTGCACCATCTCGTGGCACAGGGTGCTGAGGGTGGCCTCCCGGGGCAGGGGGTCAAGCAGGGGGCGCGACAGCACGATCTCGCAGAGATCGCGGCCGTCGGCGAGGCGGCCACTGCGATAGAGCCCGGCCGTGCGGGTCATGCGGCCGTCACTCCAGCGCACCGCCACCAGGCTGATGCCATCCGGGGCGAGGCTGCCCTCAAAATGCTCCCGGTTGAGGCGGTGGAAGAGGGGCAGCAAGGGCTCCAGGGGCACGGGGTGGCGCGGCTCAGCCTTTCAGCCGCAGTCTGGCGGGGTTGTCGGTCAGACTCGGGGCCCGCAATGGACGGATCGACGCGATGGACTGGGGCCTGGCGCAGGGAATTGGCACCAAGGTGCTGCTGGCGGGGGCCGGTGGCCTGTTGCTGTATTGGACGATCAGCGCCGTGCGCCTGGTGCTCAGCGCCCGGGGCATCAACCCGTTGATCAAGCAGTTCTTCACCCAGGTGGCCTCCGGCCGGGTGGATGCGGCCTACTTGCTCACCACCAAGAACTACCGCTCCCACGTCAACCGCCAGCAGTTCCTGCGCTTTCTGGCCAGCCTGCAGCTCAACAAGTACAACAACCTCAAATCCGGCCGGCCCAGGCTGCAGGAGGGCCAGGTGATCCTCACCGTCAAGCTCAAGGCTGATAACAAGGACGAACTGCCCCTCGATTTCACCTTCACCAAGGTGGATGACGCCTGGCGGGTGGAGCGGATCAGCAAAGTGGCAGCCGCCTGAGCCCATGGCTGCGGCGAGTCCGGCCCCATCCGCCCTGCAGGTCCGGGCCGCCGAATTGCGGCGCCTGCTCACCCGGGCCGCCCATGCCTACTACGTGCTCGATGCCCCCGAACTCGAGGATTCGGTTTACGACCAGCTCTACCGGGAGCTGCTCGATCTCGAGGCCGCCGACCCGAGCCTCGTCACCCCCGACAGCCCCACCCTGCGGGTGGGCGGCAGCCCGGCGGATGGCTTCACCAGCGTGGAGCATCGCATCGGCCTACTCAGCCTCGATAACGCCTTCAGCCTCGAAGAGCTGGAGGCCTGGTATGGCCGCCTGCTCAAGGTGCTCGACCGCCAGGGGGAACCCGGCGGTCCCCTGCCGGCCCTGGAGATGGTGGGGGAGCTCAAGATCGATGGCAACGCCCTGGCCCTGAGCTACGAGAACGGCCTACTGGTTCGGGCCGCCACCCGCGGGGACGGTGAGCGCGGCGAGGAGATCACCGCCAACGTGCGCACGATCGCCAGCGTGCCCTTGCGGCTGACGCTGGCCCATCCCCCGGCCTGGGTGGAGGTGCGCGGCGAGGCCCTGATCCCCGATGCCACCTTTGCCGCCATCAACCAGGACCGCCTGGTCAAGGGCGAAGCCCCCTTTGCCAACCCCCGCAACGCCTGC
>CAMAVE010000029.1 GCA_945861595.1 Synechococcus sp. UW140
TTTGCCTTCGTGGCCGAGCTTGCGGACCTTGGCGGTCGCGCCAAGTTGCCCGATGACGTGCCGGTTGAGTCCCTGATCATCTATTCCTAATCCAACTCATCAGGGTTGGGTGTCCTGCCAGGCGAGCACCTGATCGAGTTGCTCCAGGCTGATCAGGCCAAAGCGCCAGAGCACCACCGGCAGGGGGGCCTGTTCCAGCTGGGCCTGTTTGAGTCCGAGGTTGAGGGCGTTTTCGCCCAAGCCCAGCTCCTGGCGTAGGTAGCGCACCAGTTCGCTGGCGGGTAGGGGCTGGGGCGAGGTTGGGAACACCATGGCGCCATGGTGCTCATCGCTGTCCCAGGCGGCAAGGGCCCTGGGTCATGGCAGCCAGGCTTAGGCGCCGCAGCAGGGGAGCCCCATTCAGCAGGTCGAGGGCCAGGCGGCGTAGGGGTAGCAGCAGGCGGGAGCGGTTGGAAAACAGCCCCACCAGCAGGTGGGTGGCTAGCAAGGTGGCCACGAGATCGGGCCAGCGGCGCCAGCGATAGGCCCCCGCTAGCTGGCTTGGGTTCAGGCGCCCGGCCGTGACCCGGCCGGCCAACTGCTGCAGGCAGGCCACATCTCGCCAACCCAGGTTGAGCCCCTGGCCGCCGACGGGATGGCAGCGGTGGGCACTGTCCCCCACCAGCACGAGCTGGCCTTTGGCAACCGGCCAGGCCAGGGCCAGGGCCACCGGATAGGCCCGTGGTTGGTCCAGCAGGGCTTCCGGTTGCAGTTGGTCGGGCAGGGCACCGGCTAGCTGGTCGAGGAAGGCGGCGCCATCGAGGCTTTCGAGCTGGCGCAGCCGCCGCGCCGACGCACTCCAGACCAGTTGGAAGGCATCGCCGCCTAGGGGCAGCACCGCAAAGGGACCTTCGGGCCGCAGCAGCTCCCAGGCCTGGTCCGGCCGGGCTCCGCGCAGCCGCACTTGCACGGTCAGGCAGGCCTGTCCATAGGTGTGCTCCAGCCAGCCCAGCCCAGCGGCCTGACGGCTCGCAGACTGGCTGCCGTCGGCCCCCACCACCAGATCCAAGGCCTGATCCCAAGCCTGGTCTGCCGCCAGAGTGGCCGGGGCGCCGGGGGCCGGCCGCCCCAAATGCAGGGTTACTTGGGGATTGGCCTGCAGCTGGAGGAGCAACAGCTCCATCAGGGGGCCGTGTTGCACGATCCAGCCGACGGCTTCGCCTTCACCCCCGGATCCAGGGCCTGCGGCCCCAAGCGCTGCAAGGGGTTCTTCAGCCCCGAAGGGCCAGGGCCGTCGCCGCCGCTGGCCCAGGTCGGCGCTACTGAAGTGGCACTGGCGCCCCGTGCCCTGGTCCATGAGTTCCAGGCTGCTGAAAGGCACCAGCTGGGGCCCTAGAGCCTGGCCCAGGCCCAGGCGATCAAGCAGGCCCTTGCTGGAGTGGGTGAGGGCGTAGGCCCGTTGACGCCGCAGGAGCACGGGAAGCTCTAGGGGGTCATCAAGCTGCACCTCCCAGCCCACCTGGGCCAGGGCTAGGGCCGCCAGGCAGCCGGTGGGACCGGCTCCATGCACGCGCGCTCGGCTCATCGGCACTGACTGGGCATGGGGGGGTGGGCGATCCAATCGCCGCAGTGAAGGGAGCTCATTGGCAGAAGGCGTAGACGTTCGCCCAGGACGGCCAAACAAAAACCGCGGGCCTGGCTGGCACCGCGGTTGAAATCAGCACCATCGTCTGGAGCGACGGTAGGACTTTTTGATGGGTTGCTGTCCTAGGTAGACATCAGGGGTCAAGCCGATTTGGCAATGATCTCGACCAGCCTAGGAAGGGCCCTGGTAGGGCTCAGCCGATGCCGAGCAGACCGCGGGTGAAGGACTCACCGCCCAGGGCAAATTCTGTGGCCAACAGGGCGATAAAGCCGAGCATGGCCATACGGCCGTTCAGCAGTTCGGCACGCTCGTGGAAACCCCAGCCGCTTTCGACGCTCACCACTTCCATGCGGGGCTCGGTGGCGAAGGCGTTAAGGCGTCCACCGTCTTCGGTGGTCACGGTGGCGCCGCGGATGACGGCGGGGGCAGAGGAGGTGGCTTGGGCCATGGGGCAACTCGCGAGGTATGGGCGAATTGTAACGCAATATTGCGCCTTGTAACGAGTCTGAAGGAAATGGGTGCCGATTTGGCCTGGGTGGATCTGGCTGGACGGCCCGGTCTTCAGCGCAGGCGCCGGAGGCAGAGCTCCTCAAAGGCGGGCCGCAGCAGATAGGGGTAGTCGCCCACCCAGAGCTTCAACTGGGGGATCCAGCCATCGCTGAGGGCGCTGATGCGGGAAAAGTCTTTGCGCTCACTCAGCACCAGGCAGCGGATCACCATGCCGGGCCGGATCGGCTTGTGCTTCTTGTCGTAGGGGAAGCGAATCTGGCCCAGGTAGCCGTCCTGATCTTCTAGTTCCAGGCAGAGCCAGGTGCGGCGGTTTTCCACCAGCTCCAGCCGACCACTTTTGTCGGTTTGCTCCTGGCGGCCCTCCAGCCGCTCCCGGGTGAAGAGGTCGGCGATGCGGCCCTCAAAGATCGCCGCTGCCGGGTAGCGGCGCAGGGCGTTGTTGCGTTGCCCCGCCGCCAGGATCGGCCCCCAAAGCAGGTAGAAGAAAAAGACGAAGCCCACCACCATGAACACCCCACCCCATTGGGTGGAGAACTGGCTCTGGCTGATCAATAGCGACAGCACCCCGCCGATCACGGCGATCAGCACCCGTTGCAGCACCTGCTGGGGGGTGCCACTGCTGGCGTTGAACTGGGGTCCGGTGGCAATCGCCGGGATCAGGCGCTGCAGTTCGCCGTCCTTGAGGGGAAGCAGCATGACTTGTCTCTCAGGCCCCCATGGTGACCCCGATCACAGCAAACGCTCAAGCCCGTAGACCAGACCAGTGAGCTGGCGCACCCGCCGCACGGTCAGCAAGACCCCGGGCATGTAGGCGGAGCGATCGATCGTGTCGTGCCGCAGGGTGTAGGTCTCCCCTTCAGAGCCGAACATCACCTCCTGGTGGGCCACCAGGCCTGGCAGGCGGATCGAGTGCAGCCGGAGGCCGCTGGGGCGCTGGCCGCCGCGGCAGCCGGCCAGGGTTTCGTGCTCCTCCACTTGGAGGGGGTTGAAGTCCTTGCCGAGTTCTTCGATCAGTTCGGCGGTTTTGATGCAGGTGCCGCTGGGGGCATCGGCCTTGCGGTTGTGGTGCAGTTCGGTCAGTTCGGCGAAGTCATAGAAGCGGGCCGCTGCCGCGGCTGCTTGCTGCAGCAACACCATGCCCACGGAGAAATTGGGGATCACGGCCCCGCCCATGGAGGCCTTCTCGGCAAACAGGGCCAAGTCGCCCAATTGTTGGGGCGTCAGGCCCGTGGTGCCGATGACCGGATGCACCCCATAGGCGATGGCGGCGCGGGTGTGCTCGTACACAACGCTGGGATGGGTGAAATCCACCAGCACCGCCCCGGCCCCGGGGCCGGCCTGGCGCACCGCCTGGCTGCTGGCGCAGAGGGCACCTTCGAAGTCGGCGGTGATCGCCACCTCCAGGTCCCCCAGGCCCAGCTCCAGGCCCACATCCAAGCCCTCCTTGCCGGGGGTGGTGTCGATGGCGGCCACCAGGGTCGTGTCCGCAGCCGCTAGCACGGCCTTGATCACCTCGGCGCCCATGCGGCCTAGGGCGCCAGCCACCACCACCGGAATCGGCGCCGTCACCGCTGGAGTTGGGGCCGACCCCGGCTGGGAGCCGGGTAGGGGCGGCTCGGTTGGGGCGCTGGTCATGGCAGGGGGCGCTCAGCTTTGGGGCCGAGCCTATGGGGTCATCCTGCCCGCCCCGGTGGCAGATCCACGGGCGCTGGCCACCAGCGCCTGCCGATCCACGGCATCGATTTGGGCCGGGACCATGTGGCGATGGGCGTAGCTGAGGTACACCTCGGAGCTCAGGAACAGCTCGAACAGATCACCATCAATGTGCTGGTCTTGGACCATGTGGGCCATGATCGCCAGGGCTTCGGACAGCTTGAGGCCCCGCTTGTAGGGACGGTCGGCGGCGGTGAGGGCCTCAAAAATGTCGGCGATGGCCATCACCCGTGCCAGCACCCCCATTTGGTCGCCATGCAGGCGACGGGGGTAACCGCGGCCATCGAGGGTCTCGTGGTGGGCGCCGGCGATCTCGGGCACCGCCGTTAGGTGGCGCGGAAAGGGCAGGGCCGAGAGCATTCGGATCGTCTGGACCATGTGCTCGTTGATCTTGAAGCGATCCTCTGGGCTGAGGGTGCCCCGCTCGACAGTGAGGTTGTGGAGTTCCCCCAGGTTGTACAGGAACTCCGGCACCGCCATTTGGAAGCCCCAGGGGTTGTCCGCGGGGATGCGATCCCGTACTGGTCGCTCGATCAATTGGTCTGGACGGTCGGCCAGCAACGGCTCCCGCACCGGTAAGGCTGGCGCCGGCTGCCGTTCGCGCCGACGCAGTTCCTCAGGCCCCACCCCCAGCCGGTCATCGAGGCTGCGGCGCCAGGTGCGGGTGGCGATGGCCTTGAGCCGCTCGATCCGCTCCGGTGCCATCCGTTCGCCGCCCAAATTGCAGCTGGCAACAAAGGCAAAGTCGTCATCGAGGCTGCCCCAGCTCGCGGTGAGGGTCTGCTGGCTGGCCTCTGGGTCAGCGCCGCTGGCGATCCGGCGCCAGTGCTCGGTTTCGGCCTCGCTTTTGAGCAGCTCAAAGCGCATGCGGATCTCATGGATCCGATCCTGCACCGTTTCCAATTTGGTGGCCTTATCGACCACATGGTCTGGGGTCGTGACCTTGCCGCAATCATGGAGCCAGGCGGCCACATGCAGGGCCTCCCATTGATCTGAATTGAGTTCATAGCGGGCAAAGGGGCCTTCCTCGGCCCCACAGGCGGCGGCGGCCAGCAATTTGGCGATCTCCGGCACCCGGGCGCAGTGGCCGCCGGTGTAGGGACTCTTGGCATCAATCGCATCGGCGATCACCTGGATGAAGGCCTCAAACAGGCGCTTTTGCTCAGCAATTAACTCTCGGGTTTCCAGGGCTACCGCCGCACTCCCCGAAAGGGCCCGGCTGAAGGCGATCTGGTTGGTATCGGGAAGGCCATCGAACCAGAGCACCAACGCCCCCAACATCGACCCATCCCGTTGGTGCAGGGGCAGGGGGATGCAGGCCTGGGCTCCAGGTCCCAGGGCAGCCACGAGCCGGTCGCAGCGTTGCGAGTGCAGCATTGAGGCCAGCTCCGCTTCGGCCAGGGGGGGGAGGGCCTGGGGATCGATGGGCTGATCGCCAACCATCGCTAGGGCCGCGCCAAACAGGCCGGCTTGGTTGGCTCCCTTAGAGCTAGCGCTACCACGACCCCGATCGGCATTGCCACCTTCATCTCCTGCGCTGGGCCAATGCTCCTTGGCCCCGTTCTGAGTGAGGGTTGGGCCTGGGGCCAAATAGAGGGCACCGGCGCTGGCGGCCGAGGCTCCGATCGATTCCTTCAGCAGCATGGCCAGCAGGGCATCCACATCCTGTTCGGCCCCCAGGGACGCCGAAATCTTGAGGAAATGGCCAATCGTGCGGCCCATGCCATCAAGGGTCAGGGATAGGTCGTCGACTTCCCGCACCAGGGAACGCAGTCGGGGGGCCGTGCCGAAGTGGAAGCCGCGCATCGCGGTCGCCTCCTCGGCGAGGCGCTTGAGGTCCCGCGACAGGCGCCCGGCCAGTTTTAACAACAGCCAAATGGTGACGACCACCAACGCAAAGGTGGCCGAGAAGATTTGCCAACGCTGTTGACGGGCCTCGGCCATCAGGTCGGCCTCGGCCACGGCCATGGCCAGATAAAGGGATTGGTTGGTTAGGGGTAGTTGCAGCGGCACCACCTTCTGAAACCAGTTTTGGCCAGCAAATTGGCCGGCGTGAAAGCCTTGGCGGGCTTCCCGGGGCAGGTCAGCGGCCAATTGGGCCAGGGCCGGGTTGGCCACTTGGCCCAGCGGGGGGAGGCCCTGGGAGCTCCCCCCTCGACTGGTCACGTTGGGGCTTGTGGCTAGCACCAGCCCCTGGCGATCCACAATCGCCAGCTCCGCGGCGGCCGGTAGCCGGTGGTGGGCCAGGGCGGCAGCCAGGTTGCCGGGTTCGATGGCGGCACCCACCACCCCTTTGCCCTCGGCCAGGGGTTGGGAGAGGGTGAGGCCCGGCCGACCCGCCAGGGCCAGCCGGCTCACCGGGGCCATCACCAGGCGACCCTCACGACGAGCCAATTGATACCAGGGTCTCAAGCGTGGATCAAAGCCTGGTGGCAGCACTGGCTTGAGCGGGGAGGCGGCCAGGGGCCGTTGGTCGCGGCCGAGAAGCCACTCCCGGGCCTGAAGTTGTCCGTCGTGTTGGCGCAGGCTGGCCACCATCCAGCTAGCTCCCGGAACCCTTGCTTGGCCGGACCTTGCCGCTGAATCCCTGGAGACCAGCAGCAATTCGCCGCGGCCGTTGGCGATAAATAGGGCCGAGAGATTGGGGGCCTGCTCCAGGGTTGTGACCAGGGCCGGTAGCTGGCCCATAGCGGCTTCAATGTCGCCGGAGGGGGTCAGGCTTGCCAGCCGATCAAGCTGGGCCTTGGTCAGGGCCGGGTTGAGGGCCAAGGTGAGGGACGCGGCTAATTCGCCCGCTAAGGCCTCCAGGAGCTGGTCGTTGGCGCGGGTGAGCAGCCGTTTGGCGTGGTCCGTGAAGATCAGCGAGCGCAGGGCGCCGCTGACGAGGATCAGGGGCAGGATCAGCAAGACCAGGGTCACCTGGAAGGAGCGGGGCCGCCGCAGCCGCCAGGCGTCTGGCACCCAGGAACCGATGAAATCGAGGCTTAGGCGTGCCATCGGCGTTGCTTCGGGGCTGGGGTCGCTGCGTGGCTCGGTCCTGACAGACCCCCGGGCGGGCCCGTAACGCTCCGAAGCATGGGCCCACGCACGGCCATCGTGCTTCGTAGGCTGCTTCACATTGCTCAATCCGACCAGATGTTCACGCAGGTCCGCTCCGCCAGCCGCCGGGTCAGCCCCGAAGCCGTGAACGGTCGTGCCGTGATGAAAGCGGTGTACGTGGTGCTGGAACCCCAGTACCAGAACGCCCTCACCCAGGCCGCCACCTCCCTCAACGACCAGAACGGCCCCCTGGCGATCGAGCTGAGCGGCTACCTGATCGAGGAATTGCGCCAGAGCGAGAACTACGCCTCCTTCTGCGCCGATGTGGCCGAGGCCGATGTTTTCATCGCCTCGCTGATTTTTATTGAGGACCTGGCCCAGAAGGTGGTGGAGGCCGTGGCCCCCCACCGTGATCGCCTCAAAGCGGTGGTCGTGTTCCCCTCCATGCCAGAGGTGATGCGGCTCAACAAGCTGGGCAGCTTCTCCATGGCCCAGCTGGGCCAGAGCAAGAGCGCCATCGCCAGCTTTATGAAAAAGCGCAAGGAAGCCGGCGGCGCCGGCTTCCAGGACGCCATGCTCAAGCTGCTCAATACCTTGCCCACGGTATTGAAGTATCTGCCGGTGGAGAAGGCCCAGGACGCCCGCTCCTTCATGCTCAGTTTCCAGTATTGGCTCGGCGGCACGCCCGATAACCTGCGCAACTTCCTGTTGATGCTGGCTGATAAATACGTGTATCCCAGGGGCGACTCAGATCGGCCCGAACTCACCGTTGCCGAGCCGGTTGTGTTCCCCGACTTGGGCATCTGGCATCCCCTGGCTCCGGGCATGTTTGAGGACCTCAAGGAATACCTCAACTGGACTGCCAGCCGCATCGATCTGAGCGAGAAGGCCCGTCAGGGCCCGGTGATCGGCCTGGTGCTGCAGCGCAGCCACATCGTTACCGGCGACGAAGCCCACTACGTAGCCGTGATCCAGGAGATGGAGTATCGCGGTGCCACCGTGATCCCGGTGTTTTGTGGAGGATTGGATTTCACCAAGCCGGTCAATGCGTTCTTCAAGGATCCGCTTAACCCCGACTTCCCCTTAGTGGATGCGGTGGTCAGCCTCACCGGCTTTGCCCTAGTCGGCGGCCCCGCCCGCCAGGACCATCCCAAGGCGATTGAGGTGCTCAAGGGCCTGAATCGCCCCTACATGGTGGCCTTGCCGTTGGTGTTCCAGACCACCCAGGAGTGGGAAGAGAGCGATCTGGGTCTGCACCCCGTGCAGGTGGCCCTGCAGATCGCCATCCCCGAACTCGATGGCGCCATTGAGCCGATCGTGCTCTCGGGCCGCGATGATGCCACCGGCAAGGCCCACACGCTCCAAGACCGGGTTGAGGCGATCGCCGAGCGGGCGATCCGCTGGGCGTCGCTGCGGATCAAGCCCCGCGCCGATAAAAAGCTGGCGATCACGGTGTTTAGCTTCCCCCCCGACAAGGGCAATGTCGGCACCGCGGCCTATCTCGATGTCTTCGGCTCGATCTACCGGGTGCTCGAAGAAATGAAGGCCAAGGGCTATGACATTCAAGCGATGCCGCGCAATCCCAAGGCGCTGATGGAGGCAGTGCTCAGTGATCCTGAGGCCCTCGCCGGTTCGCCCGAACTGGCGATTGCCCACCGCATGAGCGTGGAAGAGTATGAGCGTCTCACTCCCTATTCCCAACGGCTTGAAGAGAATTGGGGCAAGCCCCCCGGCAATCTCAACTCCGATGGCACCAATTTATTGATCTACGGCCGCCATTTCGGCAACGTCTTTGTGGGGGTCCAGCCTACCTTTGGCTACGAGGGCGACCCGATGCGCCTGCTCTATTCCCGCAGTGCCAGCCCTCACCACGGCTTTGCTGCCTACTACACCTACCTGGAAAAGGTGTGGCAAGCCGATGCGGTACTCCATTTCGGCACCCATGGCTCCTTGGAATTCATGCCCGGCAAGCAAATGGGCATGAGTGAAACCTGTTATCCCGATTCGCTGATCGGCGCCCTGCCCAATCTCTATTACTACGCCGCCAACAATCCCTCTGAAGCCACGATCGCTAAGCGTCGTGGCTACGCCTCCACGATCAGCTATCTCACCCCTCCGGCTGAAAATGCTGGTCTTTACAAGGGTCTCAAGGAGTTGGGCGAATTGGTGGGCTCCTACCAACAGCTGCGCGAAAGCTCCCGTGGTGTGCAGATCGTCAATGCGATCGTCGAAACGGCACGCCAGTGCAACCTCGATAAGGACATCCAGTTTCCCGAAGCTGACGCCTCTGAGCTCGATTTAGATGGCCGCGATGGTGTGGTCGGTGCGGTTTATCGCCAGTTGATGGAGATCGAGAGTCGCCTGCTCCCCTGTGGACTGCACACCATTGGTAAGCCGCCCACGGCTGAGGAGGCGATCGCCACTTTGGTGAGCATTGGTGCCCTAGAGCGCACCGACGATGGCCTGCGTTCCTTGCCAGCCCTACTGGCGGAGAGTCTCGGTCGCACGATCGATGAGATCTACCTCGGCAACGACCAGGGCGTGCTGGCCGATGTGGAACTCAACCGCACGATCACGGAAACCTGTAGGGCCGCCGTCGGCGCCATGGTCCGCCAGGTCACTGGCGCCGATGGCCGGGTCAGCCTGCGCCAGAACTTTGGCTGGTTCTTTGCCCTGCTGGAACGCTTTGGCGTCCAGTTCCCTAGCCCCTGGCTCTCGGCATGCAAATCCGCCGGCTTTGGCACGGTGGATCAGGCAGAGCTGGACAAGCTCTTCGCCTACCTGAGCTTCTGCCTCCAGCAGATCTGCGCCGACATGGAGATGGAGAGCCTGCTGCGGGCCCTCGATGGGGAATACGTGCTGCCTGGTCCTGGCGGTGATCCGATTCGCAACCCCGGTGTACTCCCCAGTGGCAAGAACATCCACGCCCTTGATCCCCAGTCGATTCCCACCCGCGCGGCCATTGCGGCGGCGAAGGTGGTGGTGGATCGGCTGATTGAACGCCAGAAGGCCGAGCAGGGTGCCTGGCCAGAAACGATTGCCTGCGTGCTTTGGGGCACCGACAACATCAAGACCTACGGCGAATCCCTGGCCCAGATCCTCTGGTTCATTGGCGTTCGCCCTGTGGCCGATTCCCTCGGCCGCGTCAACAAACTGGAGTTGATTTCCCTCGAAGAGCTGGGCCGCCCCCGCATTGATGTGGTGGTCAATTGCTCCGGCGTGTTCCGTGACCTCTTCATTAACCAGATGGCCCTGATCGACCAGGGCGTCAAGATGGCCGCGGAGGCGGATGAGCCACTGGCTATGAATTTTGTGCGCCGCCATGCCCAGGAGCAGGCTACGGCCCAAGGGGTTTCCCTGCGGGACGCGGCTACACGAGTGTTTTCGAATGCCAGCGGCAGCTACTCCTCCAACGTTAACTTGGCGGTAGAAAACAGCACCTGGGAAGAGGAGAACGAACTACAGGAAATGTACCTGTCCCGCAAAACCTTCGCCTTCAATGCCGACAACCCCGGCGAGATGAATCAAAACCGCGAAGTGTTCGAATCGGCGATGAAAACGGCTGATGTTACCTTCCAGAACCTCGATTCCGCCGAAATCTCCCTCACCGATGTGAGTCATTACTTCGACTCGGACCCCACCAAGTTGATCGCCGGTTTGCGTGACGACGGCAAGGCCCCGGCCAGTTACATCGCCGACACCACCACGGCTAATGCCCAGGTGCGCTCCCTCAGTGAAACCATCCGCCTAGATTCCCGCACCAAGTTGCTCAATCCCAAGTGGTATGAGGGCATGCTTGATTCCGGCTATGAGGGTGTGCGGGAAGTGGCCAAGCGGCTCAACTTCACCCTTGGCTGGAGCGCCACCAGCGGCGCTGTTGATAACTTCGTTTACGAAGAAGCCAATGAAACCTTCATTAACGATCCGGAGATGCGCAAGCGGTTGCTTGAGCTTAATCCCCATAGTTTCCGCCGGATTGTGGGCACCCTGTTGGAAGTGAATGGCCGCGGTTACTGGGAAACCAGTGATGAGAATATTGCCCAGCTCCAGGAGATCTACCAGGAGATCGAAGACCGCATCGAAGGTGTTAGTAACCCCCAGTCATAACCGTTCCCAAGCTTCATAAGACCAAGGCTTAACCGTACCCCTAAATCACCATGGCCGCCCCTGTCGATCTGGCAACCCCGATGCTGGCGGTTGCGGTGATCACGGTCACTGCCCAGCTGTTTGGTGCCCTAGCCCAGCGGTGCCACCAGCCGCGGGTCGTCGGCGAAATCGTGGGCGGCATCGTGCTTGGCCCCAGTTTGCTGGGAGCCTTGGCGCCGGGCCTGGCAACCCATCTGTTCAACGGGGCCGTGCGCAGTCAGCTCAACCTGCTCGGCCAATTGGGCTTGGTGCTGTTCATGTTTTTGGTGGGGCTTGAGCTCAATCCCAACCTGTTGATGGGGCGCCTGCCCTTGGCCAGTCGGATTACCGCCGCTGGGGTGCTCCTTCCTTTGATCCTGGGGGTTGGCCTGGCTGGCCTGTTTGAAACTTGGCTTCCTGACCTGCTGCCAGGCCATCGCCTGCTCTCCGGGGCCCTGTTCATGGGTACGGCGATGGCGATCACCGCCTTTCCTGTGCTGGCGCGGATCCTGCGGGACCGCGGCCTGCAGCACCAGCCCGTGGGGGCCCTGGCGATCACCACCGCCGCCATCGACGACGCCCTCGCCTGGATCCTGCTGGCGGCCGTTGTCGCCCTGGCTCGCTCGTCCTCCGCCTGGGGAGCCTTGGGGTCCTTCTTCGGCACGGCCGCCTGGGCCCTGGTGGTGCTGGTTGGAACGCGTCCCCTGCGGCTGTGGCTGGAACAGCACTACAAAACGGGCCGGGACCTGGGCCCCCTGCTGCAATCGGTGCTCTTTAGTGGCGCCCTCTTGAGTGGGGTGGTCACCGAATGGCTGGGGGTCCACCTGATCTTTGGCGCCTTCCTCTGGGGCCTGGCCATGCCCCGCTATGCCCCGCTGCGGCGCAAATTGGAGCAGCAGCTGGAAACGGTTGTGTTAAGGCTTTTGTTGCCCCTCTTTTTTGCAATTAGCGGCTTGAGCACCCGCATCGGCAGCCTCAATCGTCCGTCCCTCTGGTTGGCCCTGGTGGCTGTTCTTTTGGTGGCCGTCTGTGGCAAGTTCCTGGGCACCTGGGCTACGGCTCGGATCAGTGGTGTCGAGAGCCGCGAGGCCCAGGCCCTGGGCTGGTTAATGAATACCCGTGGCCTCACCGAGTTGGTGGTGCTGAATGTGGGCCTAGCCCAGGGGGTGATCAGCACCGAACTGTTCACGATTGGGGTCTTGATGGCCCTGGCCACCACTGTGATGACTGGGCCCTTGCTCGGCAGGCTTGGCTACGGCGTCGTGCAGCCTCCTAATCGGAGGGTGGCGACGGCTGAGTTCTAAACAGCCAGAAGGGTTTAGCCCCTCCCTATCCCTATGGCTGGGGCTCTCCCCCGTTGGAGATCCGCTGCAGCTCCCTGGCACGAGCCCCTGTTCCGCTTGGCGAGTCCGCCGGTTTGCGCCAAAGGGCATCAGCCATGCGGGCGGTCTGCATGATCGGCCCCACATCGTGGACTCGCACGATGTCGGCCCCGGCGGCAATCGCCTTGCAGACCACCGCTGCTGTGCCCCAGAGCCGGGCCCTGGGGCGGGGTTCGTTCAGCACCGCTCCGATGAAGCGCTTGCGCGAGGGACCCACTAGCAGGGGATAGCCCTGGGCCCGCAGCCGTTCAAGGCCATCCAACAGGACCAGGCATTGGGCTTCGGTTTTGGCAAAGCCCAGGCCCGGATCCCAGATCAGTTGGCTGGCCGCAACCCCGGCCGCCCGGGCCCGGTCGCTGGCCTCCTTGAGCTCCCCAATCACCTCATCGACCAGGTCCCCATAGGCCGTGAGGCCGTCCATGCTGCGGCTGTCACCGCGGCTGTGCATCAGCACCAGGGGGCAACCCGAGGCGGCGGCCAGCGGAAGCAGCCCTGGATCTAGCCGGCCGCCACTGACATCGTTGAGCCAGTCGGCCCCTTCTGCCAGGGCGGCCGCCGCCACCGGGGCGCGAAAGGTGTCGATGGAAAGCAGCACCTCGGGCAGGGCCGAGCGGATCAGCTTCAAGGCCGGCAGCAACCTGGCCAGTTCCGCTTCAGCGCCAATATCTTCAGCGCCGGGTCGGGTGCTTTGCGCGCCGAGATCGAGCAGGGTCGCCCCCTGGGCAACCATGCGCCGGGCCACCGCAAGGGCTTGGCCGGCACCCTTGATTTGGCCGCCGTCGCTAAAGGAATCGGGGGTGAGGTTGATCACCCCCATCACATGGGTTTGCTGCCCAAAGGCCAGGCCAGGGCGTTGGGATGGGGCTGCCGGGATCGCCAGAACCGCGCTCCTAGGCCGCTACGGGCACTTGGTAATTGGCGATCCGGGCGAAGCCCACCGGATCGAGGGAGGCGCCTCCCACTAACACCCCATTGATATCCGATTGGGCCATCAGTTGGTCGATGTTGTCGGCCTTGACCGAGCCGCCGTATTGGACCACCACTTCGGCGTAACCGACCCAGCTGCGGATCAGGCCGCAGATGCGGTTGGCTTCGGCGGCGCCACAGGTTTTGCCGGTGCCGATTGCCCAGATGGGTTCGTAGGCCACCACCAAGCGCGCCGGATCCAGTCCATCGATGCCCTGTTCCACCTGACGGCGGATCACCCGTTCTGCTTCGCCCCCTTCCCGTTGCGAGTCGCTTTCGCCCACGCAGAGGATGGGGATCAGGCCAGCTTTTTGGGCTGTGCGGGCCCGCAGGTTGATCTGCTCGTCGGTTTCGCTGTAGTACTTACGCGGCTCGCTGTGGCCCACGATCGCGTGGGTGACGCCGTGCTCCTGCAGCATCGGCGCCGAGATCATGCCGGTGTAGGCGCCGGACTGGTCCCAATGGACGTTCTGGCCGCCGATCTGGATGCCACTGCCCGCCAAGGCCTCGGCCAGGGTGGCGATCGCCGTGAACGGCGGGGCCAGGAGCACCTCCCGATCGCTGGGCAAGCTGGCGACCAGGGGCAGGAAGGCACTCGCAAATGCCTGGGCCTCAGCGCAGGTCATGTGCATTTTCCAGTTGCCCGCGATCACCGACTTGCCCACAGCCTTCCCGAGTGATGAAATCCCAACCTAAGGGTCCATCGGCTGGGACCCCAGACCGTGGCTAGCTGCTGGCTGCCCCAGCCCCAAGCTCCCTTGATCAGCGGGCTTGATGAACGGCCTTCACCGGGAGTTTTGATCTGCTGATGCCAGATGCTCCGAGAGGGGTTCAGCGGCGGGCCTGGAAGGCAGGCACCACCAGCTCCTGTCCGGCAAGTTTGACCCGATCACCGGGCTGCAACTTGCGGCCGCGCCGTTGCTCTAGTTCGCCATTGACGCGGACATCGCCCTGCTGGATCCGGAATTTGGCTTCGCCGCCCGTGCCCACCAGGCCCTGCCATTTCAGGAATTGATCGAGGCGCAGTTCGCTCTGCTGGTCCAGGGAGCTTGAATCGCCCACCAGGGGCCGCTGCAAGTCCCTGGGGCCAGACGATGATTGCTTTAGGGGGCTGGCAACGGCTGGCTCGCCGTCCCCGCTGCATTCCCCGTTCGGGCCTGGGGCTGGGGGGAAGGACAAAACAACGCTGATAGCTTGCCTTGATGCTCGCACCCTCCCCGGCCGGCTTCCGGCGCCTGCTGCCGCTGCTGCAGCCCTATCACCGCCAGCTTTGGGGTGGTGGTCTCTGCATGCTTGTTTTCGTGGGCTGTTGGCCCGTTTTGGCCTGGCTAGCGGGTCAGTTGGTGCCCGCGATCGGCTCGGGCGATGTGGCCAAGGTGTTGCAGGTGGTGACCCTGGCCTTGGCGGTCTTCATGCTCCAGAAAATGGCCCAGTTCGGCCAGGACACCCTGCTGGCCGGCCCGGCCCTGCAGGTGAGCCAGGACCTGCGCCGCCAGCTGTTTGCGCGCCTGCAGCGGCTCGAATTTGGGGCCCTGGAAAAACTCTCCGCCGGTGACCTCACCTACCGCCTCACCGAAGACGCTGACCGGGTTGGCGAGGTCATTTACAAAACCATTCAGGACAGCACCCCTTGCGTTCTGCAGTTGGTGGCGGTGTTCGGCTACATGGTGTGGCTCGACTGGCGCCTGTCCCTGGGCACCATGGTGCTGGCCCCCCTGGTGGCCGTGCTGGTGAGTGTGTTCGGGGCCCGGGTGATGGGCGCCGCTGAACGCAGCCAGAAGCAGGTGAGCGAGTTAGCAGCCTTGCTGGGCGAGGCGATCGGCGGCCTGCCGCTCGTGCGCGCCTTTGCGGCCGAACCCTGGCTCCAGGCCCGCTTTGAAACCGAAATCGACCTGCACCGCCAGGCTCGCTTCCGCACCCAGCGCCTGTTGGCGCTCCAATACCCGGTGGTGGGCTTCCTGGAGGCAGCCGGGATCCTGGCGGTGCTGCTGATGGGTGCAGCGCGGATCCAAAGCAATGAGCTCACTCCGGCTGGCTTCAGTAGCTATGTGGCGGCTCTGTTGATGTTGATCGATCCGATTTCCCACCTCACGACCAACTTCAACGAATTCCAGCAGGGTCAGGCCTCCCTACGGCGCCTGAGGGCAATCGAGGCCGAGCCAATCGAGCCTCCGGATCGGGCCGATGCCCAGGCCCTCGGCGCCGTTAAAGGCGAGCTGGTGCTCGATCAGGTGGTCTACGGCTACGACCCCCAGACACCGGTGCTCCATGGGCTCAGTCTGCGGATTCAACCTGGCCAGGTGGTGGCCCTGGTGGGGCCCTCGGGCGCGGGCAAAAGCACCCTGTTTTCCCTGCTCCTGCGCTTCAACATCGCCCAACAGGGCCGTGTACTGCTCGATGGTCAGGATCTGGTCGACCTGCGGGCCGCCGACCTGCGCCGGGCGATCGCCCTGGTGCCCCAGCAAAGCAATGTGTTCTCCGGCACGGTGGCCGAGGCGATTGCCTTTGGCCGGGATGTGAGCCAGGAGCAGATTCGCAGGGCGGCCCGGCTGGCCAATGCCGATGGCTTCATCGAAGCCCTCCCCGGGGGCTACCAGGCCCGTATTGAGGAACGGGGCAGCAACTTCTCCGGCGGCCAGCTGCAGCGGCTGGCGATTGCCAGAGCCGTGCTGGGCGATCCGGCCGTGCTGCTGCTGGATGAGGCCACCAGCGCCTTGGATGCCGAGTCCGAAGCGGCGGTGCAGCAGGGCCTGGAGCAGGCCATGGCCGGCCGGACGGTGCTGGTGATCGCCCACCGCCTGGCCACGGTTCAGGAGGCCGATCGGATCCTGGTGCTCGATGGCGGCCGCCTGATCGACCAGGGCAACCACGACCAGCTGATCAGTCGGCCGGGTCGCTACCAGGACCTCTGCGAACGCCAGTTGATCCGTGGCGGCGGTCGTTGAGCTGGTGCTGGGAGGTCCTGGGACAGCCGATCCCCTGTGGGGCGATAACCAATGGTCCCGCCAGGGTCGCCTTTGGCGAGGCCCCCTAGCCTGGGCCCATGTTTGAGCAGCAGGATCGATGACCCAGTGGGAGTACCGCGTCATCCATATCAACCTGGACAGTGGCCAACCTCCCCAGGCTCCCGATCCCCAGGTGGCCAGCGAACGCCTAAGGGGCTTGCTCAGCCCGGAATTCATTGCCCGGGAGTTTCCCGAGCAGTACAAGGCAGCCCCCCTGCCCCGCCATCCGGCAGAACAGCTGCAGTATTTCCTCAACCTGCTCGGCAAGGACGGCTGGGAGTTGGTTGAGACGGGGCAGGTGGGCCCGCTGCTGATGTTCTTCTTCAAACGGACTATGGGGGAATCCGTCCAGGCCCCCGGGAAACCAGCCCCGCCCAAAGGGGCTGCTGATCCCTAATCTGGGGCGCCTACTACTCACTACGCGTGACTGAAGAGACCCAGCAGCCGATCCTCACCTTCGAGGGCAAGCGCTATGACCTCAATACCCTGCCTGAAGAGCTGAAAGAGCTGGTGCGGGGCATGCAGGTGGCCGATGCCCAGCTGCGCCTGCACGAAGACACCCTCAAGGTGCTTGCCGTGGGTCGTCAGACCATGGCCATGCAACTGAATGAACGCCTCCAGTCCGTGGAAGCCTTACCGGACTGAGCGCCGCCAATCAGCCGCATCCAGCCGATCCTGATGGATACACCCGGCCCGCTTGGGCCGGCAGGGTGTGAACTCAGTCGGTTTTAGGCCTGGCGCTCTGGTGCCAGGCCCCTTTCGTTGAACACCCCTTCAAACAGCACGGAACTGAGGTAGCGCTCGCCGGAATCGGGTAAAACCACCACGATCGTGCGGCCGGCAAAGGCTGGTTCCTGCGCCAAGCGAAGCGCCGCCACGGTGGCGGCACCACAGCTGATACCGGCCAGGATTCCTTCCTCCCGCATGAGGCGCCGGGCCATCGTCACCGCCTCTTCGTCGCTCACCCGTTCGACCCGATCCACCAGGGCCACCTCCAGGTTGCCGGGCACAAAGCCGGCACCAATGCCCTGAATCTTGTGGGGTCCGGGCTGGAGCGTTTCACCCGCCATCAGTTGGCTAATCACCGGGCTGGTTCTTGGTTCCACCGCCACGGACACCAGGGGCTTACCCAGGGTCTGCTTGATGTAGCGGCTCACCCCTGTGATCGTGCCGCCGGTGCCGACGCCAGCCACGAGCACATCCACGTCGCCATCGGTATCGCTCCAGATTTCTGGCCCCGTGGTGTCGTGGTGGATCTGGGGATTGGCCGGATTGACGAACTGCTGCAGCAACACGTAGCGATCGGGCGCCGAGGCGGCAATCTCCTTGGCCCGGTTTACCGCACCGGTCATGCCTAGGCGCCCTTCGGTGAGCTCCAGTTTGGCGCCGTAGGCGGTGAGCAACTTGCGCCGCTCCAGGCTCATGGTTTCCGGCATGGTCAAGGTGAGCGGAATCCCTTTCGAGGCCGCCACAAACGCCAGGGCGATGCCAGTGTTGCCGCTGGTCGGCTCGATCAGTTCCTTGCCAGGACCCAGCAGACCGTCCTTTTCGGCCTGGGCGATCATGGCGGCGCCGATCCGGCATTTCACGGAATAGGCCGGATTGCGTCCCTCAATCTTGGCCAGCACCCGGGCGCCTCCAGGGGCGACAAGCCGGTTGAGTTGCACGAGTGGGGTGCGGCCAATCGTGAGGCTGTTATCGCTGAAAATCGCGGCCATGCAACGGATGTCAGGGGAGCAGAAGCTGGTGGCAGCCTAGGAAGGCCCTTGTCCCCTGGCCAGGAGCTGTTGCAGCAGTTCAAGTTCCCAGCAGACGGCTAGGGCCGAAGGTCGGCTCGGTTGCCAGGTTGTGGGTGGCCTACGCACTTCGGCGGGCCCTTGGGATTGAAGGCTTTTAGCCAACTGGATTGGTTGGCCTTGATTGAGGTTTTTCTATAACCCTCAAAGCATCGACCCTGATGGACGAATGGAAGGCAGATGGAATAGTCGACGCAATCGTTGTTCGGCGATAGCGTCATTGTTGGATTTGATCTATTGATCGGGTCATGATCTTGTTTGGCGTTAGCGAGTGTTGCTGTCGAATATGGCTTGGTTTGAGCGCTAAGGCCTGTTATCCCACTTCCTGGCCTGCATTTTGAACGGGTCTGGATGATTTGGAATCGGCGCTTGCCAGGGGTAAACCTGGCAAGTCCACCAAAAAATAACTGCCCTGACCCTGCTGGCTGGCCATCCGGATCTCGTCCCCGTTGGTTAGACAGCGTCGTTTACCAATCGCCAGGCCAAGTCCGGCGTCCCCCTGGCAGTGGGCCGGGGTCGCTGGCAGAGGCGTTCAACCTCCCGGGGTCGGGCTCCAGGCTTCGGCCCATGCCCGCAACGGCGATGGTTGGCCAACATTTCACCCTTGGTCCCAGGCACCGGTTGGCGAAACGGCAAGGAGAAGGCCCAGCCAGGTGCGCTACAGCACAGCTCTCCGGTGCCCTTGCAGTGACAGAGTGAGGCGAGATGGCGTGGGGGCCAATGGCATTGGAGGCCGGGAGGGTTCCCCGCTTCGAGCTGGCCCGATCCGCTGGCAGGCCTGGGTCCGGATCGGCCGAACGGCCCGATCGGGCCCGCACGATGCTGCTCGATTTCGCCCTGCTCCTGCTGGGACTCACCGTGGTGGTGGGCATCGGCAGCCTCAGCAGCCAGATGGCCGTCAGTTTCCATCCCCAAGCCCAGCTTCCGGGCGTGGATCTCAACCCCCTGTTGCTGCCTTACTACGCGGCCCGCTCCTCCCTGCGGATGTTCTTCGCCCTGGGGATCTCGCTCGCGATTGCAGTGGGCTTGGGCTCCCTCACGGCCCGTTCGCCCGTGGCCGAACGCCTGGTTCTGCCGTTGGTGGATGTCCTCCAATCCGTGCCCGTCCTCGGTTTCCTGGCCGTGATAGTGCCGTTTTTTATTGGTCTGTTTCCCGGCAGTTTACTTGGGCTGGAATCGGCGGCCCTGTTTGCAATCGTCACGGGTCAGGTTTGGAACCTGATCTTTTGTTATCACCAATCCCTGCGCACGATACCCCCCGAACTCCGCGAGGCTTCACGCGTTTATGGCTTCACCGGTTGGCAGCAGATGGTGCGATTAGAGCTGCCAGCCAGTGCCATCCCGATGGTTTGGAATGCGATGATGAGTTTTGCTGGCGGCTGGTTTTTTGCCACCCAAAGTGAGGCGATTAGCGTTAATAATTCCAATTATACTCTGCCAGGCATTGGCTCTTATGTGGCAGCCGCCATTGCGCAACAGCGTCTCGACTGTGTGCTTTGGGCCTTGGTAATGATGCTGCTGTTGATTGTGGTGACTGACCAGCTCTTCTGGCGACCGATTGTGACCTGGAGCGAGCAATACCGCCTTGATACCAACTCAGCCGCTACCCCTAGCCAGTCCTGGTTCCTCGAAGCGCTGCAGCAATCGGAGTTGTTGCGTCAACTAGGCCATTGGCTTGGATCGGCCTTGCTCCCCCTGGGCACCTCCCTCAATCGCTGGACCCGCAGCCGTGGCCGTGATGGCCCAGCGCCCCTGCAGAAGCAGGAGCCCCGCTGGGTCGACAATTTGGTCTTACTGGCCGGTGCCGTAGCCACGGTGGTGGCCTGCCACCACAGCCTCCAGCAGGTGGGTCTGGGCGAAACCCTCAACGCGTTCGGCCAAGGCCTGCTCACCTTCGGCCGGGTGCTGGCCGTGGTGGGGGGCAGCACCTTGATCTTTCTGCCCCTGGCCGTGCTGATTGGCCTGCGGCCCCGCTGGGCCGCCCTGTTGCAGCCCGTGATGTTGATGCTCGCCAGCATCCCCGCCAACCTGCTCTTTCCCTTTTTCACCGTGGTGTTCCTGTTTTGCGGGATGCCGCTCTTCTATGGCTGCGTTGTGTTGATGGCCATGGGCGCCCAGTGGTATGTGTTGTTCAATGTCACGGCCGGGGCCAGTGCCATCCCGAACGACCTGCGCGAAATGAGTCAGGTGTTCCAGCTCAAGGGTCGCCAGCGCTGGAAGCGCTTCCTACTGCCGGCCATGTTCAGCGCCTGGATCACCGGGGCGGTCACCGCCAGTGGTGCCGCCTGGAATGCTTCGATCGTGGCCGAGCTGGTGACCTGGGGAAGCCACACCCTGCAGACCCCCGGCATCGGCTCCTATATCGCCGAAGCCACGGCCCACGGTGACCAGCCGCGGCTGTTCTTGGGTCTGGTGGTGATGGCCCTGTTTGTGGTGGGCACCAACCGGCTGGTGTGGCGGCCCCTGTATCGCTTTGCCGAGGAACGCTATGGAAACTGATGCATTGCTGGCGTCTGATGGCGTGACCTCCCAGCCCTTGCTCAAGGTTCGCCATGTGGCCAAGCTGTTCCGCAGCGCCGATGGCAGTAGCCGGGTGGCTGTGCTTGACGACATCGACCTGGATATCCAGCCCGGTGAAGTGGTGGCCCTGCTAGGCCGCAGTGGCAGCGGCAAGAGCACCTTGCTGCGACTGATGGCCGGCCTGATTGCCCCCAGCGAAGGCCGGATCGAGCGCGATGGCCAACCGCTGCGGGGCGTGAATCGGGATGTTGCGATTGTTTTCCAGAGTTTTGCCCTGTTGCCCTGGCTCACCGTGCTGGAAAACACCGCCGTGGGCCTGGAGGCCCGGGGCCTGGCGGAGAAGGAGGTGCGACGCCGCGCCCTGCGGGCCCTGGCCATGGTGGGCCTGGAGGGCAGCGCCGAGGCCTATCCCCGCGAGCTCTCGGGGGGAATGCGCCAGCGGGTCGGCTTTGCCCGGGCCTTTGTGATGGAGCCGGCCCTGCTGCTCATGGATGAGCCGTTCAGCGCCCTCGATGTGCTCACGGCCGAAAATTTGCGCCGCGATATCGATGAACTCTGGGCCGGCGGCACCTTCCCAGCCGGCTCCATTGTGATCGTCACCCACAGCATCGAGGAGGCGGTTTTGCTCAGTGATCGGGTGGTGCTGCTCAGTGCCAACCCGGGCCGCATTCGCGGCGTGGTTCCCAATCCCCTGCCCCGCCCCCGCGACGACACGGCACCGGCGTTCCGGACCCTGGTGGATACCCTCTACAGCTACATGACCGATCCCGACAAGCCGGTCGGGACCAGCCCCCTGGCGGTGGAGCAAACCACCAGCCAGGATGCCCTGGCCCTGCCGCCAGCTTCCTTGGGAGCTGTGGTTGACCTGCTCAACCTGGTGCCGGAACAGGAGGGCATCAGTGTGGCTGAACTAGCCGATGAGCTGGTGCTGGAACTCGATGATCTGTTGCCGATCCTCGATGCCGGGGAACTGCTGGAGCTCATGGCGGTGGATGGGGCCCGCCTCGGCCTCAGCCCCGTGGGCCGGGCCCTGGCCGAGGCCAGTGAGGAGGAACAGCAGCGCCTGCTGCGCAGCCAGATGCTGCAGCATGTGCCCCTGGTGCGGCGCCTGCAAGAGGCCCTCGAGGCCAGCCCTAAGGCAGAGGTCGAAGGTGACTTCGTGCTCGACCTGCTCAGTGAGCAGTTCACCCAGCCCGAGGCCGAGGCGATGTTTGAAACTCTGGTGAGCTGGATCCGGGCCTGCGGCCTCTTCCGTTACAGCCGCGAGCAGGATCGCTTCCGCGCCAGCGATGCCCTCGAGGCGGTTGAGGACGGCGAGGCTCAGTTATAGCCGTAGCGCTGGATGAACCAGGTTTTGACCCGCTGGGTGAGCAGGCAATAGCCCGCCAGGATCAGCGCCAACCAGCCGAAGTAGGCCGCCGGTAGGGGGACCAGGCCCAGACCCGGGCCGGCCGGCGTGAAGGGCAAGCTGATCGCCAGGACCATCACCGTGGCACTGATCCCCAGTAGGGGCCAGGAGGCCCGACTTTCAAACAAAGGAATTTTTGGGGTGCGGATGATGTGGACGATCAACACCTGGGTCATCAGGCTCTCCACAAACCAGCCGGTCTGGAACAGGGCATGCTGGGCTGGGGTGTTGGCCTGGAACACAAACCACATCAGAGCAAAGGTGAGGTAGTCGAACAGCGAGCTGATCGGCCCGATCCAGAGCATGAA
>CAMAVE010000030.1 GCA_945861595.1 Synechococcus sp. UW140
TAGGCGCGGGCGAGTTCCAAGACCTTGAAGAAGCGTTCATCGCCATCTTCGTAGTTGGTGGAGTTAAGGATGCATTTGCCACCGGCAACCTTGAGCCCCGCCTCCATTTTCTGCCACTCGGTGGAATCGAGCATCAGGGGCAGATTCACATTCGTCACGAGCCGGCTTACCAGCTCATGCATATCTTTCTCGCCGTCCCGTCCCACATAGTCGACGTTGACATCGAGCACATGGGCGTTTTCTTTGACCTGGCCCCGGGCCACGGCCACCAATCCATCCCAATCCTCAACATTGAGCAGGTCGCGGACTTTCTTCGAGCCGCTGGCATTGAGCCGTTCACCAATAATCAGGAAGGATTTGTCCTGGTGGTAGGGCGTAACCCCATAGATCGAGGCCAGGGCCGGCTCGTAGCTGAGGGCAGGTCGTTGCCGCTGGAGTTCGGGCCGGCGTACTTGGCGGGCTGCTGGTTTGAGCTCCCTGGCCAGCTCGGCCAGGGCACCAATGTGGGCCGGGGTGGTGCCGCAGCAGCCGCCGATCACCTGCACGCCGAGATCTTCCACGAAGTGCATCAGCTGCATCTTCATGGCAATCGGCGTCAGCCGGTAATGGGCCACGCCACCCACATTTTCTGGGAGGCCGGCATTGGGAATGCAACTAATCACAAAGGGGCAGTGCTCGCTGAGATAGCGCACGTGCTCCTTCATCTGCTCCGGGCCCGTGGCGCAGTTGAGCCCGAGCACATCAATCGGGAACGGCTCGAGAATCGCTACCACAGCGGCAATATCCGATCCCACCAACATTGTGCCGGTGGTTTCCATCGTCACTGACACCATCAAGGGGCGCCGTTCACCCCTGCGGCTGAAGGCTTCCTCAATCCCCTGGAGGGCTGCCTTGATCTGCAGCACGTCCTGGCAGGTTTCAACGATGAACAAATCCACATCGCCAGCAATCAGGCCTTCGGCCTGCTCGCGATAGGACTCCTTGAGGACATCAAAGCCGACATGCCCGAGGGTGGGCAATTTGGTCGTGGGACCCATGGAGCCCGCCACAAAGCGGGGTTTCTCTGGGGTGCTGAAGGCATCGGCCACGTCCCTAGCCAGTTCCGCCGCCCGCTTGTTGAGCGCGTAGGCCTGATCCTCCAGGCCGTATTCAGCCAACACAATCGAAGCGGCACCAAAGGTGTCGGTTTCGATCACATCGCAACCCACCTCCAGGAACTGGCGATGGACCGTTTGAACCACATCAGGGCGGGTCACCACCAGGTTCTCGTTGCAGCCCTCTAGGGCGGGGCCGCCGAAATCCTCGGCGCTGAGATCCATCTGCTGCAGGGAGGTGCCGGTGGCACCGTCAAACACCAACACGGGCCGCTCGGGGCTATGCAGCCGCTCTAGGAAGCCGATGCGGGGTTTGGGCTTACCAGCATGGGCCCCAAGGAGCGTGGAGGCGCTGGGGTTGGCCGCCGGAGTGGAACTGGACACAGGGGTTTGGGTGGGGATGCTTGCCATCAGCCGTCGAGACGCACGCGGGTGACCCAGTGGTCGTAGGCCGGATCGCGGCCCTCGGTGATCGCCGTGAGCCGATCGCGAATCGCCCCCATCACTGGCCGCTGGCTGGGCATGTCGGTGTTTTCAACCCGACGCACCGGGGTCACGCGGGCGGCGGTGCCACTCAGGAACACCTCATCAGCCACAAACAACTCGGTTTTATCCACCGGTCGCTCCAGGGTGGGGATGCCCATGGCCTGGGCAATCTCCAGCACGCTGGCCCGTGTGATGCCCTCGAGGATGTCCTGATCTACCCCCGGGGTGATCAGCACGCCATCGCGGACGATGAAGAGGTTCATGCCACTGGCCTCACTCACCTTGCCACGGCTGTTGAGCAGCAACGCCTCATCGAAGCCGCTCTTCACCGCTTCCGTTTTGGCCAGGGAGCTGGTGATGTAGGCGCCACTTATCTTGCCGCGCAGGGGCAGGGAGCGATCCTCCTGGCGGGTCCAAGAGCTGATGCGGCAACTCACGCCGTCGGGAGAGAGGTAATCGCCCAATTCAATGCCATAGATCAGGAAATCGGTCTCGATGTCATGGAGCCGGGGGGCGATGCCGAGGTCGCTGGTGTAAACAAACGGCCTTAGATACACCGGCGTGCTGGGGCGATTGGCCCGCAGGATCTGCACGATCCCGTCCATGATTGTGTCTTCCGCCAGTTCGGTGAGCAGCAGGCGGGCACTTTGGCTTAGGCGACGGACGTGGCGGTCAGCCCGGAACAGCAGGATCTCGCCCGGGTCGCTGGGGTTGGGCAGGGCGCGCATGCCGCCAAACGCACCGGTGCCGTAGTGCAAGGCATGGGTGGCCACGGAGATCGTGGCTTCGGCAAAGGGAACGCAGCGCCCACCGAACCAGGCATAGGGAAGGAATTGATGCATGGGATCGGAATCGGGGTTGCGTGCGCCGCAGGCCGAATGGCCAGGGGCCCAAAGGGTATGGGCATCTTCTCACCGGCCCGTGCGGGGACCCGCTGCCCTAAGCGGCGAAAATCGGGGACATCTGGCCAAAGCCTGAGCCACCCCTAAAGCGATCAGCTGAAGGTCGGCCAAGCCCAGGGAAGCCAGAGCCAACGGCCAGGTCCCAGGATGGCGCCATGCATCGGCTAGCGGCGGTTCCCGGCAGCACCAGCCCCCAGGAGGGGCCCGTTTACGTGGAGCAGCCCGGAGCGCCCATCGTGCTGCTCAGTAGCGCTGATAGCGATCTGGCGGGCCTGGCGTCCCTACTAGCGGACCAGCCCCAGCTCCTTACAACGCCCGTTCGGGGACTGAACCTCAAAGCCCTGGCCCATCCGGCCGTGATCGACCACTACATCCGCACCAGCCTGGCGGAGACCCGGCTCGTGGTCGTGCGGCTGCTGGGGGGCCGGGGCCACTGGAGCTACGGCCTGGAGCAACTTCGGGTGTGGGCCTCAGCCCGGCCAGATCGCCAGCTGTTGGTCATTTCCGGCACCGCTGAAGAAGCCAAAGCCCTGGCGGATCTGGGCACGGCAGATCCATCCCTGGCCCTAGCGATCGGCCACTGCCTGCGGGAGGGGGGAGCGATCAACCTGGCTGCGGTGCTTCGTTGCCTGGACCCACTCCTTGCCGGCAAGGCTGTAGCGCTGCCGATTGCGATCCCCCAGGCCGACCCCTTGCCCCATGACTGGCGCCAGGAGCCCGGCGCCCGGGTGGGTGTGGTGTTGTATCGGGCCCTCCTCCAGGCCGGCGATCTCGAGCTGGTGGGGGCCCTATTGACGAGCCTGCGTCAGCAGGGGCTGGCGCCCCGGGCCCTTTGGGTGAGTGGCCTGCGCGATCCGGCCGTGCAACGGGGCGTGGCCGACCTGCTGGGCCGCGAGGCCGTGGAGGCGGTGGTTTGCACCACCTCCTTTGCCTCCGTGCAGTTCGAGGAGGCTGGCCTCGGGGCTCCGTTATGGGAGCGCCTGGATGTGCCGGTGTTCCAGCTGCTCTGCAGCAGCCAGAGCCGTGAAACCTGGGCAGACAGTTCCATTGGACTGGGGCCCCTCGATCTCAGCCTCCAGGTGGCTTTACCTGAATTGGATGGTCGTATCACCACCCGGGTGGGAGCCTTCAAGGAGGTCAGCGGCGCCGATGCCGGCTTGGCCACGGCCTTGCACCAGAGCCGGCCAGAGAGGGAACGACTGGATTGGGTCAGCCAGCTGGTGGCCCGCTGGTGCGACCTGCGCCGCACCCCCGCCGCCGAGCGCCGGATTGGCCTGGTGTTGGCCAACTACCCGACCCGCAACAGCCGCCTAGCCAATGGGGTGGGCCTGGATACGCCCGCCAGCGCCGCAAATTTGTTGCACTGGCTAGACGAGGCGGGCTATGGCCTAGGCAATGACCCCCTACCCGCCGATGGCGATGCCCTGATCCAACGGCTGCTCGAGGGCCAAACCAACGACCCGGAAAGCCAGCACCGCCCCCCCCTGGCCCACCTGCCCCTCGCCACGTACCTCGCCTGGTACGCCACCCTTCCCGAGGCGGGGCGAGGACGACTGGAGCAGCGTTGGGGCCCACCGCAATCGGATCCCAGCCTGGGCGACCAGGGCTTCCCCGTGGCCGGCCTGCAGTTCGGCCAGGTGTCGTTGCTGCTCCAACCGGAGCGCGGCTATGACCGGGATCCCAGCCTCAACTACCACTGCCCCGACCTGCCGCCCCCCCACGCCTACCTGGCCCGCTATGTGTGGCTGCGCCAGGTGGCCGGGGTTCAGGTGATTTGCCATGTGGGCAAGCACGGCAACTTGGAATGGCTGCCCGGTAAGGGCCTGGGGCTTTCTGCGAATTGCTTCCCGGAATGGGCCCTGGGTCCCTTGCCCCATCTCTATCCCTTCATCGTCAACGATCCGGGCGAGGGCTCCCAGGCCAAGCGGCGCAGCCAGGCCGTGATCCTTGACCACCTCACCCCGCCCCTGGGCCGGGCTGGCCTGCATGGGCCGCTGCTGGAGCTAGAAGCCCTACTCGATGAGTACTGGCAGGCGAATGAACTCGGGGCGGACCGCACGGGCCAGTTGCAGGACCAGGTGTTGGAGCGTCTCAGCGCGCTCAACTTGGGGCCTCAGTCCACTGGTGACCCCGCGGGCCTTAACCGGCTTGACGGCGGCTCCGCTAGCGACGAGGTCAGGCTCCAACGCCTCCAGGCCGCCGATGGCTACCTCTGCGAGCTGAAGGAGGCCCAGATCCGCACGGGCCTGCACGTGTTCGGCCAACTCCCCAAGGCCGCCCCCCTGGCCGAATTGCTGCTCTGCCTGGCCCGGGCGCCCCTGGCCGAGGGTCCGGGCCTGACCCAGGCCCTGGCCATGGATCTGGGCCTGGAGCTGGACCCGTGGGCGGATGCGGAGGAAGGCCCCTTGGCCTGCTTGGATCGGGAACGTCTTGAGGCCCTAGGCGTTTCGGGTGCCCGCCATGGGGGCGATGGGGTGGCCTGGCTGGAAGACCAGGCCCTGGCCCTAATCGCAGGCCTGCTGGCCCAGGCCCAAGGCACGGCAACGGAAGCCATGACCCCAGCTCCTGGGCCGGCCACGGCCGCCGTGCTGGAGCGGGTGGCCCGTTCCCTCCTGCCCAACCTGCTGCGCTGCGGCGAGGCCGAACGGCAGGCCTTTCTCAGGGGCGTTGCCGGCGGGCGAATCGCCGCGGGGCCTTCGGGAGCTCCCACCCGGGGCCGGCCCGATCTCTTGCCCACCGGCCGCAATTTCTACAGCGTCGACTTGCGCGGTTTACCAACGGAAACCGCCTGGGACCTCGGCCGCCGCAGCGCTGAGTTACTGGTGGATCTGTATCTCCAAGAGGAGGGGGAACCCCTGCGCCAACTGGCCCTGTCGGTCTGGGGCACGGCGACCATGCGCAACGGCGGGGAGGACATCGCCCAGGCCCTGGCCCTGCTGGGAATCCGGCCGATCTGGGATGGCCCCACCCGGCGAATGGTGGATCTGGAAGCCATTCCCTTGGCCAGCCTGGGGCGGCCCCGGGTGGATGTGACCCTGCGCATCTCGGGCCTGTTTCGCGATGCCTTCCCCCAACTGGTGGCCTGGTTCAACCGGGCCACGGCCCTAGTGGCGGGCCTGGAGGAGGCGGAGCAGGACAACCCCCTGGCCGCTGCCGCTCAGCGGGAAGGGGGGCAAAGCGGCCGGGTCTTTGGCTCCGCGCCCGGGGCCTATGGGGCTGGTCTGCAGGCCCTGATTGATAGCGGTAACTGGGATGAACGCGGCGACCTGGCGGAGGCCTTCCTGGCTTGGAGTGGCTGGCGCTACGAAGGCAGCGGCGTGGCCGTAGCCGATCGCTCGGGCCTGGAGCAGCGGCTGGCCGCTGTGCAGGTGGTGCTCCACAACCAGGACAACCGGGAACACGACCTGCTCGACTCCGATGATTACTACCAATTCCAGGGGGGCCTGAGTGCGGCGGCGGAACGGCTGCAGGGCCAGGCACCAGCCCTGTGGTTTGCCGACCATTCCCGCCAACAACGGCCCCGGGTGCACCGGCTTGAAAAGGAGCTCGACAAGGTGCTGCGCTCACGCCTCCTGAATCCCCGCTGGATCGAAGGCATGCGGGCCCATGGCTACAAGGGCGGTTTTGAGCTGGCCGCCAGCCTCGACTACCTCTTCGCCTACGACGCCAGCACCGGCCGGGTGCCCGATTGGAGCTACGGGGCCATCTGCGACACCTGGCTGGGGGACGCCCGGACCCTCGCCTTCCTGCGCCAGGCCAATCCCTGGGCCCTCAGAGACATGGCCGAACGCCTGCTCGAATCGCACCACCGGGGCCTTTGGGAGGGGGCCAGCCCCCAACAGCTCGACCAGTTGCGCCAGTTAGTGCTCGACAGCGAGGCCCTGGTGGAGGGCTAGCCAACCACCAGGGCCTAGGGCCCGGACCTTGGCAAGGAGCGGGTCAACGCACCGCGATCCAGATCGGGTCTAGTGAGGAGTCACTGGGATTCAGCCGGTGATGTCCTTGGCCATGCCCTTGAACCCATCGATGGCACCGGGACGGCCACCCTGGCGGGAGATTTCAGGCTGGTCGGAGTCGGAGCTGGCCTGGCGGCCTGTGGCGGCCACACCGGGCACATTCACGCCCCCAATCGCTGAGCCCTTCAGCCGCTGGCTGAGCTCATCAGCCGTCATGGTTTGGGCGAAGGTTTTCTTCACCGGCTTGGGGATACCGCCGGTGAGGTCAACGCTGGAGTCCTTGGCTTCCGTGCCGGGCATGCCATCGGTGAGTCTCTCGACCCGGGCCTCCATCGAAGCGACCACATCAACCCGTTCCTTCAGGCCTGGGTTGTCGACAGTCCCGGGGAAGGTACGGCGGATCTCATAGGTACGCCGCATGAAGTCGACGTTGCCGAGGGAGCTGGACTCATCGGCATCCAGGAACATCGCTTCTTGTGGCTTGGCGGCAGGCTTAGCAACGTCGGGCGACGACTTGAAGGATTTCGTACCCAGCAGACGATCGAGCAGTCCCATCGGCGAGCAGCGGAAAGTGTGAGCAAACCCTAGCGGCCACCGAGCTCCAGCCCGTGGCTATCGGTGCCGCAACTACGCAAAAGTCCCAACTGGTCCAACTGGTTGGCGATCGCCTCGCAAACCAGGGGCGTCGGCTGCCAGCGGGGCGCCATGGCGTAGTCGTAGTAGGCCTCCGCCCCATCGAAGCCCAGGGCCGCCGCCGCATCGATCAACAGGGCAAAGGGTTTGCGGTAGCGGGCGGGGTGGGCCAGCAGGGCCAAGCCCCCGGCCCCATGCAGCCGTTTCACAACCTCTTCTGCCTTGAGCTCGGGGCCTACCGGAGCTTGGCCCTGGCGATAGGGCATCAGGGCGGGGTCGCGGGGATCGAAATCGAGGCCGAGCACATGCACCAGGCAGCCCTCCAGCAGGCAGCTGATCTCGATGCCGCTCCAGAGCTGGGGCACCGCCTGCCCCTGCCCGGCCAATCGATCCAGGCCTTGCTGAACGGGAGCTAGGGCTTCGGTGCTGTGGTGGTCAGTGACGGCAAGGTGGCGCAAGCCCTGGGCGACGGCCTGGCTGGCTAGCTGCTCGGGGCGCAGGCTGCCGTCGGAATGGAGGGTGTGGCAGTGGAAGTTGAGCTCGCCAGGGCAACTTCCCCCATGGACTCCCTGGAGCACCTCCACGAGGGAAAGGCCTGGGGCAGCGGGCCTTGAAGCCGCTACAGCCCCCCCAGCAACGCCAAGGCCGGTGGCCCCTGGCCATTGCCCGGATTCGCTGCGGCCAGGGCCGCTGGGTCTGCGGGGCTCTGGGGCCATCTCAGCCACCGGGAGTCTGGACGGTGGCCGCTTCGCGCAAGCGGCGCCAGCGGGCATAAAACTGAATCGATGCCGCCATGAACACCACCAATCCCACCTGCAGCCAGGTGGCGGCTCCAGTGGGGAATTGGGCCTTGAATACCACCAACATCACCACCACCACCAGCAACAGGGTGGGCAGTTCATTGAGGGCTCGCAATTGCTTCGGTCCCCAGCGGCAGGTACCAGCCTGCAGCTGGCCCATCAGCCGATAACAAAACAGGTGATAGGCCAGCAAGGCCACCACGAAGCCGAGCTTGGCGTGCATCCAGCCCTGGTGCAGCCAGGCCGGTTGGGCCACCAGCAGCCCAATCGCCATCGCCACGGTGAGCACCAACCCCGGGGTGGTGATGATGTTGGCCAAACGGCGCTCCATCAGCCCGTATTGCTGCTCGAAGGCCTGCCGGAGCGGAGGCTCCATGGCAGCGGCTTCGGCGTGATAAATGAACAGACGCACTAGATAGAACAGGCCGGCAAACCACACCACCACCCCGACGATGTGGAGGGTCTTGAACCAGAGGTAGGCCTCAGGTGGCAGGGTCATCGGCAGGAGGGGACTCGTGGGAGCTGGGGGGGCCTTGATGGGCCCAAGTTAGGCGGCTGGCTCCGCCCCAGGCCCCGCCGCCAGGCGGCAAGCGCGACGGACCACTGCCCCGGCAAAGCCCCGCTCCACCGGCCCGGCCAGGGGGCTAATACCGCCATCGCGGCAGTCGACCACCACCCGCTCCCTATGGGCCCGCTGGTCGCTTAGCCGCAGGCGCAACTGCCAGGGAAACTGGCTGCTGCGGCTGATTTCATCGGCACAAATGGGCCCGATGCAGAGTCCCGGCGCGGCCTGGGCCATGCCTTCACTTGGCCAACCAGACATCCCCAAACCGGTCCAGGGAGCAAGGACTAGTCCGAGCAGAAGCCCCACGACCAGCAGAAGGCTGCGCAGGGCTCTCATGGGGACGACTCCGACTCGGCCGGCTCCAAGGCCGCGGCGGCGTCAGGACCCCTGCCTGGCCCAGCCGGGGCTAAGGCCCCGCCAGAGGGGTCAGCTCCGGTAGAGGCGCCAGCCCCGGCAGAGCCGTCAGATCCATCGGCGGCCTGGCCATCACCATCGAGGTCACTGGGATGGAAGTAGTCCCAGATCTGGCGGGCCAGGGCCGGCCCAACCCCCGGTGCCTTGGCAATCGCCTCGGCGCTGGCCAGCTGGATCGCATCGATCGAACGGAAGTGGGCCAGCAGCTCCTTGACCCGCTTAGGCCCAAGCCCTGGAATATCGCTCAGGCGGGAGCGCTTCATGCGTTCACCCCGTTGCTGGCGATGGAAGCTGATCGCAAAGCGGTGGGCCTCATCGCGCAGGCGCCGCAACAGCACGATGCCCAGCTGGCCGGGCTCGCTGTCGAGCGGCTGCTTGGCGCCGGGCAGGAACACCTCCTCCCGCTGCTTGGCCAGGGAGCAGACCACCAGGTCCTCATGCAGATTCAATTCCCGCAGGGCCTCCATCACGGCCGAGAGCTGGCCCTTGCCACCGTCGATCATCACCACATCGGGCCAGTCATTGAGGCCGCCGGTGTGCAGGGCCGAGTTCGCTTGGCGGCGCAGCTCCGCCAGGTCGGCCCACTCGGCCTTGGCCTGGGCCCAGCGGCGAAAGCGGCGGCGCATGATTTCGGCCATGGCCATGAAGTCGTCGGAGTGGCCGGAACGGATGCTGCTGCTCTGGATCCGGTACTTGCGGTAGTGCTGCTTGGCCGGCAGCCCATCGATGAACACCACCTGGGAGGCCACCGCATCGCTGCCCTGGATGTGGCTGATGTCGAAGCCTTCGATGCGCCGCGGCGGGCTGGCGAGATCGAGGAGTTGGGCGAGGTCTTCGGTGGCTAGCTGGTGTTGTTCGGCCGTGCGCTGGGTGCGCTGGAGTTCGTAGCCGGCATTGCGCTCTACCAGCTCGATCCATTCGACCTTCTGCTGGCGCTGGGGCACGGCCAGGCGCACCTTGCGGCCCCGCCGTTCGCTCAGCCAGTCCTCGATCAGTTGCTGCTGGGGCAGGGGATACTGCAGCAACAACTCGGGCGGAATTTCAACCGGATCCACCTGGCTGTAGTGCTCCTCAATCACCCTCTGCAGGATGAGGCCCAGGCTGGCGGCATCGGCTTGAAGGCCAGCGGGCTGCTCGGCCAAGGGCTCGGCAAGGGGGTCGCCTGAGGCGGCGAGCTCAAGGGCAGCTTCTGGCGCGGCTGGGGCCACCTCCGGCTGGGAACGATCTGGCTGGTCACCCCCGGCCTGGGGGCCAGGCGGCTGGGTTTCCTTCGGTAGGGGGAGTTTTGGTTCCAGGGCGGCAGGGCTGGCGTCGCCAAGGCGTTCCTCCTCCCCCAGGTGTTGGGCCCCCTGGGCCACGGCACTGGAGGCCTGAACGGCATCGGCAGTGAAGCCAAGCCGGCCCACCAACTTGCCGGCCCGCATCTGGAACAGCTGCACGGCGGCAACCCGGCGGTCGGCGGCCAGGGCCAGGACATCGCGGGAGATGGAGCTATCGCCCAGGCTCATCTTCTGCTCGGCGCTGAGGCTCTCGAGGCCCTGCAATTGGTCGCGCACCAGGGCAGCGGCCTCGAAATCGAGCCGTTCGGCGTACCGCTCCATCTGGCCGGTCAGCAGGCTGAGCAATTCGTCATTGCGCCCCTGGAACACCATCGCCACCTTGCGCAGGATCTGCTGGTAGTCCTCGCTGCTGATCTTTTCTTGGCAGACCCCCGGGCAGCGGCCGATGTCGAAGTTGAGGCAGGTGCGATTGCGGTAGAGCGGTTGGGGCCGCTGGCGCAGGGGAAACACCCGCTTGACCATGGCCAGGGTGCGGCGCAGTTGGCCCACATCCACATAGGGGCCATAGAAGCGATCGTGGGGTTTACGGAAGCGCCGTTGGCGTGTGATAAAGATACGCGGATAGCTTTCGCTCCAAGTGATGCACACATAGGGATATTTCTTGTCATCCTTCAGCAACACATTGAAGTGGGGCTGGTGGTGCTTAATTAGGTTGGATTCGAGCGCCAGCGCCTCGTCTTCGCTGTCGGTCACGATGAATTCCAGGTCGCAGACCTGGCGCACCATCAGGCTGATGCGGGGGCTATGGCCGGGGGAATTGTGGAAATAGCTGCGCACCCGTTGGCGCAGCACCTTGGCCTTGCCGATATACAAAATGCGGTCGTCGCCATCGCGCATCAGGTAGCACCCGGGTTCGGCCGGTAGCTCCTTCAGCCGCGCCTTGAGCCGATCCGGGTGCTGCACCAGGGGGCCCGTGCCCGTGCCCAGGTCCCTGGCTGCTGGGTTCCGCGTCAGGGCCGGCCCTTCAGCCTCTTGGAGGCAGGCAACCTGGGTGCCATCCAGCATCGGCGCCTGGCTCAACCGCCGTAGGTCCAGCCAGTGGCTGAGAGCTCCAGGGCGACGCCATCGCGGTTGAGCAGGGCGGTTTTGACTTCCCCCACAAACACGGTGTGGTCGCCATGGGCCACCTGGCCCACCAGCTCGCATTCGACGCCGCCGAGGGCATCGTTAAGCAGGGGCAGACCGAGTTCGCCGAGGCTGTATGGGGCGGCATCAAAGCGGCCGCCAATGCCCTTCTGGGGCTTGAAGAACACCGCCGCCAGGTCCTTCTGGTCAGCGGCGAGCACGTTCAGCGAAAAGCGGCCCGTGCGTTGGATGATGCCATTGCTGGTGGAATCGGCCCGCACCGCCATCACCACCAGGGGCGGCTCAAACGATCCCTGGGTGACCCAGCTGGCCGTGAAGCCATTAACGAGCTCGCCTTCGGCCACGCCACAGATGAACACCCCGTGGGGGATCTTGCGCAGCAGGGTCTTCTTGGCGTCCGTGTTGAGGGAGGGACTCACGGCTCTAGGGGCGATTGCTCCAACCCTAGGAAGGCACCCGGGAAGCCCATGGGTTGGGCCCAGGGCGGACGCCAGCGCGATCGGCATCCGGGGCCAGCACCAGTCCGATCCCTACGATCCCCGGACATGCCGGCTGAACCGGCTGGAGCCCCTGCCATGAAGGCCCTTTACCCCGGCAGCTTTGATCCCCTCACCCTCGGCCACCTCGACCTGATCGAACGGGCGGCGCGCCTCTTCGATGGCCTGGTGGTGGCCGTGCTGCAGAACCCTGGCAAACAACCCAGCTTCAGCCTCGAGCAGCGCCTGGAGCAAATCCGCAGCGCGACTGCCCACCTGGCCCAGGTGGAGGTCGCCAGCTTCGATGGTCTCACCGTGACCTTTGCCAGCCAGTGCGGTGCTGCCGTGATCCTGCGCGGCCTACGGGCGATGAGCGACTTCGAATACGAGCTACAGATCGCCCACACCAACAGCAGCTTGGCCCCCAGCATCGAAACCCTGTTCCTGGCCACCGCCACCCGCCATAGCTTCCTGAGCAGCTCGGTGGTGAAGGAGGTGGCCCGCTTCGGAGGTGCGGTTGATCACATGGTGCCCGAGGTGGTAGCCAAGGATCTCGCCAGCCTCTTTAATCAGGGTCTGCGAGCTTGACGTGATGACTGAGGCCAAGGTCAATTCCGTGTTGGATCAACTCGACCAACTGGAGGAGATCGTGCTGGATGGCAGCCGGATCCCCTTCAGTGGTGGCCGCCTGGTCAACGAGCAGGACGCCATTGAGGTGATGGATGCGGTGCGGGAAGCCCTGCCTGGCCAGCTAGCCCAGGCCGAGGAGCTGATCCGCAAAAAAGAGGAGTTCATCACCCAGGCGCGCCAACAGGCCGACGAGATGGTGAGCCAGGCCCGCCAGCAGCGGGAGCAGCTGATCAGTTCCCAGTCGGTGCGCCAGGAGGCCGAACGCCAGGTGGCCGAGCTGCGCGACCAGGCGCGCCAGCAATGCGAACAGATGCTGTTCCAGACCCGCCAGCAGGTGGCCCAAGGGGAACAGGAGCACCAGGCCCGGTTGGTGCAGATGGAGCAGCAATTTGGGGTGCGGCGCCAGCAGTTGGAGCAGGAGGGTCTGCAACGGCGCCAGCAGCTCGACCAGGAATACATCGAGCTCAAGCGCCAGCTGGGTGAACAACACGAGCGTCTCCGCCAACAAAGCCTGCAGGAGCTCGAACAAATCCGCCAAGAAAGCCTGCGCATCCAGCGGGACAGCCAGGCCGAGGCCGAACGCATCCACGCCGATGCCTTGCAATTCCGCCAGCAGACCCAACAGCAGTGCGAGGCCCTGATCAGCCGCAGCCGCCAGGAGGCCAGTGCCATCCAGGAGGGGGCCAATCGCTACGCCGAACAGGTGCTGGGCGAACTGGAAGGGCGCCTGCAGGACATGGGCAAGGTGGTGATGGCGGGCCGGCGGGAGCTGGTGAAGCTGCAAAGCACCGATCCCGCGAGCTTGGTGGCCCCTGCCACCAACGAGCCAAGCCGGGGCACTCCCCTGGGCCGGGCCGGCCGGGCCGCAGAACGTCTCCGCCAGGCTGCCGGCCAGCGCTGACGCGCGTTTCAAGGGTCCCATTTGGGGGCTAGGAGCGATCCAGGCCCCTCTGCAAGATCAGGCAGCTCACCAGGATCGGCATCACCATCCCCTTGCTTGTCTGCTGCGACTGGGTGGGGCTCTGCTTGTGCAGCGCCTGGCGCCTAGGGAGCGGGCGGGCAGAGGCTGGTGTTTTGGACCTGGCGCAGGATCCGGCCGATGGTCTGGTTGGGGTCGCTGGCGCCGTTGGAAATCATGCTGACGTAACGGGGCCCGGCGCTACTCGCAAGGATGCCGCTGATCGATCGCACCCCGCTGATCGTGCCGGTTTTGCCGTGGAAGCGGCCCTCTAGCTCGGTGCCCTTGTAAAGCTTGCGCAGGGTGCCCCGCTGGCCGGTGATCGCCATCGAAGCCTGGTAATCGCGGGCGTAGGGGTGATAGGCCATGCGCAACAGCAGGGCGGCCAACAGACGGCTGGTGAGGCGATTGGCCCGATCGAGACCACTGCCATCGGCCACGTTCACCCCCGCCATCGGCAGGCCCTGGGCCTGGAGCCACTGGGTGGCAGCGGCACGGGCCGTGGCCAGGTCCCAGCTGCCGCTGGCCTGGCGCAGCAGCACCTCGGCCGTGAAGTTGTGGCTGTGGATATTGGCGACGCTAATCAGCCCCAACATGGACAAGGAGGGTTCCTCATGCAGCAACACGGCCCCCGGATCGGGACTGGCCTGGGCAGAGATCAGGCTGATCTGGGCCTGGCCCCCCTGGGCGCTGAGTTCGCGGCCCAACAGCAGCTTGAGCCGGTTTGGCGGGTTGGCCACGGCCATCTCCACCGCATTGCTGGTGACGGCTAAGCGGGTGATCGGCGCGCCGTACTCCTCAGCCCGGTCGGCCGGAGACCAGCCGGCGGGCCACCAGCGTTGGGGGGGTTCCTCCACCAGCTGCAGGCGGATGGGGCCGGTAGGGCTGCCGGGTCCACCGCCAGAGCCCAGGGCCAACTTGGCGAAACGGCGCAGTTGCTCCAGGCCAAAATCGGGGTCACCTTCGCCAGTGAGCCGCAGGCTGCCATCGCTGAGGCGCCAGAGCTTGGTGCTCAGGCGGTAATCCGGGCCGAGACGATCGAGGGCAAAGGCCGTGCTGACCAGTTTCTGGTTGGAGGCCGGCAGGCGCGGCTGCCGGCCATTGAGGTCGGCCAGCAGGCGCCCGCCCGCATCGGCGACGCTGACGCTCCAGACCGGTGCCTCGGACCCCACGGCTGCGGCAATGCGCTGCTGCAGGGCCGGGCAACTGACTTGCTCCTGCAGCTGGGGTAGGCCCACCGCCGCCGGCAAGGGCGGCAGGCTGGCCAGGTTCTGGGCCCCCACGCCTGCCGGCGCCAGGACAACGCCCAACGGCAGGGCCAAGACGATCGGCGGTGCCAAGGCCATTGGCAGGGACAAGCCAATTGGCAGGGACAGCCCTAGCGGGGTGAAGCGCCTAGGCCGACCCAGGGGAGGCCCTGGCTGAGGCCGGGCAACAAGGACACCACACCCCCGGTTGGGGAGCGACCCCATCGGTGGTTTCACAAACGCAAGCAGGCGCTGCAGCATCACCACCTCAGGGGGAGCCAGGGGCGGTGGCTGGGGCCGAGCCCGCCTGGAGGCCGCTCACCGTGCCACCGACCCGGAATAGGCCCCCTTCCAGTTCGATCGGAGTGCCCACCTTGATGCTCTGGTTGCCGAACACCACGCCATCGGCATTGCGGCGCCCTTCGCCCTGGAGCACGAAGCGGGCATCCAGGGTGCTGAAGATGGTTTGGTTGGGATCGGGGGCAGTCAGCACGCGGCCATCGGGAGCCAGCGAAACAATGCGCCGTTGCAGCGGAATGATCTGCTTGACCTGAACACTGCCATGGGGCTGGTTGCGGATCACGATGCTGACCTTGCCCGCCTGGCGGGCGGCGGCGATCAGGCTGGCTGGATCGGCAGAGGGGATGCCGCGCACGTCGACCGTGACGGTGACGGGCTGGAGGCCGCCCGTGGCCCGGGCAATGGTGCCGCTGAGCTTGGGACTCCAGATCACCCCACCGGCAGCCATCAGCACCGCCAAAACGGCCGCCCCATCCACCAGGCCAAAACGCCGCTTCGGTCCGTTGCCGGTGGGGGGAGCGGATGCAACGGCCATGGCGGAACAGCAGACGCCGAACTGTAAGGACCCCTACCCCGACCCACAAGGGCCCCCCAGGGCTGGCCTGGCAGGTCGGGCCAGCCAACGCTTGGCGTGAACCTTGGCTGGCTGGCTCGGGGGCCTGGCGGGTAGGGACTGGCTGCTGCAGCTAGGAGCGGAGACCTTCGAGGAAGCGGTCCATGGCCTGGAGGCTGCGCCCCACCCCGGGGGCCGCACCATCCGCCAGGGCTTCTGCCTGCTGTTCGGAATCGGGGCGGGTCTCGAACTCGGCCACAAAGCGGTGGCCATCGGCATCGCGGCGATAGAGGGCCCAAGGCGCCGGGAAGGCCCGTTGCAGGGCGCCGCCATCAAGGGGAAACAGGGCGTAGGCGCTTTGCCAGTGGGAGAGGAACCCTTTGCGGCGCTCCCTGGCCACGCTGCCGATCCCGATGGCCGCCTCTTCCAAACTGCCGTTGAGCAGCACCACAGCACCTCCATGGGCGCTGCAGATCGCCTCCACCTGTTCGTAATCGGCCTGGGCCGGGGCCACCAGGATGAGGAGGCCGGCCGTGCTGGCCTCTTGACTCTGTTGCAGGCGTTTCTGGTCACCAAGGCTGGCCTGGCGCGGGGCCAGCTCGGGCCGATCCCGTTGGGCCAGGGCCGCGGCGCCGGCATCGGCAAAGAGCAAGCGCGGATCGCCGGTCTCCCCCAGGGCAGCCAGAAGCCTCTGGGCCAACGGTTGGATTTTCAGCCCCTCGAAACGCAGCTCCACCGTCCAGCGGCCCGTGGGCTCGGCGCTGAGGGCCCGTTGCAGGGCTGCGAGGGCCTCGGCCTCGGCCGTGCGGAGATCGGCGGGCAACACCATGACTGTCCTGGTTGGGTCCTTCAGCGCCAGGACCCTAGGGCTAACGGGCTGGGGAAGCTTGATTACCAGAGGTTCTGCGTCGAGAGGTTCTGCCTCGAGAGCTCGGGCTTCGAGAGATTGGCTATAGAGCGAGCTGGGTTTGGTGACCTGGGTTTATGGGGGAGCTGGACTTCAAACGAGCAGGCAGTCACCCATTCAGCCCAGGTCGGCCTGAACCGCCGCCAGGGCTGCGCTAACCCGATCGGGCAGGGAATCCAGTTGCGACGGTGTCAGCCAGGGGCCGAGGCTGAGTCGCAGCCCCGAGCCAGCCAGCTCGGGGGCATACCCCATGGCCCGCAGTACGGGGCTGCCACTGGCCCGGCCACTGGCACAGGCCGTGCCGCTGCTCACGGCCAGGCCCCGCTGCCAAAGAGCGCTCACCACCTGGCGTCCGGGCAGGGGGGTGCCGCTGGCGCTAGTGAGCACAAGGCTGAGGTGGTGGGGCAGGCGCCGCTGGCGACAGCCACTGACCGTGACGCCGTCGAGGGACTCCAGGGCGGTCAGGAGCCGGTCCCGCTCCGGCTCGAGCGGATCATGGCCCCCGCCGTCCTGCAGCCTCACCTGGGCCAACTGAATCGCGGCGGCAAAGCCGGCCGCCAGGGCCACCGCCTCGGTGCCGCCGCGGCGGCCGGCCTCCTGACCGCCGCCGCCGATGATGGCGCCAAGGGGCAGCTCCGGCCGGGCCACCAGGGCGCCGATGCCGCGGGGTCCCTGGATCTTGTGGGCCGTGAACGTCAGCAGGTCTACGGGCAGGGTTGCGATCGCCAAGGGCTGGTGACCCAGCACCTGAACCGCATCGCTATGGAAGAGCACCCCAGCCCGCCGGCAGGCGGCCCCAATCGTTTCGATCGGCTGGAGGGTGCCCACCTCGCTTTGACCCCAGAGCACGGACACCAACCGGGTCGGCGGCGCCAAGAGGCGATCGAGCCAGGCCAGATCCACCCGGCCCACCCCGTCCACCGGCCAGATCGCCAGCTCCCAGCCCTGGGCCTCCAGCTGGCGCGCCGCCGCCTGCACGGCGGGATGTTCCACCGCCGAGATCACCACGCGACCCTTGGGCACTTGGGACGCCGCCCCCAGGAGGGCAGCATGGCTGGCTTCGGTGCCACCGGAACAAAAGGTGAGCCAACCGGCCGGGAAGCCCAGGGCTGTCGCGATGGCTTGACGGCTGCGTTCCAGGCTGTCGGCCGCCGCAAAGCCGAAGCCGTGCAGGCTGGAGGGGTTAGCCCAGGCCCCCTGGTAGGCCCCCACCATCGCCGCCAGCACCGGCTCCGCCGGCGGGGCCGCGGCACAGGCATCGAGGTAGAGAGGGGGTTCGACGGCCATCCCTAGCCGGCTTCACCTGGGCCGCTGATGCGGGAGCGGATCCGCGACTCAAGCGAATTGCTGGCGATCGCCACTAGGTCGTCGAGACTGCTGCCTGCAAGAAACGCTGCCACCTTGGCCCGGGCCTCGGCACTGGGGCAGGCTTCGGGCCGGATACAGCCATTCACGCAAACCACCGAGCATTGAATGGTTTCAGACGCAGGGGCGGGTTCCGCCGGCGCTTGCCCACGGGCTTGGGCCGCGGCGGCATCCGCGTCGGTTGTAAAGGCTGGTGCAGGGGCCAATTCGGCCGCCGGAGTTGGTAGCTCCTGACCCGCCCCAGCCGCCTGACGGCGTGCCTCCTGCACGGCTTCGGCGCTGGGGATCGCCCCATCGAAGACATGCTCGGCCGGGCCGTCCATGATCACGTGGCCCGTTTCGGCATCCCAGTGGATCTGCAGGGGACCGCCGGGCAGGTCAACCCGGGCGCGGCGCTCGACCAGGCCCAGGCAATGGCAGGCCACCAGGGTGGCGCAGGCGCCCGTGCCGCAGGCCAGGGTCGGGCCGGCACCCCGTTCCCACACCCGCATCACGAGGTGATCCGGGGCAAGGACTTGCACAAAATGGACGTTGGTTTTGGCCGGGAAGCTGGGGTGCACCTCCAGGAGGGGGCCAAAGCGCTCCAGATCAAAATCGGCCAGGTCCTCCACCGGCACCACGACGTGGGGATTGCCCATACCGGCCGCCGCGGCAGCAAAGACTTCGCCATCCACCTGCAGATCCCCCTGGGGCAGGCCGGCGGGGCCCAGGGGCAGGGTGGTGGGAACCGTGGCGGGCTCGAGGAATGGGGGGCCCATGTCAACCCGAATGGAGCCATCCGCCAAAAGCTCGGGCACGATCCGGCCGGCCAGGGTGTCGACCTGCCAGCGGCGGCCGGGTCCATCGCCATCGCGATCGGCCAGGAAACGGGCCAGACAGCGGATGCCGTTGCCGCACATCTCCGGTTCGCTGCCATCGGCGTTAAAGATGCGCATGCGCAGCTCGCCACTTGCCCCAGGGCCTGACCCAGGGGGCAGGGCCAGGATCACGCCATCGCCGCCCACGCCGAAGCGACGGTCGCAAAGCTGACGGACCAACTCGGGCGCCAGGCCAGCTTCGCTGTCCTCCTGGGAAGACTGGCGACCATCGATCAGCAGGAAATCATTGCCTAATCCCTGGTATTTGCTGAACTGGAGCACGACTATGGGCCGTTTGGACGGACATTGATCCTATGGGGACTCCCTTTGATCGGACGACGGCGAACCTGGATACCTCCATGCCAGGGGTGCGCCAGCTCCAGGCCTGGATCCGCAGCAAGCAGGTTCTCAGCCTGCAACTGAGCGGCGGCTCCCAGCTGGAGGGCAGCCTGGTGTGGCAGGACCTGGAGTTTTACGCCGTCCGCCAGGACCCGGCAGCTCCGCCCGTCCTGGTGCGCCGCGACTGCGTCGCGGTCTTGCGGTCCTTGGCTTAGGCGGCAAGGCCAGGGAAGCGACGGCAGGCTGTGGCACCATCACAGGCTTGCGTCCGTGCCTGCAGTGAGCGATAGCAGCCGCTACCAACCCGAGGCGATCGAAGCACGCTGGCAACAGGAGTGGCAGCGCCTCGGCCTGCACGACACCCCCGAACCGGCCCCGGGACAGGAGAGCTTCTACGCCCTGTCGATGTTTCCTTACCCCTCGGGAAACCTGCACATGGGCCATGTGCGCAATTACGTGATCACCGATGTGATCGCCCGAGTCCAACGGCTGCGGGGCAAGCGGGTGTTGCATCCCATGGGCTGGGATGCCTTCGGCCTACCTGCCGAAAACGCGGCGATTGAGCGGGGCGTTGATCCGGGC
Source organism: Synechococcus sp. UW140 (assembly GCA_945861595.1). Taxonomy (GTDB): domain Bacteria; phylum Cyanobacteriota; class Cyanobacteriia; order PCC-6307; family Cyanobiaceae; genus BAIKAL-G1. The sequence goes on from CAMAVE010000030.1 coordinate 19,491, forward strand.
GCCTGGACCGACCAGAACATCGGCTCGATGCGCCAGCAGCTCAGCCAGCTGGGCCTCTCGATCGACTGGAGCCGGGAGGTGGCCACCTGCCACAGCGATTACTACCGCTGGACCCAGTGGCTGTTCCTGCAGTTCCTCGACGCCGGCCTGGCCTATCAGAAGGATGCCACGGTCAACTGGGATCCCATCGACCAGACGGTGCTCGCCAATGAGCAGGTCGATGGCGAAGGTCGTTCCTGGCGCTCCGGTGCGCTGGTGGAGAAGCGCAAGCTGCGTCAGTGGTTTCTCAAGATCACCGCCTACGCCGATGCCCTGCTCGATGACCTACCCCAGCTCGAGGGCTGGCCGGAGCGGGTACGCACCATGCAGGCCAACTGGATTGGCCGCTCTACCGGCGCCGAGCTGAGCTTTGCGGTGGTGGATGGGGCCGGCGCGGCGACCGGCAGCAGGATCACGGTGTTCACCACGCGGCCCGACACCCTTTTTGGCGCCAGCTATGTGGTGCTGGCGCCGGAACACCCCTTGGTGAGCTGCCTCACTAGCCCTGATCAGCAGCTTGCGGTGACGGCGTTTTGCGACCTGGTGGGACGCCAGAGCGACCAGGAGCGCACGGCCGAGGACCGGCCTAAGCGGGGAGTGCCCATTGGTGCCAGCGTGCGCAACCCGGCCAGCGGCGAGTTGATCCCCATCTGGATCGCCGACTACGTACTCGCCGAGTACGGCACCGGCGCCGTGATGGGCGTGCCCGCCCACGACCAGCGCGACTTCGTCTTTGCCCGCGAGTACGACCTGCCGATCAAGCAGGTGGTGATCCCCGAGGGCAGCGATGAACACGCCAGCGAAGGCGGAGCCTGGACCGGCCCGGGGGTGCTGATCCATTCCGGGCCCTTTGATGGCCTCGGATCCAGAGCTGCGAAGGACGCCATCACAGCCGCCGCCGAAGCGGGGGGCTGGGGAACGGGCAAGGTGCAGTTCCGGCTGCGGGACTGGCTGATCTCCCGCCAGCGCTACTGGGGCTGCCCAATCCCAGTGATCCACTGCGACGCCTGCGGCGTGGTGCCCGTACCCGCCGAGCAGTTGCCGGTGGAGCTACCCCGCGATGTGGCCTTCAGCGGCAAGGGTGCTTCGCCCCTGGCCCAGCTGGATGCCTGGGTGCAGGTGCCCTGCCCCTGCTGCGGCAAGCCCGCCCGACGGGAAACCGACACCATGGACACCTTCATGTGTTCCAGCTGGTACTTCCTGCGGTTCAGCGACCCCAGCAACACGGAGCTGCCCTTCAGCCGCGAAGCCGTGGATGGCTGGCTGCCGGTCAATCAATACGTGGGCGGCATTGAGCACGCCATCTTGCACCTGCTCTATTCCCGCTTCTTCACCAAGGTGCTGCGCGATCGCGGCTTGCTTGGGTTTGATGAACCGTTCAAGCGCCTGCTCACCCAGGGCATGGTCCAGGGAATCACCTACAAAAATCCGGCCAGTGGCAAATACATCGCCCCTGCCGATGTGGCCGATCCCAACGATCCCCGCGATCCGGTCACGGGCGAGCGGCTCGAGACCTTCTTCGAGAAGATGTCGAAGTCGAAGTACAACGGCGTCGATCCCGCCCGGGTGATTGATCGCTATGGCGCCGACACGGCCCGCATGTTCATCCTGTTCAAGGCTCCGCCCGAGAAGGATCTCGAATGGGATGAGGCCGATGTGGAGGGCCAGTTCCGCTTCCTACAGCGCCTGTGGCGCCTGGCCGAGACCGCCCAGGAACGGGGCCTGAGCCTGGCCGCTGGCGCCGGCAACGCGGCCGCTGTGGCTACGTCCCTGGCAACCGCTGCCGCGGGCCCTGGCTTGAACCCCTCGGAACGGGAGCTGCGCCGGGCCGTGCACACGGCGATCACGGAGATCAGCGACGACCTCGATGGTGACTACCAGTTCAACACCGCCGTGTCGGAGTTGATGAAGCTCAGCAATGCCATGGCGAGCCACCTGGAGGGATCCGGTGATGCCGTCGCGGCCGAGGCCCTGCGCAACCTATTGATCCTGTTGGCCCCCTTCGCCCCCCACCTGGCCGAAGATCTCTGGCTGAAGCTGGGTGGCCGAAACGAGGGCGATGGCCTCGAGCAGCACAGCATCCATCGCCAGACCTGGCCCCAGGCCGATGCCACCGCCCTAGTGCGGGACACGATTGAGCTGGTGATCCAGATCAAGGGCAAGATGCGGGGCAGCCTGGAGGTGCCAGCCAGTGCCGATAGGTCCACCTTGGAGCGCCTGGCCCTAGAGAGCGACATCGCTGCCAAGTGGCTGGAGGGCAAGGCCCCCAGCCGGGTGATCGTGGTGCCCGGCAAGCTCGTCAACCTGGTGCCCTGAGGCCGAGAGCCCGGCCCCTGGGCCCCACTCCCTAGGGGCAGGCCCAAGGCTTCATGCCCAGACCAGAGTCCCTGGATTCAGGTCCGCTGGAAGTGGAGGCTGGTGGGCTGGGCCCAGTCGCCGCTGGCGCTATAGCCGCGCTGGTTATGGCAGAGGTGGCGCAGGATCCAGAAGGCGGGCTCGGGGCTCGGCAGGGCCAGGGCAGCCTGGAGCTGG
>CAMAVE010000031.1 GCA_945861595.1 Synechococcus sp. UW140
TGGATGGCTTTGCCGGCGGCTTCGCCCAGGAGCTGGCGCTGCACGGCCTCCACTCCCCAGGCCCCCTGGCGCACGGGGCTAAGCAGGACGCAGGCCTCGAGTTCGGCCAGCAGGGCCGCGATGGCCTCCGGGTCTGGCTCTCGGACCGGGTTGGCTGCGGATGGGGGATCGGACCGGGCGGGGCTGGGGCTTGGGGCGCCCTGGGATGGGGTGTTGGCAAGCGGTTCGCCCGTGCCAGCGGTGCTGGCAGCTCCGGTTCCCCAGTCGATCGCTTCAGCCAGCCCCTGGAGCCGTTGCTGGTGGCGGCGCAAGCGCTCCAGGGCCTGGGCGGGCAGGCGGCCCGCCGGATGGCGCTGCCAGATCAGGTTGTCCTCGGGACCCAGGCTGCCCAATTGGGCGATCAGGGCTTCGCTTTGGCCGGCCCCTGCCTCGGTCCCTAGGGACGCTGACCCCGGAGACGTCGGGGTAGCCGCACCCTCTTTTGGCGCCTGTTTCTTAGGACGCAGCAACGCTGCAAAGGCAGCGATGGCGCCGTTGTTGCGGTAGGTGGTTTGCAACTCGATGGCGGCTTCGCCCAGGGCCGCGAGCCGGGTGGGCTGGCCCAACTCCTGCAACACCGCACCGGGGCCCACCGGCGGCAGCTGGGCTGGATCGCCCACTAACAGCAGTTGGCAGGACAGGGGTAGGGCCTCCAGCAGGGCCGCCATGAGCGGCAGGTCCACCATCGAGAGCTCATCGACCACCAGCAGGTCGAGGGCGAGGGGATGGCGGCGGTTGCGGCCGAAGCGTTCGCCGCTGCTCTCCAGCAGCCGATGCAGGGTGGTGCAGGGGGCCTGGGCCAGCCGTTCAGCTAGGGGGCCCGCTAGCCGCTGGCTGCCCTCCTGCAGGGTGGTGCGCAGCCGGGCCGCCGCCTTCCCGGTGGGGGCGGCCAGGTGCAGGCGCAGCTCGGGCCGCAGGGTTAGCCGGGCCCCGAGCATCTGCACCACCGTGCTGGTTTTGCCCGTACCCGGTCCGCCGCCGAGGAGCACCAGGCCATGGCGCAACAGGGCTGCCACCGCCTGCTGTTGCTGGGGGTCCAGCCCCTGGGCGGCGGCGCTGGCCACCGCCTGCTCCACGGCTGTCTTGTCCAGCGCTGGGGCCAAGGGCGCGAGGGCCCGGGCCGTGAGCTGCCCCAGGCAGGCCTCCAGTTGCAGGTGCCAGCGGCGCCAGCGCAGGCGACTCCCGCTCCAGACCAGGGGAGCCTCCGGCAGGCGCTCGAGCTCGCTGGCCTGCACCGCCAGGGGCGAGCTGGCCAGGGCCTGGCGGTGCCGTTCGGGCCAGCCCTGGGGATCGATCCCCTCGGGCGCCGGGCCATCGAGGGCGAGCTCGAGCGCACCCTGCTCAAGGGCAGCGGCCAGGGCCCCAATCAGTTCCGCCAGGGTGGTGGCTGTTGAGCTGCTAACCCGGCTGTCACCGCCGCACAGCCGGGGCAGGGCCTCAACCAGGGCCTGGGCTAGGGGGCTGGAGGGCCCTGGGGCGACGGGGGGCGCCTCGGCGTCTCCAGGGTCTGGCCTGGCCTGGGCAGCTGGCTGCATCGCGTTGTTGGAGTCCGCCGTAGGGGGCGGCTCGCTGCCTGGGACGGGTTGGGCCGGATGGGCCGGCATGGCTGGATGGCCGGGCTTGGGCGGTTGGGCTGGCGTCATGGGGACCCCCGGCGCAGCAGCCCGTCTAAGGCCAGCACCCGGCTGAGGGGCGGTCGCTCCACCAGGCAGCCCGGCACGGGGTCGGCGGCCGTGGGTCCGGGCAGGCCGCGCAGGAACAGGTAGGCGTAGCCGCCCAGATGGGTGCTGGGGTCGTACTCCGGCAAGCGCCAGCGCAGGTAACGATGCAGGGCTACCAGATACAGGTGGGCCTGCAGGGGGTAGTGGTGGTGCTCCATCTGACTCACCATCGCTGGCTCGGTGTAGTGGAGCGGCCCGCAGGCGCTCGGCTGGCCGCCTTGGTCCCGCTCGCCGATCCAGTTGCTTTTCCAATCGATCACCCACCAGCGCCCGGCCACGCAGCACACCAGGTCCATGGAGCCCGTGAGAAAGCCGCGGCTGGCGATGCTGAGGCGTTCCAGTTCGCGGGCATAGGTCGCCCCAAACAGTCCGCCGGGATGGCGAGCGAACACCTGGGCCAGGCCCCCCGTGGTGATCAGGGGCTGAATGCCCCCACCAGCGCCAGGGGCGCCGTCTCGGGCCACGGCCAGGGGCAGGTCGAAGCCCATCTCGTTGATGCGCTGGCCAGCAGGGAGCTCTGCCAGGCAAAAGCGACCGAGGGGGCCGCCGAGGGGGGTGTGGCGCAGCTGGTCGAGGGCCTGCTGCACGGGGCCCAGTTCCGCGGCGTCCAGGCCGGCCCGGGCCAGTTCCCGGCGGATCACCGCCGTGCTGGCGTCGCTGGCACCGCCCTGCTGGAAGTCGACCTGCTCGAGGATGCGGTGCAGGGCATCCCCCGGCCCGGCGCCGCGGGGAAAGCGGCTCAAGGGGCCATCGGCACTCCAGCCTCCGGCCCCTGGGGCGCCGGAGGCATCGCTGGCCGTTGCCGGTGCTGATGGTTTGGGGGCTGGTTTGGGGGCTGGCTTGGGATCGGGCCCAAAATCGCCGATTCCCCCGTCCAGGCTGTCGTTCTCGTTCAGCAGCAGGTCCGCTTCGCGGCCTTCCTCGCTCACCTGGGGCGGCAGCTGCTCCTGGCTGCCATGGGTCCAACCCGAATAGCTGCTGCGTCCCCAGCTGCGGTCGAGCCGGTGGCGGGGCACGGGCCCGCAGGCGAGGGTTTCAGGCGTGGCCGGCGGTTGCCAGCGGCCGGGCAGGGCTGGCAGGACGGCGGGATCGAGGCGCTGCAGGGGCAGGTCGCGGTCGTGGCCATCGGCATCGAACAACCAGGGTCCGATGGCTCCGGCCTGGCTGGCCGGCTCCTCGGGCAAGCCCAGCACCAGGAGGTGGCGGGCCCGGGTGGCCGCCACGTAGGCCAGTCGCTCCCGTTCCTGGGCCTGGGCGGCCTGGTCCTGGAGGCTGGCCAGGCGGCCGATGCCCCAGTGGGGGTCGAGGTGCAGGTCGAGCCGCGGCCGGCTGGCCCCGGCGGGTTGCCAGCGGCGACCGAGCTGGCCCAGGCCGGCCCTAATCGCCGGCTGGCCCTGCCAGAGGAACGGGCAAATCACCACCGGGTATTCCAGGCCCTTGCTGCGATACACCGTGACCACCGCAATCGCCGCCTGGGCTGCATCGCTGTTGAGTTGGTGGTTGGCGGGCACGGAGCGGTCCTCGTCTAGCCGCAGGCTGCGCAACCAATCGGCCGCCGCCGCGGCCCCCAGTTGCTCGCGGTGCATGCGCTCCTGCACCAATTCGGCGGCCTGCATCAGGTCGGCCAGGAGCCGGCCGCCCAGGGCCAACCGGGCCAGCCCCTGGTGGTCGAGAAGCTGGGCCAGGCTGGCCAGTAGTCCCTGGCGGGGGAGGTCCAGGGCGAGGCGGCTGATGCGTTCAGCCAGCCGATCGCAACGCTCTGGATCGGCCTCGGCCAGCTCCTCGGCGCTCCAGGCCAGCAGGGGCGAAGCGGCCAGCAGGCGCAGGCGCCGGCTGCTGCCCGGATCGGCCAGGGCATCGAGGAAGCGCTGCAGGCCGGTCGCGCCGGCGCTGGCGAACACATCGCCCACACTCACCAGCCGACTCGGCAGGCCGCGCCGTTGCAGGGCCAGCCGCAGGGCCTCTGCCTCCCGGTGTTTGCCGACGAGCAGGCAGAGGTCGCCGGGGCTGAGGCTCCGCTCCGTTCTGTTGGTCGAAGCCTGTTCCGCCCTGGCTTTTCCTGCGACGGCCCCGTCCCTGCTCGGTTGATCGCTGGGCCCTGACGGGCTATCGAAGCCGCTCCCTGCGCCTTCCTCGCTTGTTGCGGGCTTGGTTTTGGTCTCCCGCAGCTTCAGCTGGCGTTGCAAGAGGTGCAGGCACAGGCCCGCCACTTGATCGGCTAGCTCGTCGCTGGCCAGGGGGAGGAGCTGCAGGGGCAGCTCGCCTTCCTCCAGCAGCAGTTCTCCCTTTTCGGCGCAAGACTCCACTGCGGGCACTTCCAGCTGGGACAGGGGCAGCCCCGGCGCCATCAGGGCGTTGAGGGCCTGCACCAGGGGCCTGGAGGAGCGGCGGTTCTGGCGCAGGCCATGGAGGCCATCGGCCCGGGCCCGGGCCCGTTGGTAGGTGGCCAGGTCACCGCCGCGGAAGCGATAGATGGCCTGCTTGGGGTCCCCCACCAGCACGACCAGATGGCTGGCCCTGGTGCCCGGTTCGGCCAGGAAGGCCCGCTCCAGGATGCGCCACTGGATCGGATCGGTGTCCTGGAATTCATCGACCAGGGCGACCCGGTAGCGCCGGCCCAGGGCCGCGATCAGGGCGCCGTGCTCCTGGCCGGAGGGACCGGGATCGAGTCCCTCCAGCAATTGGGCAAAGCCCATGCGGCCGCTGCGCTGGCGCCGCCGCAGCAACTCCTGGCGGGCCCAATGGCCGAAGTGCAGCACGGTGAGCTCTAGGGGCCCATCCACCAGCTCGGCGATCGCCTCCAGCAGGGGCCGCTGGGGCAGGGAGATCGGCTCCTCCTCGTAGGGGGCCACCATGCGGGTGAAGGGCCCGGGGTGGAAGTACTCCCGCAGCAACGTCTCTTGGACAACCGCCCGGTAGCCGGGCAGGGCCGATGGCGATCCCGATTCTTTTGCTGCGCTTGGGTCCGGGCCAGATCCCAAGCCAATTCCCAATTCCTGTCCGCCCTCCACGGACAAGGGCAGCCCACAGGAGCGCTCCTGCTCGGCGATCCAGCCGTTGAGGGCGTCGACCCGGTTGGTGCGGGGTTTGGCCGAGTACTTGCAGGCCGATGGGAAGGCCTTGGCGCCGAACCGGGCGCGCAGGTCGGCGGCGGTGCTGCAGAAGGCCTGCTCGAGGGCCTGAGCGCTCTGCTGCCAGAGGCTGGTAAAGCGCTGCCAGCGCTGGGGCCAGAGCGCTTCCAGCTGGGGGGCTAGGGGCTGGTCGGCCCGGAGCTCCGGCGGCAGGGGGTCGAGCTCCAGGGCCGGATCGCTATCCAGCCGGTTGAGCACGCTGATCAACTGCTCGAAGCGCAGGCCCCGCTCCTGCAGGCCGCCTAGGAGCTCCGGCGCCAGGGGCAGCAGTTGCCCTTGCCAGTAGTCGTGCACGATGTCTAGCCGCAGCTGGCTGTCGTCGCTCTCCAGCTCCACGGCCGGGCCGAGGCCGGCCTCCAGGGCCTGGCGTTGCAGGCTGCGGCGGCAGAAGCCATGGATCGTGGTGATGTCGGCCCGATCGAGGTCCTCTAGGGCCTCCAGCAGGCGGGCGCGCAGGGCCCATTGGGCCTGGGGGTCGGGGTTTTGGCCCTGGTGCCACTGGGCCAGGGTGTCGTCGGGATAGGCCAGGCCGTCGCCAGGGGCTTCGAGGGCTTCGAGGCCCTGTTGCAGACGCCGGGCGATGCGGTCGCGCAGTTCCCCTGCGGCCGCTTCGGTGAAGGTCACCACCAGCAGCTCCTGCAGCCGGTGCTGGCGTTCGGCCACCAGGCGCAGCACCAGATGGGCTAGGGCAAAGGTCTTGCCCGTGCCGGCACTGGCCTCCAGCAGCTGCAGGCCCGGGTCTAGGGGGAACTGGTTGGCGTCGAAATCCCCAATCGGCCGTTCTTCCGGCAAGCCGGTTTGGCCCCCTAGGGGGCTGCCTAGGGCGAAATTGGGCTTGGAGGGGCTCATGGTTTGAGGGCCTCCAGCCGCTCCAGCAGGGGGCCATGGAAGGCGGCGGCCAGGGCGCCGAAGGCGCCGTCCACCAGCTCCCGGCCCGGCCGGTCGGCGCCAAAGCAGAGGGCCAGGCTGGCCTGCAGCCGTTCGCCGCGGCGGTTGGGGCCGCCTTCCCAGCACTCGATCGCCTTGGGGCGGCCGCTGCCGGCCTGGCGCCGTTCGGCTCGGGCATGGGCCCAGCCCGTCTCCGGCGGCAGGGTCCAGCAGTGCTGGCGGCCCTGTTCCCGCCAGGCGATCAGCTGCTCCAGCAGGCTGGCCGCCTCCAGGGAACTGGCGGGCGGACTGATCTGGGCCACGGGCCGGAACTGGTCGCCATCGCGGCCGATCAGCAGGCCCCGGCGGGGCGCCGCCCCAGCGGCCGTGGCCAGCAACAGGCCCAGCCAGAGCTCCTGGTGGTGGGCGCAGCGGACTTGGGCCGAATGCCAAACGACTAGGGCATCGCCATGCCAGAGCAGCTCCGCCTGCAGCCCCCCATGCCCCACCAGGCGCCGTTCCCCCGGTCCGAGGGCCTGCAGGCTCTGCTGCAGGGAGCCAAAGCGTTGGCTGAGGCGCCCCGCCTCCAAAATGCCGCCGGAACGGGCGGGCAGGAGCCCCTGGCCCCTGTGTTGGTGCAGCCAGTCCGGTGGCGCGAGGGGGTCGGGAACGTGCGGCTCCGGGGTGCCATCGGGATGCTGGGCCGGGTTGGTTGGCCCCAGCTCCGGGGTCCCCAGGGTTGGGGTTGTTTCCAGGCTCTGGCGCAGCAGGCTGGCGCGCAACCGTTCATCCAGCTGGAGCGGATCGAAGTCGTCCAGGCCCAGGTCCCATTCGCGGGGCCGCAGGCCCAGCTGCTCCAGCCAGCAGTCCTGGGGTTGGAGCAGCCAGCGGCGCAGGTCGTCATAGGCGTCGGCCTCTCCCGCGTCGCCCGGGCGGCCAGCCAGGGCGGCTGCGTTTGGACCGGGCCCCTCGGCCAGGGCCAGGGGCGCCTGGATCGCGCTGGCATCAAGGGCCAGGCGGGCCGCCAGCAGGCGCCGGTCGCAGCTGGGGGCCGGCCGGGGGCCGAGGGGCAGGAAGTTGGCACGCTCCAGGGGGTTGGGGCTGTGGTCCACCAGCAGGTCCCCGGCTTGCTCGCGGCCCAGTTGCTGCTCCAGCAGGGCCAGCCACTGGCGCACCGGCGGGGCCGGCTGGCGGGCATCGCCGGTGCGCTCGTCGCGGCTGCACCAGCTCACGAGCAGGTGATCCCGGGCCGACAGCAGGCTTTCGAGCAACACGTAGCGGTCCTGGTCCCCGGGGTTGGGATCGCCGAGGAGCCGCTGCTGCTCCATCAGGTGGAAGCCGGGCCGCTCGCCCTGGCGGGGGAAGCTGCCGCCATCGAGGCCCATCAACACGATCACCCGGTGGGGAATGGCCCGCATCGGCTCCAGGGCGCTGATCGTGAGCGAGCCGCTGCGGTGGCCGAAGCGACCGCTGTCGGCATTGAGCCGCTCGGCTAAGACCTCCGCCAGCACCGGTGCCCCCAGGCGCAGGGGGCTGCTGGCGGCCACGTCTTGCCAGTCGGCGATGGCGCTGCGCAGCAGTTGCAGTTCCCAGGCCCGCTCGCCCCCGTCGCCAAACCAGCTGGCCAGGAGCGCCTCCAGCACCGGCGCCCAGTCGGCTGGGGTGCGGGCTATGGCCAGGAGCTTGAGGCTGTGGCGCAGCCGGTTGAGCAGTTGCAGCCAGCGCCCCTGGCGCTCCAGGCTGCCGGCCATGGCCAGGGGAGCGCAGCCGCCCGGGGCCAGCCCTGGCTGCTCTGGCAGCACCAGTCCCAACACCAGCCGGTCGAGCGCCCAGGCCAGGCTGTGGGTCGGCTCGCCGCCGTTATTGGTTGGCCCTACGCCGCGATGCGTTGGCTCAACGCCGCGATGAGTTTGCTCAACGCCGCGATGAATTGGCTCAACGCCGCGATCCTTGCCATCGAGGCCCCAGCGGAAGCCGGCCCGTTGCAACAGCTCGCCCAGCTCCGCCAGCTCGCTGGCCCCCAGGCCCAGGGGCTCCATCAAGGGCCGGTGACTGAGCAGGGCCTCCAGGCCCGAGGCGGTCAGCCTTTCGCCGCCCAGGCGCAGCAGGGCCAGCAGGCTGGTGGCCAGACCCCCCTGGTCCTGCTGGCTGCGGTCCGTGAGCCGCCAGGGCAGGGCAATGCCGGTGGCGGCCGTGTCACCGAACACCGCCGCCACCAGGGGGGCGAACTCCTCCACCTGGGGCGTCATCACCAGGATGTCCCGGGGGGTGAGGCTGGCATCGGCGGCGAGCAGTTGCAGCAGCCGATCCCGCAGGATCTGTACCTGGCGCAACCGGCCCGGGCAAGCGTGAAATTCCAAGGAGCTATCGCCCGGGGCGCGTTCCAGGGGCCGGGCCTGGTCCGGGTCCACCAGGGCCTGTTGCAGCTGTTCCAGCAGGCTCGCAGGCCTTGGATCCTGGCTGGGGGTGCCCGCTTCAGCGATGGCGGCGGCGGCGGCAAACAGGTCCTGTTGCTGGGATTCCCCTAGCTGGGTCTCGCCGCTGCCTTCGAGCAACTGCTGGAATTCGGCGCCAAGCCGGCCAAAGCGGGCCTCCAGGCTGGGGACGCCCAGGCGCCACGCGTCGCCAAGGGGATCCAGGCTCGAGGCCCCGTCCCCAGATGCCCCCAACGGGGATCGATTCCCATCGTTGGCCCCCAAGCCATGACCGAATCCGCCCGCATCAAGGCCGCCCGGAGAGGGATTGGCCTGCTCCTGCTGGGTCCTGGGCCCAGCTCCCTTGTGCCCGGAGCCCCGGCGTTGCCAGAGATCCCGGCAGGGGGTGAGCAGGTAGATCTCCACCGCCAGCTGGCCGGAGAGGGCCTGGAGCAGGTCCACCTGGATCGGAGCCATGCTGCTCAGCCCGAACAGGCGTAGGGGAGAGGGCAGGGCGCTAGCGGCCGCCAGGGTGGCGGGATCGCCCCTTTTAAGGGCTGCGATCGCCTCCAGCACCCGCAGGCCGAAGGGCCGCACCCCCAGGCGGTTGGCCAGTTGGCGCACGAGCAGGGGTTGCCAGAGTTGGTGCTCGGGCAGGGACTGGCCCAGGCCGTCCAGGTCCTGGCCCTGGCACCAGGCCGCCACCATGGCCGGCCGGTACAGGGTGTAGTCGTCGAAGGCATCGGCGATGGCCCGGCCCAGTTGCCACAGGGCCCGGTCCACCATCCCCAGGCCCCGATCCGCATCCTCGCTCTGCCCCAGGCCAGGCCTAGGGCCCAGGTTCGCGCCCGCCTCCAGAGTGCTGGCGACGCTGCCCCGGCCGCGTAGCCACTGGCCCAGTTGGCCGGCCTCCGGACGTTCGATCAACTCGGGCAGCAACTCCAGCAGGGGCCAGACCAGCTGGTTGGCTCGCCAGGGGTCGGGGCCGCTGGCGGCTGGGGCGCCGGCCGGCGGTGCTTCCGTCTGGCTGGTCGGCAGCGGCAACCCGTCCACCAGCCGGCGCAGGTGGCTGCCGGGAAACGGAAAGCGCAGGTTGGCGCTGACGCCGCCGGCAAAGGCCCCATCGTCCGGGTCCGCTCCCAGCTCGAGGGCCAGCTGCTCGCCGAGCCAGCGGCTGGTGGGCCAGGTGTTGACCACCACCTGGGCCTGCTCAAACGGCCCGGGGGGATCGGCTTGCAACTTGGCGGCGAGCACCTGGGCCAGCCACTCGATCCGGTTGCTCCGGTACAGGGTCAGCAAGGATCGGGCCGGGAGAACTAGGGGGTGTCGCTTGCCAGGGTCCAGGTCGGGGCGCCTGGGGTCTGATCGGAAGGGTGGGCTTGGCCTGGGATGCTTGCCGGAACCGTGCTTGTCGCCAGATTCTCCAGGGCGGCCAGGGATGGCCGGGTGGCCAGGGCCTGGGCCGAACGGTCGCGGGCCCCGAGGCTGGGGCGGCCACCCCGCAGGGGATCGGGCAGGGAGCGCAGGCCGGGGCTGGTGGTGACCAGGCCCGTTTCCGGGCAATAGGCCGTCAGATCGCCGCCGTAGCAGGCGCCCGTGTCGACCATGACAATGCCGTTGATCTTGCGCAGCTCGGGGCCAGGCGTGTGGCCAATCACCACGTCGCCGAAGCGGCCGTCATAGGCCTGCCAAAAGGCCATCCGCACCGACAAATCCGGGCGCCAGCTGATCGGATCAAAGCCGGCATGGGTGGCCACCCAGCCATTGCCCCAGTAGGCCAGCGGCAGGCTGTCGAGGCGCTCAAGCCAGGTGCGACAGCGGCGTTCGCCCAGATGGCGGAAGGTGTCGCAGCCGGCCAGCCCCTGCTGGGAGCGCCAACTGCCCAGACGCAGGGCCTCCACCAGGTCCTGTTCATGGTTCCCCTTGAGCCACACGGCCCGGCCTTGCTCCACTAAGTCCCAAACCCGCTCCATCGTGGCGCCGATTTGGGGACCGCGGTTGATCACATCTCCGCAGAAGATGAGGCGATCCCAGGCGGGGAGCTGGTCAAGCAGGGCCTCCAGGGAGGCAGCGCAGCCATGAATGTCGCCGATCACCCAGTGGCGGCGACTGCTGCTTGTGGACGCCATGAAAAGGACGCGTTAGTCCAAGTTTGACCCCATGGGGTGGCATCTGTCATCCCTTTGGGATGTCAATCCCAACGCAATGCCCAACGAACACCGACCCCAATCCGCCAGACCGGCGACCAACTGTCGGTGAGCTGGCGCACCAAAGCCTGTGGCGCTGTTACCTTGCCGGCACCCTGCCGCCGAGCCCTTGGACCTCCAGTCCCTGTCCGTGGGCCAGCGGATCGGCCTGTTGCTCAAGGCCCTCGATGGGGCCCAGCGCACCAACGAGGCGCTAGCCCGCTGCAGCGATGGCGAGGAGATGCTGGAGGTGCTGCTGGATGCCTCGAAAAAACTGGGCCTGGGCCTGACCCGCCAGGACTTGAAAACCACCCCGCCGATCCGCGACTGGATCTGGTGGAAGAACAAGGAAGCCCTGCTCACGATCGGCGATAGCAAGCCCCGCTACCAGCAGGACGCCAACCCGGCGAGGGCCGCCAGCCAGGCCAAAGCCGATCCCCAGACCGATCGCCAGACCGGCCTGGCTCCGGGTGCTGCCCTGGAGCGCAAGAAGTTTCTGGGCTTGTTCTAAGACGATCTGCTGCAGCCCAGGCCACCAGCCCCCAAGCCCGGGCCCGAAGCCTCCTCAGGCCAGGCTGGCGAGGGGATCGCCGATCGCGGCACTGGGAGCGCTGAACTGCCCCGTGGCCACGAACTCCAACCGCAATTTCAAAAAGGTGATGAATTGGCCATCGGTGGACACCACCGCCGCCGCTGGCCGGGGCACCTGGCTCGCCACGCCTGCCAGCTCCGGGGCCTCCAGGAAGGCGGGCCTGGTCACCAACCAGAAATCGACCGTCTTGCCTTGCTCCTGGTAATTGCGGACCCGTTCCCGAAGCACTTCCTCCAGGGGTTCTTCCACCGTTAGGAAGGCTTCGCTGGCTGCCACGAAGTGGTAGGTGGTTGCTGTGGGCTCGCTCATGGGGTGGTGCTGCCAAAAAGGGGATCGCGGCGCGGATTCTGAACCAGGGCCTTCATTTGGCGCACGGCCGTCTCCAATCCCACCGCCAGGGCCCGGGCCACGATCGTGTGGCCGATGTTGAGCTCCTCCATGCCCTCGATCGCCGCCACCGGTTCCACGTTCTGATAGGTCAGCCCGTGGCCAGCATTCACCCGCAGACCGAGGCTGCGGGCGATGAAGCTGCCTTCGGTGAGGCGCGCCAGTTCCAGGGGTTGGGCCTGCCAGCGGGCCTCGGCGTAGGCGCCGGTGTGCAGTTCGACCCAGCGGGCGCCGCTGCGCTGGGTGGCCTCCAGTTGGCCCCGCTCCGCATCCACGAACAGGCTGACCGGGATGCCGGCGTCCTGGAGTCGCCCCACTAGGCCCGTTAGGGCATCGATTTGGCCGGCCACATCCAGGCCGCCTTCGGTGGTCACCTCCTGGCGTTTCTCCGGCACCAGGGTCACCATGTCGGGTCGGATCCGCAGGGCGATCGCCTCCATTTCGGCGGTGGCGGCCATCTCCAGGTTGAGGCGGCTGCGCAGGGTGGCCCGCAGCACCTCCACATCCCGGTCCTGGATGTGGCGCCGGTCCTCCCGCAGGTGCACGGTGATGCCGTCGGCGCCGCCCAGTTCCGCCAGGAGGGCATAGGTCACCGGGTCCGGTTCCAGGGCGCGGCGGGCCTGGCGCACGTTGGCGATGTGATCGATATTCACGCCGAGGCTGGCCATGGCGATGCCTAGAAGGCAGAGGGGCGACTCCGGATCCTATGGACTGGCCCCGGCACCAGTCCCTCGCCCGCCACGACTAGCCCCCAACCCTCTGGGCCAATCCGCTCCACGCCCAGGCCGCTCCAGCCGCAGGGGCAACTGCCCTCGTCGGCCCGGGAGGCCCGACCTTGGCCCCTACGTTGTAAACCTCCCCCGGCATCCGCTTCCCCGGGCCGTTGAAACCGTTCCCAGGGCGCATGACGGCGCAGCTCACCCCTCCGATGATCCACGAGGCCAGGCTCAGCGGCCGGGACTCCAGTTCGGATGTGACCATCAACCCCGTTCTGGGCCCCCTGGCGATGGTGCTCACCCAGGACCTGGCCCTGCCCCTGTTTTTCCGGGAGCTCACGGTGCTGGGCGCTGGGCACCTGCCCCTCGAGGGGCCGGTGCTGCTGGCCCCCACCCACCGCTCCCGTTGGGATGCCCTGCTGCTGCCCCATGCGGCCGGCCGGCGCCGCACCGGCCGCGATTGCCGCTTCATGGTCTCGATTGATGAGATGGCTGGTCTGCAGGGCTGGTTCCTGCAGCGGTTGGGCTGCTTTCCGGTCAATCCCCGCCGTCCGGGCCCCTCGTCCCTGCGCCTGGCCGTGGAGCTGCTCCAGGCCCACCAGCAGCTGGTGGTGTTCCCGGAGGGCCGCATCCAGCAAGTGGACGAACCGCTGCGGCTGATGCCAGGCCTGGCCCGGCTAACCCAGCTGGCCCTGGCCCAGGATGTGCCGCTGCAGGTACTGCCGGTGGGCATTGGCTATGGCCACAGCCGTCCCCGGCCCTGGGACCGGGCTGCCATCTGTTTTGGTCCGCCCCAGCCCTTCGAGGGGGAGGGGCGCCGGGCCCTGGCTAGCTTCACCCACCAGCTGGCCCGGGCCATGCAATCAGCTGAGGAAGCGGCCCGGCGAGCCGTGGGCCGTCCCCTGGGGGCCGCCTAAAGTCGGGCTCAATTCGCCCCTTTACTGTGCGCCGGCCCTTCGCCGCCCTCCGGACCGCTGCCCTGGCCAGTGGATCTGCCTTGTCCCTCGTGATGGCTGCGGGCCTGCCCCTGGCCATGGCCAATCCGGCCGTGGCCCAAGCCCAGCCCGTTCGGACCCTCGATTCCAGCGTCGGTGGCTTCAACCTGGCTTCGGTAAACGCTCTGCTGGCCAAAGGGGATGCGGCCGCTGCGAGTGGCAACTTCACCCAGGCCCGCAAGGACTACGACGAGGCCCGCGAGGCCTGCCGCCGCTTGATCGGTTTTTACCGCGACCTGAGCGGCGCCTTCCGGGGCCTGGATGCCCGAATCCCCAGGGAATTGGATCAAAAGGGCCGCGAAGCCCTCGAAGCCCAGGCCCAGGCCAGCCTGCGTCTGGCGGCCCTGTTCCGTCGTCAGAACCAGCCCGAGGTCGCCGTGCCCCTGCTGGTGGAAGTCGTCAAAATCATGACCCCCGCCCGCGAGGAGGGTCGCAAGGCCTACCAGAGCTTGGTGGAGCTGGGTTTTGTCACCACGCCCTATACCGCGGCTGGTCCAACGCTCAACTGAGCCGGGCCCGCGCGCTCCCCTAACGACTCCCTAGGTTCCCCAAGTCCCCAGCCCTGCTGGCTTCCCGCCCATGGTTCAACCCGATCAGGTGAAGGACGCCATCCGCCAGGTGATGCCCGATGCCCATGTGGAGGTCGAAGACCTCACCGGCGGCGGTGACCACCTCCAGGTCAAGGTCGTGTCCACGGCCTTTGCAGGCCTCTCCAAGGTGAAGCAGCACCAACTGGTGTACGGCGCCCTGCGTAGCGAACTGGCCAGCGAGGCGATCCACGCCCTTGCCCTTACCACCACCTCCCCGGCCGGTTGAGGCCTAGGGCTCGCCAGTGTGAGTTCCCTAGGCCGAGGGCCTAACCGTTCCCTATCCACCCTTTCCCCTAGCTGTTCCATGGATCCCAGCACCCGCCAGCGCATCGAAACCCTGGTTGCTAGCAGCCCCGTTTTTGTGTTCATGAAGGGCAACAAGTTGATGCCCCAGTGCGGCTTTTCCAACAACGTCTGCCAGATCCTCAATGCCCTGGCCGTGCCGTTTGAAACCTTTGATGTGCTCTCCGATCCGGAGGTACGCCAGGGGATTAAGGAGTTTTCGGATTGGCCCACGATTCCCCAGGTCTACGTGCAAGGGGAATTCATGGGTGGATCCGATATTTTGATCGAAATGTATAACTCGGGCGAGCTGCTCGAAAAGATCACGATTGCCCTGGCCTAAGGGCTGCAGTTAGCCGGGATCCATAGGGGTCCCGGCTGACCTTGCCGCAGGCCGGCTTCAGGCTGGGTTGACGCCTTGGTTCAGCCCCTAGTTGCGACCGGTTTCGTAGAGCGTGCTGAAATCTTCGCCGGGTCCCACGAAGCTGGACGGATCCAAGATCCAGCGATCGACCACTTCCTCTAGGCGCCGTTGGGCCAGGGGATCAAGCACGGCAGTGCGCCGTAGGGCATGCAGATAGCCGTCGGCATACAGGCGGAGATCGGCCGGACCGTGGTATCGGCTTGCCAGGGTTTGGCAGGCGTCACACAGGGACTGGAAATGGCGGATCGAATCGGGGTTCTGAAGGGCTGTCATCGGTGGACAGGCAACAGGGGACGCACGCGGGTAGGGGGTTTGGGGTGGGTGCTGGACAGATTGCAAGGCATCGCCTGATACCAGTTTGCAGCCCTGTTTGCCGATAGCCTAGGTAAAACCATCGAAATACGGTTGGAGGGCGCCGCGAACCAGATCACTGCCACGGCCACCGCCACCCCATCGGCGACAGGAGTGCCCGTTCTCGGAGAAGGGGCCCTGAAGCGGGTGCTTGTGGTTGAGCCCCACCCCACCCTGCGCACCGTGCTGGCCCAGCGCCTTCGCCAGGATGGGCACTTGGCAGCGGCTGTGGCCACGGCCGCCGAGGCGATTGATCTGTGCGAAGAGCAGACCCCCGATCTGATCATCAGCGCCGAACTGCTCGACCAGAGTTCCGCCCTGCGGCTGGCGGCCCAGCTGCGCACGCCGGTGATGGTACTCACGGCCCGGACCGGCGCCGAGCCGGTGGTGGCCCTGCTCGATGCCGGCGCCGATGACGTTCTGCGCAAACCCTTCGGCTTGGAGGAATTGGCGGCCCGTTGCCGCAGCTTGCTGCGGCGCAGCGGTAGTGGCCTGCAGGAACGGGTCTGCGTTGGGCCGCTTGAGGTGCACCTGCTGCTGCGCCAGGTGACCTTGCGGGACCAGCCCGTGGAATTGAGTCCCCGTGAATTTGCCCTGCTCTGCGCCCTGTTGATGCCCCCAGGTCTGGTGCGCAGCCGCCACGAACTCCTGCGTATGGCCTGGCCCCCCTTCAGTGGCGGCCCCCGTTCGGTGGACACCCAGGTGCTCACCCTGCGCCGCAAGTTGGAGCAGGCCGGCCTGGGCGAAGGCGGCGGCATCGATACGGTTCGTCAGCAGGGCTATCGCTTCAGCCTCGATACCATTCCCGACTCATCCAGCCCTGCCCAGCCGGTTGCAACCAGCCCCAACAACGCGGTTTGATCCCAGCTAATGCTGGGAAAAGAATGCACTACGCAGTGTTCAGCAACTAGCGAAGATTGCGAGTTTTGTTTGGCAATGTTTGGCATGCTTTTGACCTTGGCAAGATTTTGACCATGCCATGGTCCTGGGGATGGTATGGCCGCTCCAGGACCTGACAACTCTTGCCCTGGGGGTGTTAAGGGGGCCTTCCCGGCTTAAGGTGACCAGCTGCCGGCCGGCTGAAGCCCGAGGGCGACGATCTCCCCCAGCAGCATCAAGGCGGTAAGGCCGGCCAGGAGTTGGTAGGTCCAGGGGGGTGAGATCCGGCCAATGCTCCTGGTGTCTAGGCCCGAGTAGTGCTGCAGTTGGGCGAGGAACTCGCTGAACCGGGAGAGACGTTGGGGCAGCAGGTAGCTCCCCATGGGGCTACGGAGGTAATACACCCGGCCCCCCTGGCTGGTGGCTACGGCCGTCAGGCCCGTGATCTGGTTCCAGTCCAGGCTCCAGCCGCGGCGCAGCCACCAGCCGCACCAGCGCGGATGGCCCAGCGCCAGGCCCTGGGGCGCCACCGTCACCGTTTCACTAGTGATCGCCAGCACCAGGAGCAACCCCAGGGGCACGGCGATAGCCAACAGGGCGCGCAGGCCGCCGCTGGCCAGAACCGGCAGGGGCACCACGAGGGCCAGATAGAGCCCCACCAGGGTGCCGCGGATGAGGGGAGCCATGCCGTAAGCCCCTGGCTCGCCCTTCGGCGCTTGCCCAGCCGGCTGCTCGGGCCGGTTGGGCCCGCTGCTGGGATCGGCCGCCCTGCCCTCTGGCTGGCTGGCTTCTGGGACCGGGGCCGCGCAGGCATGGGCCTGGGGCGGCAGGGACCCGGGCGCGGTGGGCGAAGGGGCCGCTGCGTTGGTCTCAAAATCTGGGGAGAGTCTGCCTGGCCCGCCCCCCTGCGCTGTGGTCATCGGTCTTCTGGGGAGCCGGGAAGGGGTTCGACCAGGGTGGATGGCCGATAGCGACCCGTGAACACCTCCTCCTCGCGCCCTTCCCAGAAGTTGCCCAGGCGCATGAGATCGGCATGGGCCTGATGCAATTGCTCCAGGTAGGTGTCGGGATCCATGGAGTTTTTGGCCTCCTGGAGTTTGGAGAGCCGCAGCAGGTGCCACATCCAGGGTTTGCCCAGTTCGCCCCGCTGCTCCAGGTAGCGGGCCAGATCGGCCGAGCTAGGGATCGGACTGGGCTGGGAGCTCATGGGGGGCCTAAGACCAAATGCCAGCCTATGGATCCCGGCCGGGGTGCTGTGGCTGGCACCAGTCCCCATGGAGGGCGAACCGATCGAGTTCTGGGGGCGCTTGTCCACGGAGGTGGGGCCTTGGGGTGGTTGCTGTCCTGGGCCCCCCGCCTTGGTCCACCAGCACGGGGGCGTCGCCGGGCCCGCTCGCCAGCCGTCACCCTGTCAGGAGCGGACAGGGGGCCATGGCTGAACTGATGGGGGCGAACGTTCAGCGCTAGTCATGCGATGGCCTCTGTTGATCACCGCCGCGTCAGCGTGACCGTCAAGTAACACTTGGCCCACATTTTTCTTTCGGTTTTGTCCCAAGCAACAGGGCCACAACGATGGGTTTGAATAGGGGTCTCTTAATTGGATCCTGATGGCTTCACGCCGCCGCTCCGCGACTCTTGGCATGACTCCCCACTTGAGTGGCCGGCTGGCGGCCGCCAACCTCCCCGATCAAATTCCCCGCAATCGTTTGCCTGAGAAGGGCCTACGCGCCGATCTGAGCTATGAGCTGATCCACGATCACCTGATGCTTGATGGCAATGCCAGGCTCAACCTAGCCACGTTTGTTGGAACCTGGATGGAGCCAGAAGCGAGGCGCCTGATGGAGGAGTGCGCCGAAAAAAATATGATTGATAAGGACGAATACCCCCAGACGGCAGAGATTGAGGACCGCTGCCTCAAAATCATCGCCGACCTGTGGCATGCTCCCGACCCGGACCAGGCGGTGGGCACTTCCACCACAGGCTCTAGCGAGGCCTGCATGCTTGGCGGCCTGGTGCTGCGCTGGCACTGGCGCCAGCGCCGCCAGGCCGCCGGCCTGCCCTACGACCGTCCCAACCTGGTGATGGGCAGCAACACCCAGATCTGCTGGGACAAGTTCTGCGCCTACTTCGATGTGGAGCCCAAAATGGTGCCGATCACGCCGGAGCGCCTGCAACTGGGTGTCGAGGAAGCGATCGCCTTCTGTGATGAGAACACCATCGGTGTCGTGGGTATCCTCGGCAGCACCTTTGACGGCAGTTACGAACCGATCCAGGAATTGCAGGCCGCCCTCGACGCCCTGCAGGAGCGCACAGGTCTTGACATTCCGATCCATGTGGATGCCGCCTCGGGTGGATTTGTGGCGCCCTTTAATTCACCAGATCTGATATGGGACTTTCGCCTACCTCGGGTGGTTTCGATCAATTCCAGCGGCCATAAGTATGGAGGTGTGCTGCCTGGAGTGGGCTGGTGCCTTTGGCGCGATCAGGGCCAGCTGCCTGAAGAACTGCGCTTCAATGTCAACTACCTAGGCGGTGAGATGCCAACGATTGGCATGAATTTCTCCCGCCCCGGTGCCCAGGTGGTTGGCCAGTATTTCAACTTCATCCACCTCGGCTTTGAGGGCTATCAGCATCGGATGAAAACCCTCGAGGCGATTGCCTGCCATCTCGCCGATAGCATCGCCAAGCTCGGACCCCTGCGCTTAGTGAGCCATCCGCTCGGCCAGTTGCCCGTGTTTGCGGTGAGCCTCGATCCGGCCATCTCCAACTGGACCGTGTTCCAGTTGGCTGACAAGCTGCGGGAGCGGGGCTGGCTGATTCCCGCCTACACCCTGCCGGCCAACTGTGAGTCGATAGCGGTCTTGCGCTTTGTCATCCGGGCCGGGTTTAGCCGCGATATGGCCGATGTGCTGCTGGAGGACATGGAGCGGGCCGTTGACTGGTTCGAACGTCTCGACGCTCCGATGCCGTCCCCCCATGACGTGCAGCCCTCCTTCCATCACTGAGTCACCCCAATCAACCTTGTATTCCTAACGACTGAAGGCCATGGATCACGCCACATTCCAGCACTATCTGATCGGACTGCTGGCGATTGGCAACAATGTGTCATCCCTAGGGGCCTATTTAGCCCAGACCCAGGGGATGGCTCGGCGTCACATTTGGAACGTGATTTTCCTGACTACGCTGGTTTGCTTTGTTTTTTTAGTTGTGTTCATGCTGTTCGGCACGGCTGTGCTGAACTTTTTTGGCATCTCGATCAGCAGTTTTGAGATCGCCGGCGGTTTGCTCCTGGGCGGCGTCGGCTTGGAAATGATGTCCGCCGCCAATCCGGGCCCGGCGGCCCATAAGTCGGTGGACATGCCCGAGCAGGACGACTTCCATGCGGCCCTCTCCAATGCCGTGGTGCCGATCGGCATTCCCCTCACCGTGGGTGCCGGCACGGCCTCAGCTGTGGTGCTGTTCGCCAATTCGGCCGCTCGAAGTGGCAGCAGCGGCAGCCTATTGGCGGCGATCTTGGCGCTGGTCTTGATCAATGCGGTGGTTTTCCGGTTTGCCAACACCGTGATGCGCCAGGTGGGTCCCCTGGCCCTCACGATCTTCACCAAGATCATGGGGCTGTTTACCCTCTCGATTGGGGTCGAATTCGTCGTCCATGGAGTGTCGACGATTGTCACCAGCTTGCTGCCCAAGGGAGCCTGATGGCGCCGTCCCGGCCGGCGTGATCAATCCGGCAACGCCCAGGGGTTGAGGCCGAGGTCGGCGCCCAGGCGATGGGCGCAGGCGAAACCACTGAAGGCCACGGCGTTGAGCCCCTGGCCGGGGAAGCAGGAATCGCCGACGCAATACAACCCGGGAATCGCGGTGCGGTTGAAGGGCATCGGCAGCAGCCCAGGCAAGCGCAGGGCTGGCACGGGGCCATAGCTGCCGCCGCTGCGGCCAAGGAAACGGCGGTGGCTGCGGGGGGTTCCCACTTCCCGGTGGCGAATCGCCGCCCCGAGGCCGGGCAGGATCGCTTCGAGCCGGCTGATCAGGCGATCGGCATCGGCCTGCTTTTTGGCGGCATAGTCCGTTGGGCCCAGCCCACTCCAGGCCTCCATCGAAGAGGGGGTAAAGGCATGGACGATGTGGCGATTGGGCGGCGCCAGGCTGGGGTCGAGTAGGGAGGGCATGGACACAAACACCACCCCCTGTTCGTCCTCCATCGCTTGCCAGTCCTCCAGAAGTAGGTGGTGGCAGTGGGTTCCAGCCGGGATCAGGGAGGCCTCCACCCCTAGATGCAAGGACAGGAACGAGGGCGAGGGCTTGTAGCGCCGGCGCCAGGTTCGCTCCGCTGCTGGAGTGTGCTGCTCCTCGATCAGGCCGCCGAAGGTGTCCCAGCGGGTGGCATTGCTCACCACCCGGCGGGCGCGGATCTCCTCGCCACCAGAGAGGCGCACGCCCACGGCCTGGCCGTTCTCGAGCAGCACCTTGGTGACCCTGGCCTGGTAGCGAATGGCGCCGCCATGGCGCTGGAGACCCGCCACCAGTTTCTGGGCGATCACGCCCACTCCCCCCTTGGGGTAATTGATGCCGCCGGCGTGGCGATCGGAAAACACCATGCCGGCATTGATCATCGGCGTGAGGTCGGCCGGCATCACCGACCAGCAGAAACACTCCATGTCGATGAACTTGAGCAGGGCCGGATCCTGAATGTGTTTGCGGGCGACATCGCCCACATTCACCGGTAACCAACGGGCCAGGCCCAGGCAGGCCAGGGGCGCCCGAAAGAACACCTTGGCCAGGTAGGCCGGATCCTCGAGCGAGAGCAGCGGCATCGCATCGAGGCAGCTGAACACGCTCCAGCAGGTGTCATAGAAGGCCCGAATCCCCTTGGCTTCGTGGGGAAATCGGGCGCTCAGCCGGGCCACAAAACTGTCGTAATCGCGATCGACGGCCACATCCAAGCCATCGGGCAGGTGATACTCCAGCTGGGCCGGATCGGCGATCGTTTCACAGGCCTCGCCCACATCGGCCAGGGCCCGGGTGAGCAGGTTGGTGTGGCCCTTCTGGCCGAAGCCAAAGATCATCGAGGCGCCCACATCAAAGGTGTAGCCCTCGCGCCTAAAGCTGCCGCCCGACCCCCCTGGAATCAGGTAGCGCTCCAGCACCAACACCTTCGCCCCCTTGGCGGCCAGCTGGCTGGCGGTCACCAGGCCGCCGATGCCGGATCCGATTACCACCACGTCCCACGGGCCCTTGCCTAGGGCCCGATCAGCGGCGTCTGGAGCGGCGCTGGGCTGGCTGGCTGATGCGGAGGACAGGCTGGCGGACACGGACGCTCGGGCTGGGTGGGGCGACGGGCCGACCCTACGCAGGGGCCAGCTGGGGCTGCGCCCGTGCTGGCGGTTCGGCAGTGGCTAGGGCCTCGGCTTCAACCGGCGGGGCTGGATGGCGCGCATAGGGAGCCAGGTCGGCCAGAGCCCGGTCCCGGTAGGCGCCGTAGCGGCGCCGTTTATCGCGGATGCGCTCGGGCAGCTCCGGCAGCAGGCCGAAGTTGGGGGGCATGGGCTGGAATTTGCCGCTGGGGGCTTCGGCGATGAAGTGGGTGAGGGCGCCGATCATGGTGGTGGGCGGCAGGCTGATGGGATCGAGGCCCAAGGCCAGGCGGGCGGCATTGGTGCCAGCCAGCCAGCCCCCGGCCACGGCGGCCGCGTAGCCCTCGGTGCCGGTGATTTGCCCCGCCGCCAGAAGGCGTGGCCGCTGCCGGAACTGCAGGGTGGGATCGAGCAGCTGCGGGGCCTCCAGGAAGGTGTTGCGGTGCATCACCCCGAACCGCACGAATTCGGCGTTCTCCAGGCCAGGGATCAGCCGCAGCACCCGCTTCTGCTCGCCCCATTTGAGGTTGGTCTGGAATCCCACCAGGTTCCAGAGGCGGCCGTCACGGTCCTCCTGGCGCAGCTGCACCACCGCATAGGCGCGCT
>CAMAVE010000032.1 GCA_945861595.1 Synechococcus sp. UW140
AACTGCTCGATCTGCTGGCATCCGAGGGAGGCGAACCGGGGGATCTGGTGGATGGCGAATGCCTGCGGGGGGATATGCGTGCGCTGCTGGAGCAGCTGCCCGAGCTGCAGGGCCGGGTCTTGAAGATGCGCTACGGCATTGATGTGGATGAACCGATGAGCCTTACGGGCATCGGCCGCATCCTCGGCATGAGCCGCGATCGGGTGCGCAACCTCGAGCGCGATGGCCTGGCCGGCCTGCGTCGCCTCAGTGAGTGCGTGGCTGCCTACGTGGCTGGTTGATTCAGGGCTTGGGGTTCAACGCGCCCACTCCTTTGCAGCGCTAAGCGAATCCAGGCCTATTGGCCATTTGCAATGCTGCCCAAAAGTGCTCCAAGCGCGTCCCGCTGAGGGCAGCAGAAGCGTTCCAGGCTGGCGCCATCGCCCAGCCAACCTGGGGTCGTAGCTAGTCAGCCAGTGCTTGATTCCGGGGCGCCCGTCATGCGCCAACAGCTCCTGGCTTGGTGGGAGCCATACGGTCGCCATGCCATCCCCTGGAAGCAGGGAGCCGCTGGTGGACGGCCCCTGCCTGGCGAGGAGCTGGATCCCTACCCGATCTGGATCGCCGAGGTGATGCTGCAGCAGACCCAGCTGGCGGTGGTGCTGCCCTATTGGCAGCGCTGGCTGGCGGCCTTGCCGAGCCTGGATGCCTTGGCGGCGGCCCCAGAGCACGATCTATTCCTGCTCTGGCAGGGGCTGGGCTACTACGCGCGGGCCCGCCGTCTCAAGCAGGGGGCCTCGCAGCTGCTCGCCGCCCGATGGCCTGGGGATCGGCAATCTGCGGATCGGCAATCTGGGGTTCGAAAACCCATGGGGATCGAGGGTGCTGGGGGCGATGGCCTGCCTGGCGATCCTTGGCCCCGCACCGTGGAGGGATGGATGGAGTTGCCCGGGATCGGCCGCACCACCGCCGGCAGCATCCTCTCCTCGGCCTACGACCAGCCGGCGGCGATCCTCGATGGCAATGTCAAACGGGTGCTGGCCCGGCTGATCGCCTGCCCCGAGCCGCCGGCGCGCCAAACGGCGGCCTTCTGGCAGCTCAGTGAGCAGCTGCTCGATCGCCAGCGGCCGCGCTGCTTCAACCAGGCCCTGATGGACCTGGGCGCCCTGGTCTGCACGCCGCGTCAGCCGGCCTGCGGCGGCTGCCCCTGGCAGGGCTGCTGCGCTGCCTACGCTGCCGGCGAACCCGCCCACTATCCCGTGAAGGAGGCCCCCAAGCCCGTGCCCTTTCAGGTGATCGGTGTGGGCGTGGTGCTCAACGGCGCCGGCCAGGTGTTGATCGACCAGCGGCTCGACGAAGGCTTGCTAGGGGGACTGTGGGAATTCCCCGGCGGCAAACAGGAGCCGGGCGAAGCGATCGAGGCCACCGTGGCCCGGGAACTGCGGGAAGAACTGGCGATCGACGTGGCCGTGGGCGAGGAACTGATCAGCCTGGACCACGCCTACAGCCACAAAAAACTGCGCTTCGTGGTCCATCTCTGCCAGTGGCGCTCCGGTGAGCCCCAGCCGTTAGCCAGCCAGCAGGTGCGCTGGGTGCACCCCAGCGAGCTCTCGGCCTATCCCTTCCCGGCTGCCAACGGCCGGATCATTGCGGCCCTGCTCCAGCACCTGGGTCTGGCGGACCCTCAGGCGGACCCATCTGCGGTCGCCTGATCAGGGCCAGGCGGCCCTCGCCCTCCAGCTGGAGCTCCACCTGCCAGGCACCCTGGGGCCAGAACCCCAGGCGCTCGGGCCATTCCACCGCCAGCAGGGCCCCCAGGGCTGCTGCCTCTTCTTCTTCCTGGGCAAACAGGTCGTCAGCGGCGGCGGCCAGCTCCAGCCGGTAGAGATCGAGGTGCACTAGGGCGGTGGGACCGGCGCTGCCCTGGCCCTGGTAGTGCTGGGCTAGGGCGAAGGTGGGGCTGGTGATGGCTTCGCTGATGCCCAGTTCGGCGGCCAGGCCTTGCACCAGGCAGGTTTTGCCGGCGCCGAGGCCACCGCTCAGCAGCAGGATCGGCGGCTGAAAGGGACCTGGCCCTGGTCGGTCTGCGGCCTGGTCGGCTCCCGGCGGTGTGCCTCCATCCCTACCAGGTCCCCCGGGGGCTCCTGGGCCGCCTCCGGCCAACTCCCGGGCCAGGCGCTGGCCCAGGGCGCCGGTGTCGGTCGCATCGGCGAGCCACACCCGCTCGATCACCCCCTCCATCGATCCCCCACCAGACCCCTGCTTCGCCCCCGCAATCACTTGATTCGACGCGTTGGTTGGTTGCATCCCTGTAGATTGACTTCCTCGCGAGCCCGAAGCCTCGGCGACTCTGCAGATATTTCCAACCCATCGCCCTCCCAGTCGGGAGTGTTCGTTCCCATGGTGGCTACGCCAACCGCTGTGTCGTCTTACGTGATCGCCGATCTCGGCCTGGCCGACTGGGGCCGTAAGGAGATCGCCATTGCCGAAACCGAGATGCCGGGCCTGATGGCCCTGCGCCGCAAGTTCGGTGCTGAGCAACCGCTCAAGGGTGCCCGCATCGCCGGCAGCCTGCACATGACGATCCAGACGGCCGTTCTGATCGAAACCCTGGTGGCCCTCGGCGCCGAAGTGCGCTGGGCCAGCTGCAACATTTTCTCCACCCAGGACCACGCCGCCGCCGCGATTGCGGCAGCCAACATCCCGGTGTTCGCCTACAAGGGCGAAACCCTGGATGAGTATTGGGCCTTCACCCACCGCATCCTCGAGTGGGGCGATGGCGGCACGCCCAACATGATCCTCGATGACGGCGGCGATGCCACCGGCTTGGTGGTGCTTGGCACCCAGGCCGAGAAGGATCTCTCCGTTCTTGCCAACCCCTCCAACGAAGAGGAAATCGCCCTCTTCAATTCGATCCGCCAGAAACTGGCCGCCCAGCCTGGCTTCTATTCCCGCATCTACGCCAAGATCCAGGGCGTCACTGAGGAGACCACCACCGGCGTGGCCCGTCTCTACCAGATGCAAAAGAGTGGTGAACTGCCCTTCCCGGCGATCAACGTCAACGATTCGGTCACCAAGAGCAAGTTCGACAACCTCTACGGCTGCCGCGAATCCTTGGTGGATGGCATCAAGCGCGCCACCGACGTGATGGTGGCCGGCAAGGTGGCCCTGGTGCTGGGCTATGGCGATGTGGGCAAGGGTTCGGCCCAGTCCCTGCGCGGCCTTGGCGCCACGGTGATGATCTCCGAGATCGATCCGATCTGCGCCCTGCAGGCCGCCATGGAGGGCTACCGCGTCGTGCGGCTTGATGATGTGGTCGGCGACGTCGACATCTTCGTGACCGCCACCGGCAACTTCCAGGTGATCCGCCACGATCACCTGATCGCCATGAAGGACCAGGCGATCGTTTGCAACATCGGCCACTTCGACAACGAAATCGATGTGGCGTCCCTGAAGCAATACAGCTGGGACAACATCAAGCCCCAGGTCGATCACATCGTCCTGCCTAACGGCAACCGCATCATCCTGCTGGCCGAAGGCCGGCTGGTGAACCTGGGCTGTGGCACCGGCCACCCCAGCTTCGTGATGAGCAACTCCTTCACCAACCAGGTGTTGGCCCAGATCGAACTCTTCACCAAAGGCGACGAGTACGGCAAGGAGGTTTATGTGCTGCCCAAGCACCTCGATGAGATGGTGGCCCGCCTTCACCTCGAGAAAATCGGCGCCAAGCTCACCGAGTTGAGCGACACCCAGGCCGCCTACCTCAATATCCCCGTGGCCGGCCCCTACAAGCCCGATCACTACCGCTATTGAGGCTTGTACCTGAGGCTCTTGAGGATTTGCTTCTGGGATTGAGCGGTCCCAGGGGCGATCAATCCCAGGGTTAATCAGTCCAAATCTGAGCCAGATCGCTCCTTTTCAAGCCCGGCCGATAGGCCGGGCTTTTTGCTGGCAGCCCGGACTCGGCCTTGATCCGGGACAGTCCTTGTCCTTGGCGGATGGGTGAGGGTCTTTGCTGGGCTGGGTTGGCTGGGTGGTCTGAGGTAGCCGGTTTTGCTGCCAGCCTGGGTGGGTGCTGGGCCACACTCGAACACAGATTCCTGGTGGAACCGCAGGTGGCGCAATTCCTTCAACCCCTCAACGGCCTGGTGGAGCAGTGGGTGAGCCAGTGGGGCTATGGCGGCATCTTTGCAGCCATGGTTTTGGAAAACGTGATCCCGCCGATTCCTTCGGAGCTGATCATGCCCCTGGCCGGCTTCTACGTGGGCCAGGGCAAGCTCAATTTTCTGCTGGTGGTGTTGGCTGGCCTTGCCGGCACCGTGGTCGGGGCCCTGCCCTGGTATGGCCTGGGCCGCTTGGTGAATGAGCAGCGGCTTAAGGGGCTGGTGGAGCGCCATGGCCGCTGGGTGGGCCTCTCCGTCAAGGAGCTCGACGATTCACGCCACTGGTTCCAACGCCATGGCGCGGCGGTGGTGTTCTGGGGCCGGTTGATCCCGGCGATCCGCACCCTGATCTCCGTGCCGGCAGGCATTGAGATGATGCCCCTGGGGCCGTTCCTGTTTTGGACCACGGCCGGAAGCCTGGTCTGGAACCTGGCCCTAACTAGCGCCGGCTGGCTCTTGGGTAAGCAGTGGCAGCAGGTGCTCGCTTGGATCAAGCCCGTGGAGGGCAGCGTCAACGGCTTCCTGGCCTTGGTGGTGCTTGTGGGTGTCGCGGCCCTGGGGCGGCGTCTCTGGAAGCGGCGCTCGGCTGGGAGCTGAGCGCCGCCTGCGGTTGAGAACCCCCTAATCAGCCAAGAACGGGTTCAAAACGGCACTTCCTCTTCGCTGGGTTCGCCGCCGCCGTAGCCAGCCCCGGCGAAGCCAGCGCCGCCCTGGTCACCGTCGCGCTTGGAGCCCAGCAACTCGAGCCGGTCGACGCGCACCACGGGCTTGGTGCGCTCCTCGCCGCTGGTCCGATCGGTCCAGCGGTCGAGCTTGAAGGAGCCGATGATGCCAAGCAGGGAGCCTTTTTTGACGTAGTCGGCGGCTACCTGGGCCTGCTTGCCCCAGATCTCGAGGTTGAACCAGTCCGGTTCATCGTTGGAGCTGCGGCGGTTCACGGCCAGGGTGAGGTTGGCCACCACGGTGCCCGATTCGAAATAGCGGACCTCGGGGTCGCGGCCGGCCCGGCCGACAAGGGTGACGGAGTTCACGCCCATGGGGTTGGTCAAGAAGGTTGTGGAAACAATGATGCGCCACCTGGTTGGGGCGTCTTGCTTCCAAGGTTCCACCCTTTCACCCGGGTGTTCCATCCCCCCGGTCGGCGGGGCTTGAAGGGTTGCTGCCACCGGGGCCTGCGAAGCTGGGGCCATGGCTGGACCTAGGCGATTGGGGGCCCGTTGGGCCGGCAGGCTGGAGGCCCTCGGGCTTGGCCTAGGCCGGGCCGTTTGCCGGGGGCGAGACGGCGGCTTGGAGCGGGTTGTTGGCCTGGCCAGGGCTGTTGTCTTGGGCCGGGACCTCCGCTTGGGCAAGGACCTCCTCTTGGCCAAGGAGCTTGGCTTGGGACGGCCCCTTGGCATGGGATGGCCCCTTGGTCTGGGGCTGGCGTTGGCCGTGGCCCTAGGGGGTTGTGCGGCCCCTCCCCAGGCGCAGAAGCCAGCCCAACGGCAGATCGAGTTCTGGACCCTGGACCTCTCGCCCAAATTCAACGGCTATCTCCAGGCCGTGATTGCCGATTGGGAGGCCCTCCATCCCGGCGTCAAAGTCCACTGGGTCGACCTGCCCTGGGGGTCGGTGGAGCGCAAGTTGTTGGCGGCGGTGTTTGCCCGCACGGCGCCGGATGTGGTCAATCTCAATCCCCTCTTTGCCGCCAACCTGGCGAGCAAGGGAGGCCTGCTGCCCCTCGATCCGCTGCTTCCCGCTCCCGCCGCCAGCAGCTATCTCGCCCCGATCTGGGGTGCTGGCCGCAGCGAGGGTCCGCCGCTGGCGGGCGTGCCAACCCGGCACCAGTACACGGTGCCCTGGTATCTCACCACCCGCATCACCCTGGCCAACCGCCAGCTGCTCAGCCAGGCCGGCTACGCCAAGCCGCCCGCCACCTGGGCCGAGGTGCCCGCCTATGCGGAGGCGGTGAAACGGCGCACCGGCCGCTACGCCCTGTTCGTCACCGTGGTGCCCGATGACTCGGCCGAATTGCTGGAGTCGATGGTGCAGATGGGGGTGACCCTGCTCGATGGCCGCCACCGGGCCGCCTTCAACAGCCCGGCCGGCCGCCGCGCCTTTGCCTTCTGGAGTGACCTCTATCGGCGCGGCCTGCTGCCGCGGGAAGTGGTGAGCCAGGGCTACCGCCGGGCCATCGAGCTGTATCAGAGCGGTGATTTGGCCCAGGTGGCCAGCGGCGCCGAGTATCTGCGGGCGATTGGCACCAACGCCCCCGGGGTCGCCGCTGTGACGGCCCCCTACCCCCCCCTGGTGGGCCCTGGCGGTGAATCCAACGTGGCCGTGATGAACCTGGCGATCTCCCGCCAGACGGCCCTGCCCAAGGAGGCCCTCAGTTTTGCCCTGTTCCTCACCAATGGGCCGAACCAGGCCCGCTTTGCCAACCAGGCCCGGGTCCTGCCCTCCTCTAGGGCCGCCCTCAAGGCCGTGGCGGCGGACCTAAACCTGGAGCGGCCCGTCGATGCCCAAGGGCGGCTCGTGCGCCAGGCCCGGCAGCTGTCGGTGCAGACCCTGGAGAACGCCCAGGTGTTAGTGCCCCCCAGCCCGGGGGTCAAGCGGCTGCAGACCGTGATCTATACCCAGCTGCAACGGGCCATGCTGGGCCAGATCAGCAGCGATCGGGCCCTGGCCGAGGCCGAGCGCCAATGGAACAGCTACGCCACAGCCCGCTGGCCCTGAACAGGCCCCCAGGGCCTGGCCTGTCAGGAAACGAAGAAAACCTTAAGTCTCCCGATTTGCTGCTCTTTTCGAGGCTTTAGACCAGGGAAACGCTGATCGCAACGGGTATGGTTGCGATTCTTCATCCCCGGCCCGGATATGTCCCTGGAGGATCAGCCCCTACGCCAGCAGGGTTCTATCAATCAGGACAGCTCCGATCAGGACCGGGACCCCGTGGAATCCCTAGAAGCCAGCCTTGCTTCCCCAGCTGCTGGCCTGAACGCCGCCGACCTGGGTCTCGCCCCTGGCGAGGACCTGATCTACCCCGCAGGTCAGGCCCCCGCCAAAGGAGACCATCGGGCCACCCTGTTGGTGGTTGATGACGAGGCGGCCGTGCGCCGGGTGCTGGTGATGCGCCTGCACCTGGCTGGGTATCGGGTGATCTGCGCCGAGGATGGCGAGCAGGCCCTGGCCCTGTTCCACCAGGAGCAGCCAGATCTGGTGGTGCTCGATGTGATGTTGCCGAAGCTGGATGGCTTCGCCGTCTGCCGTCGCCTACGGGCCGAATCTTGCGTTCCAATCATTTTCCTGTCGGCCCTCGATGCCATCACCGAGCGGGTGGCCGGCCTCGATCTGGGCGCCGACGATTACCTGCCCAAGCCCTTTAGCCCCAAGGAGCTGGAAGCCCGGATCGCCACGATCCTGCGCCGGGTTGGCCGGGGCTCTGCTGCCGCTGAACCACGCGAAGTCACGGCCGGCCAGGGCGTGTTGCGGGTGGGCGACCTGGTGGTGGACACCAACCGCCGCCAGGTGACCCGCGATGGCGAGCGCATTGGCCTCACCTACACCGAATTCAGCCTGCTGGAGCTGCTGTTCCGCGAGCCCGGCCGGGTGGTGCCCCGGGCCGAAATCCTTGAGCAGCTCTGGGGTTATCCACCGCGCCGCGCCGCCGACTTGCGGGTGGTGGATGTCTACGTGGCCCGGCTGCGGGGCAAGCTCGAGCCCGATCCCCGCAACCCGGAGCTGATCCTCACCGTGCGCGGCACGGGCTATGCCTCCCAACGCATGGGTGAACCAGCCCTGGCGGCGGCCGCTGGTTGATTGCTGGCTAGGTGGTCGGCCCCAGTCACCCTTTTTGATCCGATCCTGGCCAATCTGTTCTGGGCGATTGAAACCAGCGGATCGCCTGGCGGACCTGGGCCCCCTGCGTTCCTGCAGGATGGAACCCATCTGAGAGCCCTGCTGCCTTGTCGGAGCTGCGCGAGACCCGCCTTGAGAAAGCCCGCGCCCTGGCGGAGCTGGGCCAGGGGCCCTATGCCCTGCGTTTTGACCCCAGCCATCGCACTGCGGCCCTGCAGCAGGACCATGCCGACCTGGCCAACGGGGAAGAGCGCGACCTCGAGGTGGCCGTCGCCGGCCGGGTGATGACGCGGCGGGTGATGGGCAAGCTGGCCTTCTTCACCCTCGCCGACGAGACCGGCCCGATCCAGCTCTACCTGGAGAAAGCCACCCTGGACGGGGCCCCGACGGAGGGCGCCTTGGCGGATGGAGCGGCGGGCCCCGAAGCAGCGGCTGCACCGGGCAACTTCGCCCAGATCACCTCCCTGGTGGATGCCGGCGACCTGATCGGGGTGCGCGGCACCCTGCGCCGCACCGACCGGGGCGAGCTGTCGGTGAAGGTGACGTCCTGGTCGATGTTGACCAAGGGCCTCCAGCCCCTGCCGGATAAGTGGCATGGCCTGGCCGATGTGGAGACGCGCTACCGCCAGCGCTATCTCGACCTGATCGTGTCGCCCCAGACCCGGGAAACCTTCCGCCGCCGCGCCCGCATGGTGAGCGCCATGCGCCGCTGGCTGGATGAGCGCGACTTCCTCGAGATCGAAACGCCTGTGCTGCAGAGCGTGCCCGGTGGCGCCGATGCCCGGCCGTTTGAAACCCACCACAACGCCCTCGACCTACCCCTCACCCTGCGGATCGCCACTGAGCTCCATCTCAAGCGGCTGGTGGTCGGCGGTTTTGAGCGGGTCTATGAGCTGGGGCGGATCTTCCGCAACGAGGGGATCAGCACCCGCCACAACCCCGAGTTCACTTCGGTGGAGATCTATCAGGCCTATGCCGATTACAACGACATGATGGACCTCACTGAGCAGCTGATTGCCTCGGTGTGTGAGCAGGTCTGCGGCAGCACCACCATCACCTACCAGGGCACGGAGATCGATCTCACGCCCCCCTGGCGGCGGGCGACGATGCACGAGCTGGTACAGCAGGCCTGCGGCCTTGATTTCAATGCCTACTCCAGCCGGGAGGAGGCGGCCGCTGCCATGGCGGCAAAGGGGCTCGAGGCTCCGGCCTTGGCCGATTCGGTGGGCCGGCTGCTCAACGAGGCCTTCGAGCAGACCGTGGAAGCGAACCTGATCCAGCCCACCTTTGTGACCGATTATCCGGTGGAGATCTCGCCCCTGGCCCGCAGCCACCGCAGCAAGCCGGGCCTGGTGGAGCGTTTTGAACTGTTCATCGTTGGCCGCGAAACGGCCAATGCCTTCAGCGAACTGACCGATCCGGTCGACCAGCGCCAGCGCCTGGAGGCGCAGCAGGACCGCCGCGCCGCCGGCGACCTCGAAGCCCAGGGTGTGGATGAGGACTTCCTCCAGGCCCTGGAGGTGGGCATGCCCCCCACGGGCGGCCTGGGTATCGGCATCGATCGGCTGGTGATGCTGCTCACCGACAGTCCCTCGATTCGGGACGTGATTGCCTTCCCCTTGCTGCGGCCAGAGGTGCGGCCAGAAGGGCAGCCCCAGGGGCACCAGGAGCCCTGAGCAAAGCGCCGCCCCTCCCCTGTCAAGGGGTCTACGGTCCGGCCCTTAGGTCCGCTGCCGACGCAATGGGATAATTGGTCACAGTAGGCAATCTCCCCGCACGGGGCTCTCCTGAATATGAGCGGTGAGCGCGTCGGTTTCCGCTTCAAGCATGCGGACCCAGTGGTGAAGCGCAACCCGCAGGGACGGTCCCGCCGGGGTTGGGTGATGGAGCCGGTGGAGCAGACCACCAGCCGGGGCACCAAGATGCCCGCCTATCGCATCCGCTGGCGCGATAGTGAACGCCCCGAGATCGTGTTGCAGCACATGCTGATCGCCGATCCCGATCCCACCCCTCCCCCGGAGGGCGTCAGCCTGGTGCCTCCGGCACCCAAGAAATAGACCTCGAGCTAGCCCTCAGGACCAACCCTTGAGGCGATAGGCCAAAAGGCCGATGTGTTCCTTCAAGGCAACAGTGCTCAGATAAAGGAATTCGGCATCGGGCACCAGGCTTTTGAGGCTGTTGCCCAGGGTCGGGCGGCCATAGTTGGCGCGGCTAGGCAGCTGGTAATCGCAGGCCACGGGGATCACCTCCAGGCCACTGCGTTGCCGAAAGGTTGCCAGGGCCCGGGGCAGGTGGAAGGCGCTGGTCACCAGCAGGATCCGCCGCCAATGGCGTGAACGGCCGAGCTCGCCGATATCCCGGGCCTCTTCGGCGGTGGTCCGGGAGCCGGGGTTGGTGAGGATCCGCTTGGCTGGCACCCCCAGTTCCAGGGCCAGGTCGCGGGCCCAGAAGGCCTCGGGCGGGGCGGGATCGGCTGCCGTGAAACTGACCCGCCCACCGCTGGTTACCAGCAGCGGGGCTTTGTTTTGGCGCAGCAGCCGCAGGCCGGTCAGCAGCCGGTCGCCCCCTTCCGCCACCTCCACCCCCTGGCGGGGGGCCAGGGCCGGCCGCAGGCCCCCACCCAGCACCACAACCGCATCGGCCGTGGGGATCGGCTTCGGCGTGAGGGCGGCGCTGCGATCCTCCAGGCCCCAGATCAATTGCCGGCTGGTCCAGGGCATGGCCAGCAGCCAGACCAGGGCGATGC
Organism: Synechococcus sp. UW140; assembly: GCA_945861595.1. Lineage (GTDB taxonomy): Bacteria > Cyanobacteriota > Cyanobacteriia > PCC-6307 > Cyanobiaceae > BAIKAL-G1. The sequence continues at coordinate 10,723 of CAMAVE010000032.1, forward strand.
CGCCACCCGAGAGCCAGGCCCCCCAGCGGCGGCGGCGGGCCTGGCCCAGCTGGCCACTGAGTTGCAGCAGCAGGCCCAGACCCAGGGGGTAGAGGGCCAGGGGCACCAGTTTCGAGAGCAGAAATCCCATGGCTTTCAGCCCTGGCGGCGACGGAGGTCCTCAAGGGCCTGCTGGGCCTCAAAGGCGGCCCAGGCCTGGTCGAGGGGTTCGGGCTCGGATCCGCCCTGCGCCTGGGAGCCCTGCGCCCCCCCAGCCCGCGCTCTCCCTGAAGCCTGGGGGGGCGCAGGGGCCTGGCGGGCCAGCTGCTCCAGCTCAACTTCCACGGCCTCGAAGGAGCGGCCCAGTTCGGTGAGGGCCTGCCAGCGGTCGCGGCCCTGGCCCATCAGTTGGCCCAGGTGTTGCTCGGCCCGGGCGGCCAGGTCGCCAGCGCTGGCATCGCGGGCCCGCTGCACCCGTTGTTGCCACTGGTTGATCTCGCTCACCAGCGCCAGCAGGCTCGTGCGCGCCTGGTCGGCCTGGCCCTGCAGCTCCAGGCGGCGGCGCTTGAGCCGTTGCTGCTTCTCCTGCAGTTCCTGCTCCTGCAGCAGGGCCTCCTGGGCCGGATTGGCGGCCAGAAAGGTTTCCAGTTGGCGCTCCAGCTGGGCTTCGAGTTGCTCGAACCAGCCCGCCGGGCCCGTGCCTGTTCCTGAGTTCGTTCCTGAGGTCTTCCCTGGGCCCGGCCCGGCGCTGGCGCTCATGCCGACGGCTCCGGGGCCCGGGTGATCAGGGGAGCTTCGATCTCCTCCTGCAGGGGCGTGATCGCCGCTTCCCTGGAGCGCAGCAGCAGCTGGGTGAGCCGGGCGATGCCCCCTTCGCCCAAGTTCTGGGTTGTGAGCTGGTCGAAGGCGTCGCGGTAGAGGGCCTCCAGCTGCTCGATCAGGGTCTCGCGCATCTGGCGCACCGCCTGGCGTTGCTCTTCCCGGGACATGGGCTTGGGGCGATTGGACTCAGTCTGCCTGCACCAGCAGGTGCAGACACAGGTCGTGATCTGGGTCGCTCCAGCGGGCCGCCCCCTGCCAACCGGCCGGAGCGGCCAGGGCGAGGAAGGCCTCGGCGGTGTACTTGGCGCTGGTTTCCGTGATCAGGGCCTCGCCGCTGGCAAAGGTCCAGCTCTGGCCCGCCAGCTGCACCCGTTGGGGCCCATCACTCACCAGGGCCATTTCGATGCGGCTTTCAGCTGCCTGCCAGCGGGCCCGATAGCGGAAGGCTTGGGGGTTGAAGTCGCCCGCCAGATCCCGGTTCAGCCTGTTCAGCAGGTTGCGGGCAAAGGCGGCCGACACACCGGCTTGATCGTTGTAGGCGGCCTCAAGTCGCTCCCTGGATTTCGGCTGGTCGATGCCGATCAGCAACTTGCCGCCGGGGCCCAGTAGGCGCCGGAACTGGGCCAGCAGCTCCTGGGCCGCGGACGGTTCGAAGTTGCCCAGGGAGCTGCCGGGGAAAAAGCCCAGGTGGGCCTGGCCATTGAGCAAAGGGTGGCTGGGCAGGGCCTCCAGCTGGCTGTAGTCGCAGCAGATGCCCAGCATGGGCACCTGGGGATGGCGCCGTTGCAGGCGGTCGCAGGCCTCCTGCAGGTGGCTGGCGCTGATGTCGAGGGCCACGTAGGCCGGCTGCTCAGGCGGCGCACTAGGCGAGGGGTGGGTCGCCGGGGCCGCCTGGCGGGCCATGGCGTCCAGCAGGGGGCCCACCTTGCGGGCACTGCCTGCGCCGAATTCCACGAGCACGCCCTGGCCCAGGGCCGCGGCGATGGCAGGGGCCTCCCGTTCAAGCAGGGCGGTTTCGGTGCGGGTGAGGCTGTATTCGGGCTGCTCGCAGATCAGCTCAAACAGCCTGGAGCCCTCGTCGTCGTAGAGGAACCAGGCGGGAAGTTGCTTCGGCTCGCGGCTGAGCCCCTCGATCACCAGGCGCTCCATGTCCGCCGGCGCCGGGTGCAGATCAATCACTTCAGGACCGGCCAGGCTGGGCCCATCCCGGCTGCTCCCGTTCAGGCTGCCGGCATCGCAGCTGCCCAGATCCAGCGCCCCTGGGAGGGGCCCTGGGACTGTCTCGGGGTCCTTCACTGGGGTTCGCCCCCCCGGGCTAGCCGCAGGCCCGCGGCCATCCAGCGGCTGGAAGGGGCGAAGAAGTTGCGGTAGGTCAGCCGGCCATGGCCGGCGGGGGTGAGGAAGCTGCTACCCCGCAACACGAACTGGGAGGTCATGAACTTGCCGTTGTATTCGCCGACGGCGCCGGCGGCGGTCACAAAGCCCGGATAGGGCCGATAGGGGCTGGCCGTCCATTGCCACAGCAGCCCTTGGGCCTCGGTCAGCCCTGGGGCGGTGATCTCCCATTCCGCTTCGCTAGGTAGCCGCGCCCCAGACCAGCGGGCGAAGGCGTCGGCCTCAAACCAGCTGAGATGGCGCACAGGCGCCTCAGGGTGGCGGGGCCGGCGCCCGGCCAGGGTGAATTCCCAGTCGCCGCGCCAGTAGCGCGGGGCCTGCCAGCCCCGCTGGTTGGCCACGGTCCAGCCTTCGCTCATCCACAGCTCGGGCCGTCGGTAGCCGCCATCGGCGATGAAGGCCCCATAGGCGCCGTTGCTCACCAGTTGGCGGGCGATTGCGAAGGGTTCGAGCCAGACGCGGTGACGGGGGCCCTCGTTATCGAAATGGAAGCTGCCGAGGGATGGGTCTGGGCCGACCTCGCCCTGCGGCTGGCCGATCGCCACCAGGCCCCCGGGGTGGTCCAGCCACGCGGAGGTCTGGCCAGGCTCCGTTCCCTGGCGATAACTCGCCTCGAAACGGTTTTCCGGGCCATCACTGGCGAGGCTGTAGCTGGGTTCGAGCGGATTGCGGCTGAAGCCATCCAGCAGGTCCATCAGCAGCAGCTCCTGGTGCTGCTGCTCGTGTTGCAGCCCCAGCTCGACCAGGGCCAGGGGCGCCGCCGCCTGCTGGGGATCGAGCCCATCTAGCCGTTCCAGCAGGCGCTCCAGGGCGGCGCTGACCCGCTGGCGCCAGGCCAGGAGCTCCCCGATCCCCGGCCGGGTCAGCAGGCCCCGCTCGGGCCGGGGATGGCGGGCGCCAACGGCGTCGTAATAGGAATTGAACAGGTAGCCCCAGCGGCTGTCGGAGGGCTCGTAGGGGGCCACCAGGGCCGAGAGCTCTGGCTGCTTGAGCAGGAATTCCTCAAAAAACCAGCTGGTGTGGCCCAGGTGCCATTTGGGCGGACTGGCATCGGCCATCCCCTGCAGGCAGAGGTCTTCCGGCTCCAGAGGGGCGATCAGGGCCTCGCTGGCCGACCGGATCTCCCGCAGCCGCGGCAATAGACCCGTGGCGGTGGGAGACCGGGGCATCAGCGCGGAGTGTCTGGCATGACCCTAGAAGCCTTCGGTTCGGGCGTCAGCCGCCCCTACGATCGCCGCACCAGTTCACGCCATCGTTAGGCCAGCGCCATGGGGGGGATTACACCCGGTTTTGTCGGCGCGGTTGGCCATACCCCCCTGATTCGGCTCAACGCCCTCAGCGAGCTCACCGGCTGCGAGATCCTCGGCAAGGCCGAATTCATGAATCCCGGCGGCTCGGTCAAGGACCGGGCCGCCCTGGGCATCCTGTTGGAGGCCGAGGAGCAGGGGCTGTTGGCCCCCGGGGGCACGGTGGTGGAGGGCACGGCCGGCAACACCGGCATCGGCCTTACCCACCTCTGCAACGCCCGTGGCTACCGGGCCCTGATTGTGATTCCCGACACCCAGTCGGCGGAGAAGATCGGCCTGATGCGCAGCCTCGGCGCCGAGGTGCGCACCGTGCCGGCGGTTCCCTACCGGGACCCCAACAACTATGTGAAGCTCTCGGGCCGGATCGCCGCCGAAACCCCCGGCGCCGTTTGGGCCAATCAGTTCGACAACCTGGCCAACCGCCGGGCCCACTTCAACAGCACCGGCCCGGAGATCTGGGACCAAACCGATGGCAAGGTGGATGCCTGGGTGGCGGCCACGGGCACCGGCGGCACCTACGCCGGCGTGGCCCTCTACCTCAAGCAGCAAAACCCCCAGGTGCGCTGCGTGCTGGCCGATCCCCATGGCAGCGCCCTCTACGCCTGGGTGAAGCAGGGGGAGCTCAGCCTCGAGGGCAGCTCGATCACCGAGGGCATCGGCAACAGCCGGATCACCGCCAACCTGGAGGGGGCCCCGATCGACGATGCCGTGCGCGTCAGCGACCAGGACGCCCTCAACACGATCTATGGCCTGCTTTGGCAGGAGGGCCTGTTCCTGGGGGGCTCGGTGGGGATCAACGTGGCGGCGGCGGTCGAAACGGCCCGGCGGCTGGGTCCGGGCCACACAATTGTCACGGTCCTGTGCGATAGCGGTGATCGCTATCGGTCACGGCTTTATGACGCCGACTGGCTGGCAGGGAAGGGTTTGCAGCAACCTGAGCGCCACCCTTCCCTGGCCCAGCCAGCCAAGAGAGAGCCATGAGCCAGGTGGCGGTAGGCCAGCTGATCGCCGAGCGCTATCGGCTTGAGGCGGAATTGTCCCGCGATGGCCAGGGAGTGCTCTGGCGCGCCAGTGACCAGTTGGCGGGTGGGGCGCCGATGGTGTTGCGCCAGCTCTCACCAGGGCCCCAGCAGCAGGCCCTGCGCCAGGTCTGGGGCCGGCTCCAGGGGGTGCTCCATCCCCAGGTGCCCCGCTTCGGAGCCCTGATCGAGGCGGGAGGTGAGGTGTGGTTGCCGCGGGAATGGCAGGAGGGCCGCACCTACGCCGACCTACAGGCGGCCCGTCGCCAGCGCCAGCTGGTCTTCGGGGCCGGAGAGGTGGTGTTGCTGCTGCGCCAGCTGTTGCCGGTGTTGGCGGTACTGCACAGCCAGGACCTGATCCATGGCGACCTCACCCCCGCCAACCTGTTGCGCCGCGAACGGGATGGCCTGCCGGTGTTACTCGATTTCGGCCTGGTGCGCGGCAGTGTCGTCGCCGCTGGTGCTGGGGGCGCCCCTGGGGCAGCCCCAGGGGTTGGTGTCGCCGCCGCGGCTGGCGTGACCCCGGGCTACGGGCCGCCGGAGTTGGTGGCTGGTGCCCCGGCCGAGCCCTGGATGGACCTGTATGGCCTGGGCGTGGTGGCCCTGGTGCTGCTCTCCGGAGAAGAACCCGCCGCCCTGCTCGATCCGGTGTCCCTGGCCTGGCGCTGGCCGGCCAGCCTTGATGCCGAACCGGCCCTGGCGGCGGCCCTGGGGCGCCTGCTGGCCGAGGATCCTGGCCAGCGGTTTGCCTCCGCTGGCCAGGCCCTAGGGGCCATCCAACAGCTGGCAATGCCGGAGAGCACGGGTCCGGTGGCCCGGGCCGATCGCACGGTGGTGCTGGTGCCCCAGCCCCTGGCCGAGCCCGCCCATTCCCCAGCAGCGGTCTCCGCCACCCCAACGGCCCCTTCCCCCACTCCAGACGCCAGCCCGGGCGACATCCGGCCCCAAGGTGGGGAGGCTCTAGGCCCCGTGCCGGACCCTGGGATCCAGGGTCCGGCCGCCAGCGCGGATTCCCCCAGCCCCCATGCCCGGGCCGCGGCAGCAGCCCGGGCCCTGGCCAAGGCCCAGGCGGCGGGCCGAGAGCAGGCGGCCCCGCCGGTCAACCTGCGGGCCCGCCAGGAGGAAAAGGAGGCTGCGGCCGAAGGTCGCCTTTGGCCGGTGGTGTTGGCCCTGGTGCTGTCGGCCGTGGTGGGCACGGCCCTGGGCTGGCTGCTGCTGGGCCGCGGCAAGGCCCCCAACGCCAATGACGCCAGCAATCCGCTCCAGTTGCCGGCCTCCTTGCCGCCCACCGAGGTGGACCAGCGCCAGCAACTTCTTAATCGCCTGCGGGCCCTCCAGATCGACCGGGGCTGGTTCCTCAAGCTGGTGGATGCCAGCCTGCTGGCCCAGTACCCGGAACGGGGCGGCCGCCTGCCCAGCGATTCCCTCGACGATGCCCCCCTGCGCAAGGTTTGGAATGGCCTGGCCGAGGAATGGATCAGTCGGGTGGAGCAGTTGCCCCTGGAGATCCGCACCCGGCTCAGCAGCTTCAGCGGCGGTGACTGGGACAAGCGCCAATCGGGCCTGGTGGCCCAGGGTCTAAGCAGTGATGTCTTGCAGCAACTGGTGTCCGGCAGTGCCCAGAACCTGCTGCCGGGCCGATCCGGCGGGGGCATTCCGCCCGAGCCCTTCCGCCAGCTCTGGTACGCGGCCGCCGAGCAGGTGCTGGGTGGGGTGCAGATCCAACCGATCCAGGCGGCCCTGGGCCAGATGGGGGTGGTGTCCGCCGAGGTGGCCGCAGGCGGCGCCCGCCTGTTCCCGATCCGCCTGCCGCCTGATAGTCGCCTGGTGCTGGGGGTCAACGGCTCGCCGCTGATGCAGATGACCGTGTTCGGCGCCGATGGCAGCGTGCTCGAGGGTCAGGGCCCCCTGCGCGTCGTCAGCCTGGCCAAGGTGGGCCGCTCGCCGGTGCAGGTGCTGGTCACCAACACGGGCGTGGCCCCAGCCATGCTCACCCTCTCGCTGCGGGCCGATCCAGTGCTGCGCCCCGCCGGCGTCATGGCGCCGGTGCTGCCCCAGGGCGCTAACCCGCTCCCGGGCCCTGGGTCTGGCAGTGCCACCCCAGGCCAGGAGGCTGCTCCCACCTCCAGCCCGTCGAGTCCGTCTTCCCCCTCAACGCCTCCCGCCCCACCCGCCGCACCGACCTCAACCAACTGAGGCGGCCTGGTTCTGGCCAGCAGGCGATCGTGCCAGGCCCGAGCCCTGGCCCTCAGAGCCTGGCGATGGCGGCCCGGGTTTCCTTCACGTCCTGCTTGCGCCGCTCCTCCTGGCGCTTGTCATGGAGCTTGCGGCCCTTGCCCAGGCCAATCGTCAGCTTGATCCAGGAGCCTTTGAGGTGCACGTTGAGGGGGATCAGGGTGAGGCCCTTCTGGTCGAGGGCGCCACGCAGCTTGTCGATCTCGCGCCGGTGGGCCAGCAACTTGCGCACCCGCAGCGGATCGTGGTTGAAGTAGCGGCCGGCATGGCTGTGGGGCGAGATGTGCACGTTGTGCAGCTGCATCTCGCCATTGCGGATCAGGCAGAAGCCATCGCGCAGGTTCACCTGGCCGGCCCGGATCGATTTCACCTCGGTGCCGAGCAGTTCCACTCCCGTTTCCAGGGTTTCGAGGATCTCGTATTGGTGGCGCGCCATGCGGTTGTCCGCCAGCAACTTGTTGGCGGCATCCCGCTTCGCCTTGGCGGCGCTCTTGCTTCCGCCCTTCGCCATCGCCGCTGTGACCTTGCCTCCAGGATCTTCCGACCCTAGGGAGCCCCCGGTACCCTCGCCCCATGGCGATCGTTTCCTCCGGCTCCGGCGCGGCCCGCTCCGGCCGGTCAAAACCTGGCGACGCAGCCGCCAAGGCCGGCGCAGCGGCGGGTTCGGGGGCAGGCTCTTTGGCGCAGACCTCCCGCCTGAAGCAGCGGTTGGTCGATCCAGCGCCCCTGCCCGGCGATGGTCTGGCCTTCAGCCCCGGCAACCACCCCAGCCCAGGCCTCGGCGTCGAGGGCGGAGTTGGGGCCTCAGCTGGGGCCACGAATGAGGCGGGAGTCGAGCCGCCAATCCTGCGGGAGGACAGTCTCAGGCCGCGCCGCCTGGCCGACTACATCGGCCAACGGGAGCTCAAGCAGGTGCTGGGTATTGCTGTGGAGGCGACCCTGGCCCGCCAAGAAGCCCTTGACCACGTGCTGCTCTACGGCCCACCGGGCCTGGGCAAAACCACCATGGCCCTGGTGCTGGCCGAAGAACTGGGGGTGCGCTGCCGCATCACCAGTGCGCCCGCCCTGGAGCGCCCCCGCGACATCGTCGGCCTGCTGATCAACCTCCAGCCCCAAGAACTCCTGTTTATCGATGAGATCCACCGCCTGAACCGGGTGGCCGAGGAGATCCTCTATCCGGCCATGGAGGATTTCCGCCTCGACCTCACCGTCGGCAAGGGCACCACCGCCCGCACCCGCAGCCTCGAGATCGCCCCCTTCACCCTGGTGGGCGCCACCACCCGGGCCGGCTCGCTCAGCTCGCCCCTGCGTGATCGGTTCGGCCTGATCCAGCGGCTCGAGTTCTACGGGCTGGAGGACCTCCAGGCCATCGTGGTGCGGGCCGCCGGGCTGTTGCAGGTGGACCTTGATGGTGCCGCCGCCCTGGAGGTGGCGCGCCGCTGCCGCGGCACCCCCCGGATTGCCAACCGCTTGTTGCGGCGGGTGCGCGATGTGGCGTCCGTGGGGGGCCATGGCCGCATCGGCGCCGCCCTGGTGGATCAGGCCCTCAGCCTGCATCGGGTTGATGGCCGCGGCCTCGATGCCAGCGACCGGCGCCTGTTAACCCTTCTGCAGGAGGGTTACGGCGGCGGCCCCGTGGGCCTTGACACCCTGGCCGCTGCCCTGGGCGAGGATTCCGCCACCCTGGAGGCGGTGGTGGAGCCATTCCTCTTGCAACAGGGCTTGCTGCAACGCACGCCCCGGGGCCGGGTGATTACCGAAGCTGGCCGCGCCCACCTGGCCCTGGGCGAGGAAGCGGCGTGATCGCTTCCCTGCTGGCGGTGTTTCTGGTGGTGCAGTTGAGCCTGCCCCAGCTCTTCGACCAGGCGCTCAGCGCCAGCCGCGACGGCCGCTTTGGCGACGCCCTGCCCCTCTGGGACCAGGTGCTGGAGCTGGCTCCCGGCGATGCGGCGGCCTGGAGCAACCGCGGCAACGTGGCCCTGGCCCTGGGCGATCCCCAGGCCGCCATCGTCAACCAGGGCCGGGCCATCGCCCTCGATCCAGAGCAGGCCGATCCCCATCTCAACCGCGGCACTGCCGAAGAGTCCCTGGGCCAGTGGGACGCCGCCGAGGCCGATTACCGCTGGATCCTGGAGCGCGATCCCGCCGAGGCCTCCGCCCTTTACAACCTCGGCAACGTGCAGGGCTCCCGCGGCGACTGGCCGGCGGCCCGGGCGAGCTTCACGGCGGCGGCCGATGCGCGGCCCAGCTTTGCGATGGCCCGTTCCAGTGCCGCCCTGGCCGCCTTCCAGCTGGGCGACCTGGAGGAGGCCGAACGGCAGCTGCGCAATCTGATCCGCCGCTATCCCCTCTTCGCCGATGCCCGGGCTGGCCTCACGGCCTTGCTCTGGCAACGGGGCGCTGCCGGTGAGGCGGAGAGCCATTGGGCGGCAGCCTCCGGGCTCGATCCCCGCTACCGCCAGCCAGAATGGTTATCCCAGATCCGGCGCTGGCCTCCGGAGCCGGTGCACGCCCTCGGGAATTTCCTCGCCCTGGCCAGCCGATGACCGCCGCCGCCCAGGCCCAGCTCCAGACCAGCCCCCAGGACCGCCACCAGGGGCCTAGCCCCGAGCCCGGGCTCTCCGGCAACGAGCTTTGGCACACGTTTGGCCTAGAAGCCGCCCTGGTGGCGGCCCTGCCCGATTTGATCGCCCTGCGGCGCCACCTCCACGCCCACCCGGAACTGAGCGGCCAGGAACAGCAGACCGCTGCCCTGGTCGCCGGCGAGCTGCGTGCCCTCGGTTGGCGGGTGCACGAGGCGGTGGGCCGTACGGGTGTTTTGGCGGAGCTGGGGCCCGAGGGACCTGGGGTGCCGCTGGTGGCCCTGCGGGTGGACATGGACGCCCTGCCGGTGGAGGAGCGCACGGGCGTCGCCTGGGCCTCCACCCGCCAGGGCCTGATGCATGCCTGCGGCCATGACCTGCATAGCGCCGTGGGCCTGGGGGTTGCGCGCTTGCTGGCGCCCCTGGCGGCCCGGCTCAGCGGCCGAATCCGGCTGTTGTTCCAGCCGGCGGAGGAAACGGCCGAAGGGGCGGCCTGGATGGTGGCCGATGGGGCCATGGAGGGGGTGGACGCCCTCTTTGGCCTGCACGTGTTCCCGAGCCTGGCGGTGGGCTCGATTGGCGTGCGCACCGGCAGCCTCACCGCTGCCGCCGGCGAGCTGGAGGTGGAGGTGCTGGGCGAGGGCGGCCATGGCGCCCGGCCCCACCAGTCCACCGATGCGATCTGGATTGCGGCC
>CAMAVE010000033.1 GCA_945861595.1 Synechococcus sp. UW140
CTCAGTCAGCGCTTGAGAGACGCTGGCTGGGGGCACCGCCCAGGCGCTGGCGCAACTGGCGCAGGATCGGCGGAATCGCGGCGGCCCAGGGGCTCTCGCCCAGCACCGCCAGGAGCTCGGCTTCGCTCACCGTGTCATCGAGGGCATCGGCGTTGGCGCCGGGAAACCAGTGGCCGCCGGAGCCCAACAGGCCGTAACGGGCCCGGCCGTAGGCCTCCAGGTCAAAAGCCTGGAGCAGGTTGTGGAGCCAGAGCAGGGTTGGCAGGTTGATGCCCCCCGGCGTGTCCTGCCAAGCGGGCAGGCCCTGCTGCCAGCTAGCGAGCCAGGCCTCACCAAGGCGCTCGACGCGGGCGCGCTCCAGGCGCTCCAGCACCGGCGGCAGGAGCTCAGGGGCCTGGGCCAGCAGCCCCACCGCCTGCAGATGCAGGTCGAAATCGCTGGGCCTGGCCGCACCCACGCTGATCGTGTGCACCCCCGGCCAGCTGAGGCAAAACAGGTCGTTGACCACGATCGGATGCCAGGGGGCGCAGAGCTCCAGCAGGCGCTGGGAGGGGCTGTGCAGGTGGCCGCCCTTGTCGGTGGGACTGATCAGGAACACGCCCATGTCGTGGCGACGGGCCGCCGCGATTGCGGCGGCGTTGTCCTGGCGGATCAGGTACCAGTGCAGGTTGATGAAATCGAAGCGGTCGCTTCCAATCGCCTCCAGGATCTGGGGCAGGGGGGCATGGGTGGAGAAACCCACCGAGCCGATCCGTCCCTGGTCCCGCCAGCGCCGGGCCACCTCCAGGCAGCCGCCGGGCCGCAGGGCCTGGTCCAGGTGCTTGGGCTGGTTGATGCCGTGGATTGACAGCAGGTCGATCCGGCCAGGGGAACCAGGGCGATCGAGCCCGAGCCGCTCGAAACTGAGGCGGAGTTCGGCTTCAAAGCGAAGCGGATCCTCCTGGGGCGGCAGCTTGGTCTGGAGCAGGCGCTCAGGATCAGGGCACTCGGGCAATAACCAGCCCAGCTGGCGCTCGGAGGTGCCGTAATGGCGAGCCGTTTCGATGTGGTGCAGGCCGCTGGCCACGGCCCGCTCCAGGGTGCTCCGCAGGTTGGCCTGGCTCTCCGGGGTGATCTGGTCGGCCGGCAGGTCACTCCAGCTCTGCTGAAAGCGCATGCCCCCCAAGGACAGCAGCGGCATGGCCAGCTCGGTGCGGCCGAAGCGGCGGGTGGGAATCGGCACTAGGGGGGCGGCCAAGGCGGCTCAGGGGCGCGGCAGGCTCCGCTTGACTCGGGCAGGGGAGGGCAAACCGAGGGGCTGGATCTCCTGGTTAGCCAGCTGGGCCTCGAGCCGGGGGAGCTCCTCGTAGGCCACCCAATGGATGCAATCCACCGGACAGGTGTCGATCGCCTCCTGGATCAACTCAGTGCTGTCGCCATCCTGGCGCAGGGCCCGCGAACGGCCCCAGAGGGGCTCCACCAGGAAGGTCAAGCTGGCGACATGGGTGCAATACCGGCAGCCGATGCAGACGGCCTCATCGACCCAAACCGCCTTTTGGCGCAATGCACCGCCCAGCAGGGGCTCCGATCCGGTTGGCCCGCCGGGCGGACTGGCGCTGGCCTGGAAAGCAAGGGAAGGATTGATCGGGCCGGCCATGGGCTGCTGCAGGATGGGCTGCTGCTGGATCGTTAGCTGCGGGTTCGCCTGGGGCGGAATGGTCTGGGGGCCTAGCCGTCCCAGCGGGTCACAACCAGTTCGATGCTGCCATCAGCGGCCTGCTGTTGCTCACTCACTTGGAAGCCCTCCTGGGCCGTGGCCGCCAGGATCGTGCGCAGGGCATAGCGCTGGGACAGCCGGGCCAGGAAGCGCTCCACCGGGGCGGGCTGCTTCCAGAGCTCGAGATCGGCCACCAGCTCATAGCTGCCCGTGGCGCCGTTCCAGCGGAAGCCGATATCGGTGCCTTCGGCCTGGGCGATGGCCAGATCAGCAATGACGGTCTGGCCGCGATAGCCCCGCACCGGCCGCTCACCCTCGCTGGGCTCGTGGCCCAGGTCGCGCAGGGCCTCGATCAGGGCGCCACGGTCGCGCAGTTCGGTCTTGATGGTGCTGAAGTGGGACATCGGGGGACCCTCAGGAGAACGACTTAGGGGGGAAGGGTGCTCTGGGCCAGTGGGCGGGCTCCAGGAGCAGGGCTCAAACGGACGGGGAGGGGGCTTGCCCTAGGTGGATTGCTGCTGCAGCGAAGCCTGTTGATGGAGGCTGGTCACGGCATCCTGGCCATAGGCCTCGGCGGTGGGGCGGGAGGAGAGCACGGTTCCCAGGCTGGCCTCGATCACGCCGGTGAGGGCCTGGCAAGCAGCTCCCTGGACGCCGATCACCTCCTCCTCAACCCGGCCATTGGCCAGGATGCGGTAACGAATCGATTGCTGGCCCATGCCACAGGTGCCCTCAGTGGCTTGGATGCTAACCGCGGTGCCTTGTTGGTGAGGCTCCAAACCCGATGGGCTCGCCACCTCCCCCTTGGCACGCTCCGCTCCAAGTCCTCCGATCGGTAGACCTGATTCAGCCCAAGAGCAGCCCAGCCCAAGGCGGACGCAACTAGCTGAGCAGCCCCTCATCGACCAGGGTGTGGAGCCGTTCGAGCACCTCGGGATCCTCGAGTTGTTCCAGGGCCAGGCGGGCCTCATCGCGCACGGTGGGATCGCTGTCCTGGAGCAGGGCCTCCACCAGGGCCTGCTCCACCTCCCGTTGCCGCGGCTCCACCAGGTCGCCATAGAGCCGGCCCAGGGACCAGGCGCTGTTGCTGCGCACCACCGGCTCGCTATCAATGCGCAGGCTGACCAGCAACTGGCCGGCGGCCTGGTCAGCCTTGGCCAGGCCCGTGGAGCCCGCATCGGCCAGGCTGCTGGCCGCCCAGAGGCGCACGGCGGCGATGTCGTTCTGCAGGGCCCGGATCAGGGGCGTCATCACCGGCGCATCCGGGTAGCTGCTCAGGCTCCAGGCCACGGCCTTGCGCACATAGCCATTGCTGTCGTTCTGGAGCAGGGCTAGCAGGGGCCCCACAGCCTGGAGGGCAGGGTTGCGGCCCAGGGCGTAGACGGCGCTCATGCGCTGAATCGGGCAACTGGCCCCCAGCAAGGGCATCAACTGGTCCGGGGCCCGGGGGTCGCGGTACTCACAAAAGATCCTCAGGCCCTGCATCCGTTCGTCCGAACTGCCCTGGAGGAGTTCCAAGCCCAGGTCGCATTCGGCCGCCAGATCGGGCTGGGCAGCGTCGATCTCCAGGTCATCGAGGGGATCGCCAAGCAGCTCCTCCGCAAGCTCGGAAGCCAAGACCTCCGGGTCCAGGGCCAGCTCGGCCGGGCTGTGGGAGAACGGGTGCAGGGAGTCCGCCATCAACAGATCGTAAAAGCCAGAGCGGGCCTGGCCCCCTGGCCTAGGCCGATGGGTCCCGTCGATGGCTCAGGAGAGGGGAGCGGGAGCGGCCATGTCCCCCGGCAGCCAGATGCGGGCACTCACCGCAAACAGGGCCAGGCCAAACAGCACAACGATCGCCGCCGGCAACAGGGTTGAACGGAAAAATTGCAAGGGGCTAGGCACTCAGAAGCCCCATTGTGGCGGGAGAGCGGTGGGCTAGGGGACAGCAGCCAGTAGGCGGCGCGCAGGGGCCCATCTCCACCCCGTTGGCATGGCCCCTAGGGGATCGCTGATGGGGCCCACAGGGCAAGGGCAGGGACCCGGCACCAAGACGCGGGGAAGCGAGCACGGGCCCATCGAACCTCCATCCCTAGGGTTTGCCGAACTGAGCCAGCTGCGATGCCCCCCGAGCCCGTCCCGCCGGCCGGCACCTGGAGACGCCTCACCGCCGTCGCCGCCGAGGGGGTCGCAAGCGGTACGCCCTACATGGTGGGCACCAAGCTGCTGCAGGGCTGGCTCGCCGCCAGCGGGGTGCCCTTGGGCCTGATCGGCTTGCTGGCCTACGCCGAGCTGCCCTACACCCTGAAGATGCTGTGGGCGCCGCTGCTGGATCGCTGGCCGATCCCCTGGCCCGACCGAAGGCGTGGCTGGTTACTGGTCTTGCAGCTGCTGCTCGTGGCCCTAATCGCCGCCATGGCGTGGCTCAGGCCCGGCCAGGATTCGACCAGCCTCACGGCGATCGGTGTGATGGCCGTGGCCCTGGCCCTGGTCAGCGCCAGCCAGGACATCGTGGTGGATGCCTACCGCACCGATCTGCTGCCGGAGCCGGAACGGGGAGCCGGGGCCGCCGCCACCAACCTGGGCTACCGCGGCGCCATGCTCGCCGTCGGAGCTGGGGGCTTCATCCTGGCGAGCCGCTACGGCTGGCCCCTGGCCTTTCTGGGATCGGCTGCCCTGATGCTGCTGGTGGTGCCCTTCACCCTCACGGCCCCGAAACTGCCGCCGATTGGGCACCAGGTCGACAGCCTGCGCCAGGCGGTGGTCGGTCCGGCTCGGGAGTTCTTGCATCGCACCGGCGGCGGGCGGGCCGTGATGCTGCTGGCACTGGTGTTGCTCTACCGGTGGCCCGACGGCCTGCTGAACGTCATGGCAGTGCCGTTTTTAATCCAGCAGGGCTTCTCGCCGGCCGTGGTCGGTTCCGTCCTAGCGGGCTGGGGCATCGGCGCCACGATTGTGGGCACGATCCTGGGCGGCCTCCTTTTCAGCAGGCTGGGGCTGAACCGCTGCCTCTGGTTGTTTGCCCTGGTCGGGGCAGCTGGAAACCTGGGCTACTGGGCCCTCGCCCAGTTCCACGGAGACAGCACCGGCCTGCTGCTGGCGGTGGGTCTGGAGAACCTCGGCGGCGGCCTGGTGGGGGCAGCATTCGTCGCCCTGCTCATGGGCCTGTGCAACCCCCGTTTTTCGGCCACCCAGTACGCCCTCCTCTCCGGGGTTTACGCCCTCAGCCGCTCGGTGCTCTCGGGCCAGGCGGGCTTCGTAGCAGAAGGGATCGGCTGGAGCAGCTTCTTTTTGCTCACCGCGGCGGCCTCCCTACCGGCGTTCCTCTTGATGGCCTGGCTAACGCCATGGCATGGGGATGGGGTCAAGGGCGCCTTCGATCCCAGCCGGGATTTGACTTAACCATCCAACCGAATTTCTACTCAAGCTGGATGGTTAGACCCGGCCGGGCTGGGCCGGTTCGAGACTGCCCCCCAGACGTCGCCGCAGCTGGCCGCAGGCCGCATCGGCATCCAAACCGCGACTGGCCCGCACACTCACGGCAATGTGGCGCTGCTCCAGGGCCCGGCGGAAGGCCTCGACCGCCGCAGGATTGGGGCGTTGAAACTCTTCCTCCTCAATCGGGTTGTAGGCGATCAAATTGACATGGCTCTGGAAGCCCCGCAGTAACTGGGCCAGGGCGACGGCATGGCGGGGCTGGTCATTGAGCCCCCCCAGCAGGATGTATTCAAAGCTCACCCGCCGGCCCGTGATCGTCACATAACGGCGGCAATCCTCCAACAGATGCTCGAGCGGATAGGCCCGGGCCGTGGGAATGAGCTCCTCGCGCAAGCGCTGATCGGGGGCATGCAAACTCACCGCCAAGGTGAACTGGGCCCGCCCCAAACGTTCTAGGGACCGCTCCGCCAGGGTCGGCAGCGTGTGGGGCACGCCAACGGTGCTCACTGTGATTTGCCGTTGGGCCATGCCCAAGTCCCGACAAAGACAATCGATCGCCGAGAGTACGGCATCAATATTCAACAGCGGCTCTCCCATGCCCATGAACACCACGTGGCTGGGCCGTTGCTCCATCACCTCGCGCACACTGAGGACCTGGTCAACGATCTCGTGTACGGCCAATGAACGCTGCAGGCCGCCCTTGCCGGTGGCGCAGAAACGGCAGGCCATCGGACAGCCCACCTGGGTACTGACGCAAACGGTGAGCCGGTCCGAGGCCGGAATGCCCACGGTTTCGATGCTGAGGCCATCGCTGGTAGCCAGCAACAATTTGGTGGTGCCATCACGGGCCACACTGCGGTGCAATTCCCGCGAACGGCCGCTCCAATCGAAGGCCCCAGGGGGAGGCTCGTTCGTTAAGGCTTCGCGCCAACCCTTGGGCAGCACGGAAATGGCTTCCAGGCTGCGGGCCCCCTTGGCATAGAGCCAGTCATGGAGCTGCCGGCCCCGGAAGGGGGCCTGGCCCTGGGCCGTGGCCCAGGCCTCGAGCTCGGCCTGGCCCAGTCCCAACAGGGGAATGGCCGCAGCCATCAGGGCCAGACCAGCAGACCGTGGCCAAGCTTGACTTCCACCGCCAGGAGGGCGATGAAACCGAGCATGGCGGCGCGCCCATTGAACAGTTCGGTATGGGTATGGAAGCCGAAACGGGGCAATTGCCGCTTCGGCACCAGGGTGGGTTGGAGCATGGCAGAACCATCGAAGGGACAAAAACCTGAACCCGGAGGATCCCGGGTTCGGGGCTGCCTGTTTCAGGCAAGCCGTGGAGTCAATCGTCGCTTAACAGACCCTCTTCCTGGAGTCCCTCAAGGGCCGCTGGATCAGGCAGTAACTCCTCCTCCAGCCCCTCTTCAACGGTGGGACGGGTAAAGGCCGCCATGCTGCTCACCGTGGCCTCGATGCCATGGCGACTACGGGTGGCCTCAAGCTCATCGTCGGAGGGATCATCCAGCAGGGCCTGGGCCGTGGCCGCCGGAGCCGCGGGCATCTCCACCGTGTAGTCAGGGCGGAGGTTCTGCATGCGGCGGTACCCAGCTGGCTCCTCATCAAGGATGTCGGGATGGGGACCGGCCTCGGCGCGCAGCTCCTCTTCGAAGCCACTGAAGCCCGTACCAGCCGGGATCAAGCGACCGATGATCACGTTCTCCTTGAGACCGCGCAGCCAGTCGCTCTTGCCTTCGATCGCCGCCTCGGTGAGCACCCGGGTGGTCTCCTGGAAGGAAGCCGCCGAGATGAAGCTGTCGGTGTTGAGGGAGGCCTTGGTGATGCCCAAGAGCACGGGGGTGAACTCGGAGGGGGCCCCACCGGTAATCGCCATGGCGGAATTGACCTGCTCCACCTGACGCAGTTCGATCAATTCACCCGGCAGCAGGGTTGTGTCACCGGCATCCTCAATCCGCACCTTGCTAGTCATCTGGCGCACGATCACTTCGATGTGCTTGTCATCGATGGTGACGCCCTGGGATTTGTAGACGTTCTGCACTTCCTGCACAAGGCGGAACTGCAACTTAGAAATGGCTTCTTGGGCAGCCTCCATGGTGGACTTGCGCAGGCGCAGATCCTCGAAGAAGGACTCGAGCAGTTCATGGGGGTTGATCGGCCCATCGGTGAGAGATTCACCGGCGGTGACCTGCTGGCCATCGCTCACCATCACGTTGCGGCCAAGCAAAATGGGGTACTCGGTGATCACATCGTCTTCTTCGATCACAGAGACGGTGATCGAATCGTCATCGTCCCCTTGCTTGATCTGCACCGTGCCGCTCTTGCGGCAGAGCACGGAGGATTCCCTTGGGCGACGGGCTTCTAGCAGTTCCTCAATCCGGGGCAGACCCTGAACGATGTCACCGGTCTTCTGGCGCTCAAACACAAGCAAGGCCAGGCCATCACCCCGCTGGACCAGTTCGCCGTCCCGCACGTGCAGCACGGAATCGGGCGACACCATGTAGGGACGGCCCAGCCGCACGGTGATCGAGCCGGGCTCCATGGCTTCCACCTGGCCGCAGCAGGGGGAAAGGATCCCGGCCGCGAGGGGATCGCCATCTACAAGCCGCTGGCCAATTTGCACCTGGGCCGGCTTACCAGCCAGATCAATCGAGCGGGTGTCACCAGGACGCTCCACAATCAAACGACGAATCGGTTCTCCATCCACCACATCAGGGATTTGCACAACCCCATCTTCTTTGCAAAGGATCTGGGTCGTGGCCACAACATCACCGCTCTTCACGGCAATGCCATCTTGCACCTGCAATTCGGTGTGGGTGGAACCATGGCTGGCATCGGAAAGGGTGTCGCGACGCACCAACAGTGTTTCCAAAATCACCAACTGCAGACGCTCGATTGTCTTGGCGCGCTTGTCGGGCACCGCCTCCACATCGACGGTCATTTGGGGAGTGGTGTCGAAGGTATCGAGAATCAGCTGGGTGCGCAGCAGCTCAACGCCTTCGACAGACTTGATCAGTTCACCATCTTTAAAGGCCAGACGCTGGACGGCCTTGAGACCGAGGGAGGGTCCCCCGTTCTGCTTGACGCTGCCCAGGTCAGGCAGGTGGGCCGCGTCGGGAATGCTGTATTCCTCCACGGGGCGGAGCAATACGGCACCGCCTTCAGGCGTGTCAACGGCCTCCACAAAAACCATGGCTTCGGCCACTAGACCTGGTGCAATCTCTTCACCAGGATTGACCATCTTGCCGTCGCCGCCATAGCGGGACAGGACCTTGCTATCGGCCACCAGATGGAGGCTGCCGGAGCGCACGATGATCTCCCGCAGAATGTCATTCTTCTGGGTCACGGTGACAATGCCCGCGGTCTGGCTGAAGATGTCCTTGACGACTTCGGTACCGGCCTCGATCCACTGACCGTCCTCGATCATCAGCAGGGAAATGTCCTTGTTGATTTCGTGGGTTTCCTGGGGAACCCAAAGCAGGGTGCCACCCTTGCTGACCTCAAAGCCGTGTTTGGCGGAGCGGGATTTTTTGATCGACAGACCGGGGGCGTACTTCACCAAACCACCGGTTTGGGTACGGAAACGATCATCGGCCAATTCAGCAATCACTTCGCCGCTACCAATCTTGCTGCCGGGGGCAGTTTTGAGCAGGTAGCGGATGTTCTCCTTGCCCTCCAGGTGCCAGATTTCACCGGAATGGGTGGACTCACCCACTAACTTGCAGTCCTTCAGGGTGAGGCTTGACGTGACGATCTGCACTTCGCGGGAATCACCGGTGGATTCGCGTAAACGAACGGCGCCGCCATATTCGCTTACAAGACGGCTTTCGGCGAGCACATCTCCGGTGTGCACCGGCACGGTGCCATTAACAACAGGCTGGGCGTTGGGCGGCAAGTTATAGACATCGCCACTGAACACCCAGAGACGGCCCAAACGTTGGGCCTTGAGGGTGATGTTGCCCTGGCGGTCGGTTACTTCCCGGGGCTGAATCACATCCTCATAGCGAACCTGTCCGGCCAAATCGCAGATCACGTCCTTGGTGGCCTTTTCAACGCTCTTCTTGACAGCAGCGCCTGCCGAGATCTGGGCAAGAATCAAATCGGCCGGCACCTGGGCGCCATCGTCAACGAAGAGAATCGAACCGGTGGTGATCTCCAGCCGTTGCAGACGACCCTTCCCGGAAGGCTTGACCTGCAGGTTGAAATCGGTTTCGGCTATTTGGGCTTCCACGCCGTGGGGAGTACGGAAGGCGCGCACTCGGGCCTTGGCATCGAATTCGACGGTGCCTTCGACCAGGGAGCGGACCACCCCGGTTTCAGCGGTGGACACACCGCCAGTGTGGAAGGTGCGCATCGTGAGCTGGGTGCCCGGCTCTCCAATCGATTGGGCCGCCACGATGCCGACTGCTTCGCCTAGATCCACCAGCTGGTTGTGGGCTAGGGCCCAGCCGTAGCACTTGCGGCAGACGGAGCGAGCCGCTTCGCAGGTGAGGGGCGAGCGCACCACAACAGTTTTGACGCCGGCTTCCTCAATCCTGCGCGACAAAGGCGGATCGATTTCGCCATCGCGATCCACCAGGATTTCGCCGTTGGCATCCACCACCCGCTCACCAGCGAGGCGACCCACCAGCTTGGCGAAGAAACGCCCCTTCTCATCGGCGTCGATCGGAATACCACGGGTGGTGCCGCAGTCGTCCTCACGCACAATCACATCCTGGGCCACATCCACCAGGCGACGCGTGAGATAGCCGGAGTCAGCCGTGCGCAGGGCCGTATCGACCAGGCCCTTGCGGGCGCCGTAGGAGGAGATGACGTATTCGGTAACCGTTAGGCCTTCGCGGAAGTTGGTGCGAATCGGCAGGTCAATAATTTCCCCCTGGGGGTTAGCCATCAGGCCACGCATACCCACCAGCTGACGCACCTGGGACATGTTGCCCCTGGCCCCAGAGTTGGCCATCATCCAGACCGAGTTGAGCGGGTCGTTGTCGTTGAAGTTCTTTTTAACTTCCTCGACCAGACGTTCGTTGGTTTCAGTCCAGGTGTCAATCACCTTGGTGTGGCGTTCCACCTCGGTGATCTCACCAAGGCGATAACGCTCTTCCGTATCGGTAATCTGTTGCTCCGCCTCAGCCAACAAACGGGCCTTCTCACCAGGAATGCGCAGATCCTCTACCGAGATCGACACCGCCGCCTGGGTTGCATAGCGAAAACCGAGGTCCTTGAGGTCATCGGCCATGGATGCCGTAGCGGCAGTGCCATGGTGCTTATAGGCCCAGGCCATCAGGGTGCGCAGGGCCTTCTTGTCGATGACCCGGTTGCGGAAGGGGGCCGGTGCCTTGCTCAGGGGAGCAACGGCTCCCAAAACAGGCAAGGCGGCTTCAGCAGCGGCAGCCGCTGCGGCGGCTTTCTTGCTGGTTTTCTTGGTGGTCTTCTTGGCGGGGGTGGCGGTCATGGCTGCTCGCGAAGCGGGATAAAAAGAAAGGAAAACGTCCGGGATCTCAGGCGGCGGCCACCGCATCAATGATCGTGCGGTTCATCACACAACGGCCCACGGTGGTGAGCAGATAGCGGCTAATCAGGGCGCCATCATCATCGAAGCGATCGCGGCGATACTTCCACTGCTCGATGCGGGTGCCATCGGTCAGGGTCTCCTCCTTCTGGGGCTTGTTGTCCTCATCTTCATCATCGGTGCTGCCGTTGAAGCGCACCCAAACCCAGTCATGCAGGGTCAGATGCTTCTCATCGAAAGCATTGAGCACATCATCGAGGCCGGCAAAGGTACGGCTGCGATCGCCAAATTCAGGTTTGGTTGCGCCGGGCTGGGTGGCGGTGAGGTAGTAAGCGCCAAGCACCATGTCTTGGGACGGGGTGATGATCGGCTCGCCCGTCGCAGGGGAAAGGATGTTGTTGCTAGCGAGCATCAACATCCGAGCCTCGGTCTGGGCCTCGATCGCAAGGGGCACGTGAACAGCCATCTGGTCGCCATCAAAGTCAGCGTTGAAAGCTGGGCACACGAGCGGGTGCAGCTGGATGGCTCTGCCATCAACCAGCTTGGGCTCGAAGGCCTGGATGCCAAGACGGTGAAGGGTGGGTGCCCGGTTAAGCAGGATTGGATGGCCTTCGATCACTTCTTGGAGCACCTGCATCACCTCATCATCGGCCCGCTGAATCATCTTTTTAGCGGCCTTGATGTTATTGACGATGTTCTGGCGAATCAGCCGGTGGATCACGAAGGGCTGGAACAGCTCGATCGCCATTTCCTTCGGCAGGCCACACTGATGCATCTTCAACTTCGGACCGACCACGATCACGGAACGGCCGGAGTAGTCAACCCGCTTGCCGAGCAGGTTCTGACGGAAACGACCCTGCTTGCCCTCGATGATGTCGCTGAGGGATTTGAGCGGCCGGTTGTTGGCGCCCACGACGGTGCGACCACGGCGACCGTTGTCGATGAGGGCATCGACGGCCTCCTGCAACATCCGCTTTTCGTTGCGGACAATGATCTCGGGGGCGAGAATTTCTTGGAGTCGCGCCAACCGGTTGTTGCGGTTGATCACGCGGCGATAGAGGTCGTTCAGATCGCTGGTGGCAAAGCGACCGCCATCGAGCTGCACCATCGGGCGCAGGTCGGGAGGAATCACCGGGATCACATCCAACACCATCCAATCGGGCTTGGCCCCGGTGGCAATGAAGTTGTCGATCACCCGCAGGCGCTTGATCAACTTGGCCCGCTTCTGGCCCTTGCTGCCAGCAATATCCTCACGCAATTGCTCGGCAATCTCCGTGAGATTGAGATCTTCTAGTAGCTGCTTGAGGGCCTCTGCGCCAATGCCCACCACGGGCTCGTTTTCAATCTCCGAATCCTCGGCGTAGATCTGGTCTTCAATCTCGAGCCACTCATCTTCAGTGAGCAGCTGTTTGTAGGTGAGATCCTTGTGGTCGCCCTTATCGAGCACCACATAGCAGTTGAAATAAACGATCTGCTCGACATCGCGCAGGGGCATATCAAGCAGGATCGCCACATAGCTGGGAATCCCCTTCAGGTACCAAACATGGGACACAGGAGCCGCCAGCTTGATGAAGCCCATGCGGTGCCGCCGCACCCGGCTTTCAGTAACCTCAACGCCGCAGCGCTCGCAGACGATGCCGCGGTGCCGCACCCGCTTGTACTTGCCGCAATGGCATTCCCAATCCTTGGACGGTCCGAAGATCTTCTCGCAGAAGAGCCCGTCCATCTCGGGCTTGAGGGTGCGGTAGTTGATTGTTTCGGGCTTAGTCACCTCACCAACCACCTGCCCATTAGGCAGGGTGCGTTGGCCCCACTGCATGATCCGCTCGGGCGAGGCGAGCGTGATCTTGACGTAGTCGAAGTGGTTTTCGGTGCGGAGGTTGCTGTTGGTCATGGCCTAGTAGCTCGCGGGCGGACGAAGGGGCGAATGAACGGGGATGGCGATCAGTCGTCGTCGAAATCCGCGACGCCGAGGGATTCGTAGGTGGGCCGGTTGGGGGTGCTGCGGCGGGGATTGACGTCTTGCATCAGATCCACTTCCACGCCCTCATCGGTGTAGACGGCGATATCCAGGCCCAGGGATTGGAGCTCGCGCATCAGCACCTTGAAGGATTCCGGCGTGCCGGGACGGGGAATCGGCTTGCCCTTAACGATGGCGTTGAGGGCCTCATTCCGGCCCTGCATGTCATCGGACTTGACCGTGAGCAATTCCTGCAGGGTGTAGGCGGCGCCATAGGCCTCGAGGGCCCACACTTCCATCTCACCGAGGCGTTGGCCACCCTGCTGGGCCTTACCGCCGAGGGGCTGCTGGGTCACCAGGGAGTAGGGACCGGTGGAGCGGGCATGGATCTTGTCATCCACCAGGTGGACCAGCTTGAGGATGTGGGCATAGCCCACGGTCACGGGCTGGTCGAAGGGCTCGCCGCTGCGGCCATCGATCAGTTGGATTTTGCCGGGGTTATCGGGGTTGTAGACCCAATCCTTGCCAGGCAGGGCCTTGGCGGCTTCGAGGAAGGCCTGAACCGTTTCCTTCGATTTCTCAGCGCCGTGCATTTCATCGAAGGGCACCACCTTGACGCGGCAGTCGAGGTGGGACGCGGCCCAACCCATCAGGCATTCGAACACCTGGCCGACGTTCATCCGTGAAGGCACACCCAGGGGGTTGAGCACGATGTCGATGGGGCTGCCATCGGGCAGGTAGGGCATGTCTTCGCGGGGAAGAATGCGGCTGATGATGCCCTTGTTGCCGTGGCGGCCGGCCATCTTGTCGCCGACCTGAATCTTGCGGCGCTGGGCCACGTAGACGCGCACCACCATATTGGCGCCCGGCGGCAGCTCATCGCCCTGCTCGCGGGTATAGATACGCACGTCAACAACCCGGCCCCGTTCGGTGCCGGGCACCCGCAGGGAGTTGTCACGCACATCGCGGGCTTTCTCGCCGAAGATGGCCCGCAGGAGCTTTTCTTCAGGCGGCTGATCCGATTCGCCCTTGGGGGTCACCTTGCCCACAAGAATGTCACCGGATTCCACATAGGCACCGATGCGGATAATGCCCATCTCATCGAGGCTGCCCAAGCTTTCCTCGGCCACGTTGGGGATTTCCCGAGTGATCTCCTCGGGACCAAGCTTGGTCTGGCGGGCCTCAATCTCGTACTTCTCAATGTGCACCGAGGTATAGAGATCGTCTTGAACAAGGCGCTCACTGACGAGGATGGCATCCTCGTAGTTGTAGCCCTCCCAGGGCATGTAGGCGATCAGCACGTTCTGACCCAGGGCGATCTCACCGCCCTCACAGGCCGAGCCATTGGCAAGCACCTGGCCGGCGATCACCTGGTCGCCCAGGGAGACAATCGGGCGGTGGTTAAGGCAGGTGTCCTGGTTGGAGCGCTGATACTTCTGCAGGTAGTGGTTGTGATCAACGCCAGCCTCGTCGCGAATGACGATGGCGGTGGCATCCACATAGGCCACGGTGCCATTAACCGTGGTGATCGGCACCATGCCCGAGTCCCGGGCCACCTGGGTTTCCAGGCCCGTGCCCACCAGGGGCCGCTCCGGCCGCAGCAGGGGAACGGCCTGGCGCTGCATGTTGGAGCCCATCAGGGCCCGGTTGGCGTCGTCGTGCTCCAGGAAGGGAATCAGGGAGGTCGCTACCGAGATCACCTGAACCGGTGAGAGCTGGACGTAGTCCACCTGCTCGGGGGGCACCTTCTCAAAGTCCTGGCGATAGCGAACCGGCACCAGTTCAGCCGTGATCCGGCCCGTGGAATCGGCCGGAATATCGCCCGGGGCGATGCGGCACTCATCCTCCAGGTCGGCGGAAAGATAGATCGGATCGCCTTCTTTGATGACGATGCCATTTTCAACCCGCCAAAAGGGGGTTTCGATGAAGCCGTATTCATTCACCCGGGCGTGGGTCGCCAAGGAGCCAATCAGGCCGGCATTGGGACCTTCCGGCGTTTCAATCGGGCAAATGCGGCCGTAGTGGGAGGGGTGGATGTCCCGAACGGCGAAGCCAGCCCGCTCCCGGGTCAGACCGCCTGGGCCGAGGGCGCTGATGCGGCGCTTGTGGGTGAGCTCGGCCAGGGGGTTGGTCTGGTCCATGAACTGGCTCAACTGGCTGGAGCCGAAGAACTCCTTCACCGCCGCCACCAACGGCTTGGGGTTCACCAACTGGGCCGGCGTCAGCGATTCGGTCTCGCCCACGGTCATCCGTTCTTTGATAATCCGCTCGAGCCGGTTGAGGCCAACCCGCACCTGGTTTTGAAGCAGTTCGCCGACGGAGCGAACGCGGCGATTGCCGAGGTGATCGATGTCATCGAGGGAGGCACCACCGACATCGAGTTCCAGATTGATCAGGTAATCAATCGTGGAGAGAACATCTTCCGGCGTGAGCGTGCGCACCGCATCGGGAATGGTGAGGCGCAACTTCTTATTGATCTTGTAGCGACCGACCCTGCCCAGGTCGTAGCGCTTGGGATCGAAGAAACGGCTGTGTAGCAACTGCTGGCCGCCACTCACCGAAGGCGGTTCGCCTGGGCGTAGCTTCTTGTAGAGCTCCAGCAGGGCTTGATCTTCCGAACTGATGCCTTCGTCGTTGGCCGCCTCAATCGACTTCTGATAATACTCAGGGTGCCGCAGCTTGTCGAGTACATCATTGTCGGATAAACCGATGGCACGCATCAACACGTGGGCGTTGATCTTACGGGTCTTGTCGACCCGCACGTGCAGCAAATCGTTCTTATCAGTTTCAAACTTCAGCCAGGCGCCCCGGTTGGGGATAAGGCTGGCATTGAACGTTTTACGGCCGTTTTTATCCTGCTCGTCTTTGAAATAAACCCCGGGGGACCGCACGATCTGGTTAACGATCACGCGCTCGGCGCCGTTAATGATGAAGGTGCCCCGTTCGGTCATCAAGGGAAGCTCGCCGATGAAGACTTCCTGCTCCTTGATCTCGCCAGTTTCCTTGTTGACCAGACGACAGGTCACATACATCTGGGACGCGAAGGTGGCATCGCGCCGCTTCGCTTCTTCGACGTCATGGCGGGGCCGCTTCAGCCGGTACTCGCTACCGATGAAGTGCAGCTCCAGCTTGCCGGTGTAGTCGGTGATCGGAGAGAAGCTTTCCAGCTCCTCGATCAGCCCCTTCTCCAGGAACCATTTGAAGCTTGCCCGCTGCACCTCGACCAAATCGGGGAGGTACGTAACGGTCTTGGCGACCTGGATCGCGCTGCTCATGCGTTGACCTGCAGGAACTGTAAGGTGAGGAAACGCTGACCGGGGGAGTCAGCGAAGGAAATAACGAAGCCATCGACGCTGGCTGGCGCAGTGACGGGCGATCCACGGGGGAACGGCTCGCCTGCACCTAGACCGGCAGAGCTCGGATCAACCCTGCCAACGTCGAAATCCAACGCAAAGACAAAGCACCTGATGGGGTTCGGGGGTGTGCCTGGCCAAAGCAGCATCACGAAGGAGGCTGCGCTGTCTAGCAAACCAATAAAACATCATACACTGCCAAAGGCAGGGCCAAAAAGGTTGATGGCATTGCGGGTGCTCTGGGCCGCCACCACAACCAAGCTCTCACCGCGAAGATCGGCCACCCGCTCGGCAACGGCGGCCACATAGGCGGGCTCATTGCGCTTGCCCCGCCGGGGAACGGGCGCCAGGAACGGGCAATCGGTTTCGACCAGATAGCGGTCCGCAGGAACCTGGCGGGCGCAGGCGTGGGTGTCCTCGGCCTTGGCAAAGGTGACTGTGCCACTAAAACTGATGTACAGCCCCAGGGCCAGGAAAGCCTCCATCTCCGCCGGGCTTCCGCCCCAGCAATGCATCACGCCCCGGGGGCATCGGCCCTCAGCCTGGCGCTGACCCAGTTCCTGCAGCATGGCCTCAGCCGCATCCCGGCAATGGATGATCACCGGCAGATCAAGCTCGAATGCCAGATCCAGCTGGGGCCGAAGCACCGCCAATTGGAGCTCAAGGTTCTGCTCGCGAAACAGATCGAGTCCCAGTTCGCCGATGGCCACAACCCGGGGGTCGTCCAGGGCCGCTTGGCGCAGCTGCTGGGCGGTCTGGCCATGCCAATGCTGCGTATCGAGGGGGTGAACCCCCACCGAATAACGCAGCTCTGGGAAACGGTCAGCTAAGGCCCGGATCGCCGCAATTTCGGACGGCTCTACGCAGGCATGGAGCAAGCGCACCACTCCTGCGTCGCGCCAGCGCTGGGCCACCGCATCAAGGTCCGCCTCGAAATTGCGAAACACGATGTGGCAATGGCTGTCTACCAGCTGGTGGCCGGGATCGGCCGCCAGCTTGGGACTGGGATCAGGCGCCGGGACAGTCGGATGGGCCATGGCCTTGGGGAGCACCTGGGTCACGGTCTAGTCCTTAGCGCTGGTGCGGGGAGTCGGCTCAGGCCTGGGGGGCGCCAGCCGGCTCAACCACCTGTTTGACGGCCGTGCTGAGCCGGGCCTTCTGGTGGGCACCGGTGTTGCGGTGCATCACCCCAACCTTCACCGCCTTATCGATTTTGCTGAATGCGGCATTCAGGCTGGCCTGAACCGCTTCTTTGGCGGCATCGCCAGGGGTCTGGCTGAAGGCGGTGCAGGCGGTGAAGCAGCGCTTCATCAGGGTGCGCACGGCCGACTTGTAGGTGCGGTTTTGCAGGCGGTTGCGTTCGGCAACCTCGATGCGCTTTTTCGAGGACTTGTTATTGGCCACAGGCGGTTTCTGCGCTGAATCAGCAAACGAAGATCCTACCCCCCAGCCCGATCGAAGAAGGCTTGGACGTAACTTGAAATCCCGTTCGATCCTCCCCGCGCCGTGGCCGCCAGCCCCTCCCTGCAGTCCAGCGGCAGCACCCCTGGGGCAGCCGCCCTGGACCTGGAGGTGTTGAGCGATTTAGGGGCGGCGGCCAGGCGATTGGACCAGATCGCTGATCGCACCACGAGTGGTGGTGCAGAAGCGGCCATCAAGACCGTCGACGCCATCCTGGCCCAGGTGCGCCGCGAAGGGGACCAGGCCCTGCTCGAGCTCAGCGAGCGCTTCGACGGGGTGCGGCCCGATCCCCTGCGCATCCCGATCCAGCAGCTTCAGGCCGCTTGGGATCAGTGTGAGGACAGCCTCAAAGCGGCCCTGGAACTGGCCCACGACCGCATCCTGGCCTTCCACCAGCGCCAGCTGCCCAGCGATCTGGCGCTGAGCGGTCCCCATGGCGAACGGCTGGGCCGCCGCTGGCGTCCCGTGGAGACGGCGGGCATCTATATCCCAGGCGGCAGGGCCTCCTACCCGAGCACCGTGTTGATGAATGCGGTACCGGCCCGGGTGGCCGGCGTCAAGCGACTGGTGATGGTGACCCCGCCCGGGCCCGATGGCCAGGTGAATGCCACGGTGCTGGCGGCCGCCCACCTGGCCGGGGTTGACGAGATTTATCGGGTCGGCGGCGCCCAGGCCATCGGCGCCCTGGCCTACGGCACGGCCACGATCCCCCGGGTGGATGTCATCACCGGACCCGGCAACCTTTACGTGACCCTGGCCAAAAAGGCGGTGTATGGCCGGGTGGCGATCGATTCCCTGGCCGGCCCCAGCGAGGTGCTGGTGATCGCCGACCACAGCGCCCGGGCCGACCAGGTCGCCGCCGACCTCTTAGCCCAGGCAGAACACGATCCCCTGGCGGCCGCCATCCTGCTCACCACCAGCGAGGCCCTGGCAGCCGCCCTGCCGGCCGCCCTCGAAGCCCAGCTGGCCCACCATCCCCGGGCCGCCATCACCCTGGCCGCCCTGAATGCCTGGGGCCTGGTGGTGGTCTGCCCAAACCTGGAGGCGGCGGCAGCCTTAAGCGACCGCTTTGCCCCCGAACACCTGGAACTGCTGGTGGAGCAGCCCGAACCCCTGGCCGAGCGCATCGAGCACGCCGGGGCGATCTTCCTGGGCGCCTGGAGCCCGGAGGCGGTGGGCGACTATCTGGCTGGGCCCAACCACACCCTGCCCACCTCCGGCACGGCCCGTTTCGCCAGTGCCCTGGGGGTGGAAACCTTCCTGCGCCACACCAGCTTGATCCACTTCAACCGAGAGGCCCTCGAAGCCACCGGCGCAGCCGTGGTCACCCTGGCCGACAGCGAAGGCCTCCACAGCCATGCCCAGTCGGTGCGGCTCCGCCTGGAGGGCTGAGGCCAGCTGAAAGGCCCAGGGGTTTCAGAGAGACTGGGGTGCGCCTTCAGCGGCGCACCAGCTCCCGCACGCCGGGGACCCCATCGACCACATCGCCCACCAGCACCTGGTCGGTGATGTTGACGAACAGGCCGTTCTCGAGCACGCCGGGCAGGTTGTTGATGGCCTGCTCCAGGCCGACCGGATCGGCGATGCCACCGGCAAAACGCACGTCCAGCACCAGGTTGCCCTGGTCGGTGACCACCGGGCCGGCCTTGCGCACGGCCATGCGCAGCTGGGCATCGCCGCCGAGCTCGCCCAACTCAGCTTGCACCTGACGCCAGGCTCCGGGCAGCACCTCCACGGGCAACAGGAAGCCCAGGTTGAGGCGCTCGACCAGCTTGCTGGCATCCACCACCACGACAAAGCGGTCGGCGCGGCGGGCCACCAGCTTTTCCTGGACGTGGCAGGCGCCGCCGCCCTTGATCAGCTGGAAATCGGGATCGACCTCGTCGGCCCCATCGATGGCCAGATCGATGCGGGAGATGGCATTGAGGCTCTTGAGCGGAATGCCCAGTTCGGCCGCCAGCACTTCGCCCTGGAAGGAGGTGGTGACACCGGTGATGTCCTTGAGCTCGCCGCTTTGGAGCTTGGCGCCCAGGCCCTGGATCATCAGGGCGGCCGTGGAACCGGAGCCCAGGCCCACCACCATGCCGTCGCGGATCTGCTGCACCGCCGCCTCCGCCACGGCCTGCTTCATGCGGTCCTGCAGATCAGCCATCACCGGGGTCGAAAAGGCCCGTGACCGTAGCAAGGGACAGAATTGGGAGCTCCTGGGACCAGGCAGCTCAGGCGGCGATGGCTGAAGCGACGATGGCTGAACCGGCGATGGATTGAACGGAGAACGCCCAGGGGGCCGCCGCTCACCCTGCCGCGGGGAGGGCCTCCGGCCGGATCGTCAGCCGCAGCTCCCGATCCCCCCGCAACACCGTGATCGCCAGGGATTCGCCGATATGGGAGGCCTCCACCAGGCGCAACAACCGGGCCGGATCGGCCACGGCCTGGTCGGCGGCAGCCACCACCAGATCGCCCCGACGCAAACCCGCCCGCTGGGCCGGGCTATCGGGCAACACGGTCTGAATCAGGGCACCATCGCGTTCGGGCAGGGTGACAAGGGCATTGGGGTCCCGGTTGTGCTCCCGGGCCAGGCGGGCCGTAAGCGGCACGAGCTGAACCCCCAGATAGGGATGGACCACCTTGGTGCCGCGGCCAAGCTGGCCGGCCACCTCCTTGGCCAGGTTGATCGGAATGGCGAAGCCCAGGCCCGCCCCCGGCCCGGAGCGCACCAGGGTGTTGATCCCCACCACTTCGCCGGCCCCGTTGATCAAGGGGCCTCCCGAGTTGCCGGGATTGATCGCCGCATCGGTTTGGATCAACTCCAGGCGCTTATCGGAAAAGCCGAGGCTGTTGATGTTGCGGTGCAGGCTGCTGACAATCCCCAGGGTGACGGTGCGCTCCAGGCCATAGGGGGTCCCCAGGGCAATCGCCCAGTCGCCCACCTCCAGGGCTTCGGAATCGCCGAGGGGGGCGGCCCGTAGCTCGGCCCCGGGCTCGATCCGCACCACGGC
The DNA here is from genome assembly GCA_945861595.1 of Synechococcus sp. UW140. Lineage (GTDB taxonomy): Bacteria > Cyanobacteriota > Cyanobacteriia > PCC-6307 > Cyanobiaceae > BAIKAL-G1. The sequence continues at coordinate 20,393 of CAMAVE010000033.1, forward strand.
GAGATCGGTGACCGGATCGGTGCCCAGCACGCTGCCATCCACCTGC
>CAMAVE010000034.1 GCA_945861595.1 Synechococcus sp. UW140
AGACGCCGCCGATGGCGCCGGCCCCATCGGTCTGGAGCAGCTGCTGGGGGTCCTGTTCGACCAGCTGCAGCAGGGGCCGCAGGCTTTCGCTGCGGCTGAATTCCGGCTGGCTGAGCAGGCCCCCCAGGCCGAGGGACACGGCGCCGTCCTGCTCCTGGGGCCGGGCCTGACGGTGGCTGCGCAAGCCCTGGCGCAGGAGGGAGCCGCTGCTGCGCAGTTGGGGGGGCAGGGTGCTCCAGTCGATTCGGCCCAGATTGCCCTCCTGCTCCAGTTGGGCGGTGGTCCAGCGCTCCAGGGCCGGCAGTTCGGCCCGGCTGGCGGCCGGTAGGCGCAGGTTGAGGCTGCTGGAGGCGGCTGCGCTTTCCACCAGGAACACCAGCAGCCGGTCGCCGCTGGGCACCAGGCGCAGGGCCTGCAGCTGGGGCTGCTGGCGCTGGGGACGGGTGATCAGGCTGAGCAGGCCCGTGAGATCGGCCAGGCGACGGGCCAGTTGCAGCAGCAGGTCGTCGAGGGCGGCCCATTGCAGGCTCAGGCCGGCCAGTTCCCGTTCCAGCTGACCGGCCGCGGCCCCGGGGGCCGGCAGCAGGCAGTTGACGTAATGGCGGTAGCCCAGCTGGCTGGGCACCCGGCCGGCGGAGGGGTGGGGCTGGGTCAGGAACCCTTTGCGCTCCAGGGCCCCCATGGCGGAGCGCACCGTGGCCGGGCTGGCCGGAAGACCGAAGCGCCGCACCAGGGTGGAACTCCCCACCGGCTCCATCGTGTCGACGTAGTGCCGCACCGTCGCTTGCAGCACCTCCTGTTGGCGGTGGGGCAGCGCTTGCAAGGGAATTCGGGGGGGCTGGCAGTCCAGTCATCGTAGGTGGGGTGCCGGGGTCTGCGGCAGTCCTGCCGCGTCGCGGCAGGCCCGCTAGGTCTGCACTCCCAAGGGCGCAAAACGTCCTTGTCTTGCGAAAGTTCAGCAGCACGCAACGATCGCCAACGCAATACGATCTGCAGCGCGGACAGTGGATGGGCGCGAAGAGTTCAGCAGCGCGAAGAGCTCAGTAGCGCGGAACGCTGGGATCCACTTCCACGCTCCAGGCTTCGATGCCTCCCTCGAGGTTCCAGACATCGCTGAAGCCCTGGGCCTCGATCAGCCAGGAGGCGAATTGCCAGCTGCGCATGCCCGCGTGGCAGAGCACCACCACCGGCCGCTGGCGATCCAGCAGCTCCGGGATCTGATCGATCCAGTCCTGGGAGCGACTGAGGGGTAGGTGGATCACGGGCAGGTCCAGGGCGGCCAGCTCCAGCTCCCGGGGCTCCCGCACATCGACGAGTTGGAGGGGATCGCCCTGCTGCAGGCGGGCCTGCAGCTCAGGGGCCCGCAGGGGAAGGGGGGTGGCCATGGCAAACGCTGCTCTGGGGCCATGGGATGCCAAAGATCGGCGCGATGGATAAAGATGAGGCCACTCCTGCGTGCGGCGCATGAAGGCCCGCCCTTTTTTGGCGGCCGTGTTGGCGGCAGCGGTTCTGCTCTTTGGTCTGGGGATCGGGGGCTGGTGGCTGCTGCTGCAACGCAGTCCCCTGGCCCTCCAGCAGCACACCCTCAGCTTGCCCCTGGCGGCCCGGTTTGTGCCCCGCAGCGTGCCGCTCAGCCTGCACTGGCTGGTATCTGCCGATGAGCCGGCCGCCTACCTGCGGGCCGTGGCCAGGCCCGGTGAGCGGCGCCGGGCCGCCGCCGCTGCCGAGCGCCTGCGGGATGGAGTCTTTGCCACGGCCGGCCTGGATTACGCCTCCGAATTAGCCCCCTGGCTGGGCGAAGAAATCAGCCTGGCCCTGTTGACGCCCCCGGCGCCAGACCATCCGCCCGGCTGGGTGTTGGCCCTGCGCAGTCGCGATCCCGAGGGGGCCCGACGCTTCCTGCAGCGCTTTTGGCAGACCCGCAGCCTGGCTGGCACCGACCTGCAAATCAGCAGCTACCGGGGCATGGGCCTGATCAGCGGCCGCGGCGCCCTGGTCGGCCAGCAACCCCAGCCGATCGCCACGGCCCTGATCAATGACGACCTGGTGCTGATTGCCTCCGGTCGCGGCGCCCTCGAGCAGGCCCTCGATGTCTCCCAGATCGAGGAGCTGAACCAGGCCGGCAGCCCCCAGTTGCAGCAGGCCGTCCGCCGCCTCGGCAAGGGCGTGGTGCTGCTCACGGCCAGGTCTGGAGCCCTGGGCGGCTGGTTGGGTTTGCCGGATCCTGGCGCTGGACTGGCCCCCGCCCCCGGAGCCGCCCCTGGGCCCGCCGCCCTGGAGGAGTTGGTGCTGGCCTTCGCTCCGGCCGGCCGGGGCCTGGAGCTGGCGGGCTTGCTGCAACTGGGCCAGCCCCTGCCCCTCACTCCCCTGCGCGATGGCGAACCGCTGCTCCAGCAGATCGCCCTGCCCGCCTCCAGCTTGGCCCTGGTCCAGAACCCGGCGGCCCTGCTGGCGGCCGATTCCCCCTGGCGCCCCCTGGCTACGTCCCTGTTGGCCCTAGCCCTGCCCCCCTCGGCGGGGCCCTTGCCAGCCCTGGTGGCCGGCGCCGATGGCGGCCCCCTGCTGGGGGCCCGCTCCGACCAGGGCTGGCTGTTGGGCAGCCGCCAGGACCAACCCGATCCCGCCGGCCTGGCCGCCCCCCTGGCCGAGGCGGGCTACGCCCCGGCGCCGCTGCTGCTGAAGCAACAGCCCCTGCTGGTGTGGAGCCAGCTGCTCTCCAAGCCCGTGAAGGGCAACCCCGACCAGCTGCAGGCCCGCCTGGCCGGGGCCCGGGCCCAAGGCTCGGGGGCCGGCTCTGGCACCAGCTCCGACCTGGCCTGGTGGGCCGAGGGCCTGGCGGTGCTGGAGACCCAGCTCGAGGGCCACCATCCCCCCAAGGAGCGCTTGCAGCAGTTGGAGGCGCTCCAGTCGCCCCAGGCCCCCCTGCAATGGGCCATGGATGGGGCCACGGCCCGCAGCCTGCTGGCGGCCTGGCAGCCCTGGCGCCTGCTGGTGGCCCTGTCCGGTTCGGACGGAACCCTGGCGGAGGCGGTGCGCGGCGCCGCCCTCAGCCTGGAGGCCGATCCAGGCGGGGTTGGCGCGGGGCCGGACCCCGGCGCCGCGGATCTGGGGGCTCCGGTCTCGGCCAGCAGGGACAGACTCCTGCGGCTGCGGGGCCAGCTGCAGTTCGAGGGTTAATCCAGCGGAGCTCACGATGGCGGCAACAAGGGAACTGCTGCTCCTGCGCCACGGCATCGCCGAGGAGCGCCGCGTCGACCTGCCCGACGGGAGCCGCGCCCTGACGGCGGAGGGTCGCCTGCGCACCGAGGCGGTGCTGCAGCGGTTGCTTGAGCTGGGGCTGGGCTGCGACCTGCTGCTCAGCAGTCCCCTCACCCGAGCCCGCCAAACGGCAGACCTGGCCCGGCTGGCTGGTTTGGCGCCGGATCTGGAGCTGGCCGCCGCCCTGGAGCCTGCTGGGGAGATCGGGCCCCTGTTGCAGCTGTGGCTCGGGGACAGCTCGCCTCGGCCGGGCTGGCGGCGGTTGGCCCTGGTGGGCCACGAGCCCGACCTGGGCCTGCTGGCGGCCCGCCTGATCGGCGCCCCGGCCGGTGCCGTGACCCTCAAAAAAGCCGGGGTAGCCCTGGTGGCCCTGCCGGAGGACGGCAGAGCGGCCCGGCTCAAGTTGCTCCTGAGCCCCCGCAGCCTGCTGGCTGGCCGGTAGCGCTACGGCGCTGTCCTGGTCGGTAGCGCTACGGCGCTGTCCTGGGGGTGGGCCTTAGCGTTTCAGGATCGCTGCAGGAACGCCAACGTGGCCGAGGCAAGCTTGGGGGCCGGAACTCCGGCCGGGACGCCCGCCGCTCCGCCGTTTCGTCCGGGTCTGGAAGGGGTTCCCGCCACCCAGTCGGCCATCTGCGACATCGACGGCCAGCAGGGAATCCTCAGCTACCGGGGCTACGCCGTCGACGACCTGGCCGCCCAAAGTTCTTTTCTGGAAACGGCCTACCTGTTGGTGTGGGGCGCCTTGCCCACGGCAAGCCAGCTAGATGACTTCCAGCAGGAGGTGCAGATGCACCGCCGGATGAGCTTCCGCATCCGGGACATGATGAAAAGTTTCCCCTCGGCGGGCCATCCCATGGATGCCCTGCAGAGCAGCGCCGCCTCGCTGGGTCTGTTCTATTCGCGGCGGGCCCTGGATAACCCCGAATACATCTATGGGGCCGTGGTGCGACTGATCGCCAAGATCCCGACGATGGTGGCGGCTTTCCAGCTGATTCGCAAAGGCCAAGATCCGATCCAGCCCCGCGACGACCTGCCCTACGCCGCCAATTTCCTCTACATGCTCACCGAGCGGGAGCCCGATCCCCTGGCCGCCCGCATCTTCGATGCCTGCCTGATCCTCCACGCCGAGCACAGCCTCAACGCCAGCACCTTCAGCGCCCGGGTCACGGCGAGCACCCTCACCGACCCCTATGCGGTGGTGGCCTCGGCCGTGGGCACCCTGGCCGGGCCCCTCCATGGCGGCGCCAACGAGGACGTGCTCGAGATGCTCGAGCAGATCGGCACGGAAGACCGGGTGGAAGCCTGGCTGGACCAGGCCATCGCCCAGAAGCAAAAGATCATGGGCTTCGGCCACCGCGAATACAAGGTCAAGGATCCCCGGGCGGTGATCTTGCAGCAGCTGGCTGAGCAATTGTTTGACCAGTTCGGCCACGATCCGATGTACGACCTGGCCCGCAAGCTTGAGGCGGTTGCCGCCGAACGGCTGGGGCCCAAGGGCATCTATCCCAACGTCGACTTCTATTCCGGCCTGGTGTATCGCAAACTCGGCATCCCCGAGGATTTGTTCACGCCGATCTTCGCGATTGCCCGGGTGGCGGGCTGGCTGGCCCACTGGAAGGAGCAGATCGGGGCTAATCGCATCTACCGCCCTAGCCAGATCTATACGGGCCCCAGCGGCCTCCGCTGGCAGCCCCTCTCCGCGCGTTAACCGCTCCATCGCTCCGAGCGCCCCGTGTTCCGCGCCCCCGACCACTCAGCGCTGCTTGGACCTAAGTTGCCCCCATTGCTACCGCTCCCATCGTCGCCACCTGCATGGTGATCGCTTCCGCCTTCCCCCCGGCGTTGCCCCTAGCCCCTGCCCTGCCGGGTCTAGGGGGGGGTAGCTCCCTGGCCGTGGTCAGCCCTGGACTCGACCTGGAATCAAGCTTTAGCAGCCTGCTCGAGGGCCTGGGTCTGACCCCGGCCGTGGCCCACCTGGTGTGGCTGCCCCTGCCGATGCTGCTGGTACTGGTGGCCGCCGTGGTGGGCGTGCTGGTCACCGTTTGGTTGGAGCGCAAGATTTCCGCTGCGGTGCAGCAACGGATCGGTCCCGAATACGCCGGCGCCCTTGGGGTGCTTCAGCCGTTAGCCGACGGACTCAAGCTCCTGTTCAAGGAAGACATCATCCCGGCCCGGGCCGATGGCCTGCTGTTCACCCTGGGACCGATCCTGGTGGTGGTGCCGGTGATCCTGAGCTGGCTGGTCGTGCCCTTTGGTCAGAACCTGCTGATCAGCAACGTGGGCGTCGGCATTTTTCTTTGGATCGCCCTGAGCAGCATCCAGCCGATCGGCCTGTTGATGAGTGGCTACGCCAGCAACAACAAATATTCCCTATTGGGTGGCCTGCGGGCCGCGGCCCAGTCGATCAGCTACGAGATCCCCCTGGCCCTGGCCGTGCTGGCGGTGGTGATGATGAGCAACTCGCTCAGCACCGTCGACATCGTCAACCAGCAGACGGGAGCTGGCATCCTCAGTTGGAACATCTGGCGCCAGCCGGTGGGCTTTTTGATCTTCTGGATCTGCGCCCTGGCCGAATGCGAACGCTTGCCCTTCGACCTGCCGGAGGCCGAGGAGGAGCTGGTGGCTGGCTACCAGACCGAATACGCCGGCATGAAGTTTGCCCTGTTTTACCTGGGCAGCTACATCAACCTGGTGCTCTCGGCCCTGCTGGTGTCGGTGCTCTACCTGGGCGGCTGGGGCTTCCCGGTGCCGGTGGAATGGCTGGCTGGAGCCCTGGGTCAGTCGGTGGATGCTCCGGTGGTGCAGGTGATCACCGGCAGCCTGGGGATTGTGATGACCGTGCTCAAGGCCTACCTGTTGGTCTTCTTCGCGATCCTGCTGCGTTGGAGCGTGCCCCGGGTGCGGATCGACCAGCTGCTCAATCTGGGCTGGAAATTCCTGTTGCCGATTGCTCTGGTCAACCTGCTGGTCACGGCGGCCCTGAAGCTGGCCTTCCCTGGTGTTTTTGGTGGCTAAACCCCATCCGGCAGTCCGGCCAGCCATCATGGGGCTGGTCTTTCCAGCCCCATGCAGTCCCTGACCTGCCGATCCCAGGTCCTAGCTCCACCTCCAGCCCCCATCCCCCTTTTCGGTCCATGTTCGGCTTCCTCAAGACAGTCGGCGACTACACCCGCGAGGCGGTAGATGCCGCCAAGAACCTGACCCAGGGCCTGGGGGTCACCTTCGATCACCTGCGCCGCAGGCCGATCACGGTTCAGTATCCCTACGAGAAACTGATTCCGTCGGAGCGCTACCGGGGCCGCATCCACTACGAATTCGACAAGTGCATCGCCTGTGAGGTCTGTGTGCGCGTCTGCCCGATCAACCTGCCGGTGGTTGATTGGGTGATGAATAAGGCCACCAAGAAGAAGGAGCTGCGCAATTATTCAATCGATTTTGGGGTCTGTATCTTCTGCGGCAATTGCGTGGAGTATTGCCCCACCAACTGCCTCTCCATGACTGAGGAATACGAACTCTCAGCCTTTGATCGCCACAGCCTCAATTTCGACAACGTCGCCCTGGGGCGTTTGCCCACGAGCGTGACCAGCGACCCGGCCGTGTTTGCCCTGCGCGAGCTGGCCTACCTGCCCGCTGGGGTGATGGATCCTCACGAGCTGGATCCCACCAGGCCCCGGGCCGGCAAGCGACCCGAGCAGGTTCTCGAGACCCTGGCCCCTGCCGCCCCTACCCCCGGAGAGCCAGGCTGATGAGCATCGCTGATTCCACCCAGTTCCTCTGCTTCCTTGCCCTCTCGGCGGCAGTGCTGCTGGGCGCCCTAGGAGTGGTGCTGCTCCCCAACATTGTCTATTCCGCCTTCCTGCTGGGGGGGGTGTTCCTGGCGGTGGCAGGGCTCTACCTGTTGCTGAATGCCAGCTTTGTGGCGGCGGCCCAGATGATGATCTACGTGGGCGCGGTGAATGTGTTGATCTTGTTTGCGATCATGCTCGTGAACAAAAAGGAAACCCTGGCGGCCATCCCAGGTTTGGCCCTCCGCCGCATCCTCTCGGGTGCCGTCTGCGCGGGCCTGTTGGGCCTGCTCCTGCGGGTTGATTTCACCACTCCTTGGGCCTTGCCGGGGCCTGCCTCCGTTGGTGAAGGGGCCACGATCCGCATTGGCGAGCATCTCTTCAGCGACTACCTGCTTCCCTTTGAGCTGGCCTCGGTGTTGCTGTTGATGGCCATGATTGGCGCGATCGTGCTGGCCCGTCGTGATGTCTTCAGTAGTGATGTGATCACCGGCGAAGGGGTTGACCAGGGCCTGATCGAAAAGACCCGCACGCCGCTGCTGCTCGAAAAAAATCTGCAGACCCAACCCGTCCTGGAGAAGACGCCATGAGCCTGTCCCCTTTGCTCGCCCTCACCCTGCCGACAACGGTGCCCCTGCAGGGCTTTCTTGCCGTGGCTGCCGTGCTGTTCTGCACGGGGGTTTGGGGCCTGATCAACAGTCGCAATGCGGTGCGGGTGTTGATGAGTATTGAGCTCATGCTCAATGGCGTCAATATTAATTTGATGGCCTTCTCCAGCTATCTCGATGGCCAGCTGATTCGTGGCCAGGTGTTTACCATTTTTGTGATCACGGTGGCGGCGGCGGAAGCGGCCGTGGGCCTGGCGATTCTGCTCTCGCTGTATCGCAACCGCGACACCGTTGACATGGAGCGCTTTAATCTGCTGCGTTGGTAGTTGGCCGCTCCCCCTATTCAGGCTGCTTGCCTGCCACGCTCCACCCTCTTGTTCGCGTCGTAGCCACCCCCCGCTTTCGCCCAGCGGTCCCCCTGAAGTCGCCATGGAACTCAACCGGGTCTGGCTGATTTATCGCGCTGGCAGCCAGGCGGCCCAGCGCCAGGCCAGGCGCACCGCCTCCGACCTGCGGGCCTGCGGTAGCGAGGTCAGGGTGGCCATGAGCGGCCTCGAGGCCAACCCCTTCCCTGGCCTGCTGGCTGAGCAAGGCGAGCCCCCAGACCTGGTGGTAGTGCTCGGCGGCGATGGCACCGTGCTCGGGGCCGCCCGCCACATGGCTCCCCTGCAGGTGCCCATCCTCTGTTTCAACGTGGGCGGCCACCTGGGTTTTCTCACCCACGACCGCAAGTTGCTGCACAGCAGCACCGATCTACCGGGCAGCGATGAGCTCTGGCAACGGCTGCGCGAAGACCACTTCGCCCTGGAGCGGCGCCTGATGTTGCAGGCCCTGATCGATCGGGGTGATGGCGTGCCCCAGCCAGGCGATGGCCACGGTGAGGCCAGTGCTGGGGGCGGTGGGTGCGGCGGCGATGGCAGCCAGGACGGCGTGCACCTGGCCTTCAACGATTTCTATTTCCGCCCCTGCCTCGATGAGGTCTCGCCCACCTGCTTGTTGGAGCTGGAGATCGATGGCGAGGTGGTGGACCAATACCGGGGCGATGGCCTGATCATCGCCACCCCCACCGGTTCCACCGGCTACGCGATGGCGGCCGGGGGGCCGATCCTCCATCCCGGCATCGACGCGATTGTGGTGAACCCGATTTGCCCGATGAGCCTCTCCAGCCGGGCCGTGGTGGTGCCGCCCCGCTCGCGGCTGGGGGTCTGGCCCTTGGGCGAGAGCAACCGCCGGGTCAAGCTTTGGAAGGATGGCGCTGCAGCCACGGTGCTGGAGCCCGGGGATCGCTGCGTGATCCAGCAGGCCCGAGACCACGCCCTGATGGTGATCCTCGACCAGAGCCCCTCCTATTACCGCACCCTCACCCGCAAGCTCCATTGGGCCGGCAGCCTCACCAGTGGCGAGGCGTCGCCGAATTAAGCCGGCTTCACTCCGTTGTGCCAGGCCCGAAGACCTGCTTGCCCGTGGCAGCATGGCCGCCCCAAGGGAACCTGGACCATGGCGCTGGAAATTGAGCGGCGCTTCCTGGTGGCCGGGGAGGCCTGGCGCCCCTTGGTGCTCTGGTGCCAGTCCCTCGATCAGGGCTACCTGCTGGCGTCCGCGGAGGGACCGACCCTGTGGGTGCGCAGCAGCAGGTCAAACGGCGCACTCCCCCGCGCTGAACGTTCGGGAGGTCCGGCCGGCGCGGCTGACAGCGCCGAGGCCTGGCTCACCTTGAAACTGGCCGCCACCGGCATTGCCCGCCATGAATACGAGTACGCCATTCCGCCCGGCGATGGCCTGGCCTTGCTGGATCACTGCGGCAGCAAGCTGGTCAAACGGCGCCATGGCCTCAACCTGCCTGGGGGCGATTGGGTGCTGGATGTGTTTGAGGCGGCCAACGCCCCCCTGGTGATCGCCGAGGTGGAATTGGAGCGCGAAGACCAGCCTGTGGCGATTCCCCCCTGGTGCGTGCGCGAGATCACAGGGGAGGGGGCCTTCAGTAACGCCGCCCTGGCTAGTCACCCCTTTGAGCAATGGCCTAGCGAGGAGCGGCAGCCCGTCTTGCGATCCCTGGCGACCCTGTCCTTCTGAGTCGACCAACACGCCTCCCTTGCGCAGGCCCTAGCCGACCTGCGGTGGCTGGCTGCCGACCGGCGGCAGGGCGCAACAGTTGAAGCCATCGCGGCAGATCTTGCCGCGGTCCATGGCCCAATTGAGGAGCGCCACCCGGTTTTTGGCACCGGTTTTGTGGAACACATTGCTCACATGGTTATCCACCGTGCGCTTGCTGATCATCAGCGTGGTGGCGATTTCCTGGTTGGTGAGACCCTGGGCCACCAGTTCAATGATTTCCAGTTCCCGCTCCGATAGCCCCGGTCGAGGCAGGCCTAGCTCATCAAGCTCAACCATCGAACCGACGCAGGCCTTCTCCGCACTGTAGGCAGGGCACCCAGGACGTCAGCACCCTGGTCCCCCATGATGGGCCGCAGTGGTGCAAGGGGTTTTGCAGCTACAACAGGTTCTGGAGGCCGGCGGCTTTGCCGTCACTGCTGAAGTGATGCCCCCCAGGGGCGGCGATCTGGCTGCCACCCTGGCCGTGGCCCGCCCCTTGCGCGGCTTGGTGCATGCGGTCAATGTCACCGATGGCAGCCGCGCCGTGATGCGCATGTGCAGCCTGGCCGTCTGTCGCCGCTTGCTGGATGAGGGCATCGAGCCGGTGCTGCAGCTGGCCTGCCGCGATCGCAACCGCATTGCCCTCCAGGCCGACCTGCTCGGCGCCCATGCCCTGGGCATCCCCAACCTGCTTTGCCTTACCGGCGATCCGGTGCGGGCAGGCGACCAACCCACTAGCAGGCCGGTGAATGAGCTGGAGGCCGTGAGGCTGTTGCAGCAGGTGGCCGCTTTCAACCAGGGGCTCGATCCCGTCAGCGGCCTGCTGCCCGATGGCCCCACCAGCCTGTTTGCCGGGGCGGCGGCCGATCCCCAGAGTCCCAGCTGGAGTGGCCTCAAGGCCCGGATTCAACGCAAGCAGGCCGCCGGTGCCCGCTTTGTCCAAACCCAGATGGTGATGGATACCGAGGCCCTGCGCCGCTTTGTGGGCGACCTGGCCGGGCCCCTGGGCTTGCCGGTGCTGGCGGGGGTGTTCCTGCTCAAATCGGCCCGCAATGCCCTCTTCATCAACCGGGTCGTACCCGGGGCCCGCATTCCCCAGGCCGTGATCGATCGGCTGGCTGCCGCCAACAATCCGGCCGATGAGGGCATCAGCATCGCGGCCGAACAGGTGGCCTGTTATCGGGGCATTGCCCAGGGGGTGCACCTGATGGCCGTCAAGGCGGAAGAACGGATTCCGTTGATCCTGGAACGCTCTGGCCTGGTGAGCCTGCGCCCCTGAGCGGGGCCCTCGGGGCTGGACCCAACGATCCCTGGGATCAGCTGGCGCCGGTGATGGCCAGATCACTGCCCAGCAGCTGGGCCATGGCCTTCTGCTGGGGCGAAGGAGCCCCATGGTCGAGGCGGCGGGAATCGGTGATCAGCCAATCCAGGGCGGCCTCCTGCAGGTCGAAGTGGTCGCCGTTGCGATCGACGCAGTAGCGGCCAAACACCAGTTTTTCGACCAGACGGACCCCGGCGCCGATGCGGGAATAATCAAAAATGATCGAGTTGTCGATCGTGGCGCCTTCGCAGATGTGGCAACTGGGTCCGATCATGGTGGGACCAATGATCGTGGCGCCATCCTCGATCCGGGTCATGCCGCCCACATAGACAGGACCCTGAATCGTGATCTTGTCCCAATTGGCCGCCACATTGAGGCCCGTGTAGATGCCAGGGCGCACCTGCTTGCCGGGGATCTGAACCTGGCGCACTTCCCCTTGCAAGACGCTGCGGATCGCCTGCCAGTAATCCGGCACCTTGCCAATATCCACCCATTCAAATTCCATCGGCAGCGCGTAGAAGGGCGCCCCCTGTTTCACCAGTAAGGGGAAGAGATCGGAGCCGATATCGAAGGGAACGCCCTCCGGGATCACATCGAGCACTTCTGGTTCAAAGATATAAATACCGGTGTTGATCATGTCGCTGGCGGCCTCTTCCACCGCCGGCTTCTCTTGGAAGGACAGCACCCGGCCCTCCGGGTCGGTGACCACTACGCCGTAGCTGCTCACCAGCTCCCGCGGCACCCGCTTGGTAATCAGGCTGGCCATGGCGCCCTTGGCCTTGTGGCGGCGCACGGCTTCGGTGAGATCGAGGTCGATCAGGGCATCGCCGCAGAGCACCACGAAGGTCTCATCAAAGAAGGGTTGGAAGGTCTGAATTTTCTTCAGGCCACCGGCCGATCCCAGGGCATCGCCGATCAGCTGGCCATCTTCGATGCGGCCTTCAAAGCTGTAAGCAATTTCAACCCCAAACCGCTGGCCGTCACGGAAATAGTTCTCGATTTCCTCGGCCAAGTGCGACACATTCACCATGATTTCGGTGAAGCCATGCTGGCGTAGCAGTTCCAGCAGAAACTCCATCACCGGTTTCTGCAGGATCGGGATCATCGGTTTGGGGATCGTCTGCGTAATCGGACGCACACGGGTTCCCTTACCGGCCGCCAGGATCATCGCCTTCATCGGCGCTGTCTTCCGTGGAAATGATGGGCAACCCTAGGCAAGCACGTCAGGCCGCAAGCGCGGTTCTGGCCGGCGTCGCAGCTGGACCTGGTTTGTTGGTCTGATTCTTGGCCTGGCTCCTGCCCTGGTTTGGGACCTGCTTCGGGTTGTAGGCCCCCGGGCTTTGGCTGGGAACCAGGGGCAGCTGCACGCTTTCGGCGCCATCGAGCAGCCGTTTCAGCTGCAGGGGCGCATAGAGCCCGCCCGGCTGCTCCAATTCCACCTTCCCCTGGGAGCAGAGGAAGAGCAGGGCCCAGAACACCCCCACCCGGTCGCAATCCAGGTCGGCCGGAGCCACGGCAGCCCAGGCCTCCACCAGGCCGTCAAAGCCCACCCAGGCCAAGCTGGCGGGCCACTGCAGCAGGAACTGGCTCAGGGCCGCGGTGGTTTCCGGCAGCTTTTCGCGGTGGGCCAGGGCCGCCACCTGTTCCATGGCGGCCCGATCGCTGAAGCGCTTGCTGCGGGTCCGGCTGCGCTGGCGTCCTTCTTCCTGCTCCAGCCGTTCGGCGATCTCTTCGAGTTGCTGGATCAGCTCCCCCAGGGTCACGGGCCGCTGCAGGGGCGGTGGGGCGACGGGGCGCCGCAGCAGATGGCGTTCGGGCCGGGCGGGCAACTCGAGGGCGGGGGTGATCAACCAGCCCTGGCCGTCCAAGTCAAAGTCAAAGGCGTCTTCGACCACGGGTTCGGGTAGGACCGTGCTGGCTTCCAGCAGTTCGGCCTTCAGCCCCACCAACACCGAGGCGGCTAGAAACGCCTCGCTGGTTTCGGCCAGATCGTGCTCATAGCTTCCCCCCTGGCGCCGGGAGCCCGGGGCCACCACCAGCCTGGGTAGGGCAATGCGCGAGCGGAGTTGGTCGAGGAAGCCATCGATCACGCCAATCACATCCACATCCCAGGGGTCGATCTCACCCCGCTCGGCCGCATCCTGGAGCAGCCGGATCGCAAGCCTGGCGCCAGCTTCTGCCAATCCCGATCAGCCCACTTGAGCGAAAAGTACCGGCTGGGGCCCCAGGCGGCCAGCCTTGCTAGTAGCAAGAGACAAACGGGAAAGCCCAAGTCCGATTCGATGGGACGGCCAGCCCCTCAGTTGGCGCTGGTTTGGGCCGAGGTTTCGCCGGCGGCGGGCAGCAGACCCAATTGGGCATCCACGGCGGCCCGATAGCGCTGCACGTCCTCCTCTAGCTCCTGGATCCGCACCTGCTGGGCCGTGACCTCGTCGGGGGTGCGGAGGTTTTCCACCTTTTTGACCACCCCGGTCCAAACGGCAAACACCCAGGCCGCCGTGGCACCGATGCCGCCCACCAGGAGCAGCAGGGCGGCCAGGGGCAAGGTGGTGCTGACCCCGGGCAGGAATTTCACGGTGGTGGCCGCCGTGTTCTCCAGGGTGAACATCACCGTGGCCAGGCCAAAACTGAAGATCAACAGGAAGTTCAGCTGCCGCATGGCTCAAGACTGGGTTCTCTGACGTTGAGAGAGTAAGGACGAAGGCCCGGTTCTGGTGTTGGGGCGGGGCCTGCCGCAGAGGTTTGTTACCCGGCCAGGGCCGGGGCCTGGAGCAGGGCTGGCGGCAGTAGCTCGGCCATGGGCGAGCGGCGGATCAGGCCGGTGGCTGGCGGATGGATCACCTTGGCCATCGCCACGGTTTCCCGTTGCACCAGGGCTTCGATCGAGGCCCGGTAGCTATCGGTCAGGATCCGGGGATAGAGGCCGATGCCGATGATTGGCACCAGTAGGCAGCTAATGATGTAGATCTCGCGGGGCTCGGCGTCCACCAGCTGGTTGTGGGCGGCAAGCTCGGCGTTTTCCTTGCCGAAGAAGATTTCGCGCAGCATCGAGAGCAGGTAGATCGGCGTGAGAATCACGCCAATCGCCGCCAGCACCGACATCACAATGCGGAAGCTGAGCGAGTAGGCCTCGCTGGTGGCAAAGCCCACAAACACCATCAGCTCGGAGACAAAACCACTCATGCCTGGCAGGGCCAGGGACGCCAGGGAGCAGATTGTCCAGAGCGCAAACATTTTGCGCATCTTCTGGCCCACCCCACCCATCTCATCGAGCTGCAGGGTGTGGGTGCGGTCGTAGGTGGCTCCCACGAGGAAGAACAGGCTGGCGCCGATCAGGCCATGGCTCACCATTTGCAACATGGCGCCACTGGTGCCCAAGGCACTAAAGCTGCCGATGCCGATCAGCACAAAGCCCATGTGGCTGATCGAGCTATAGGCGATCTTGCGTTTGAGGTTGCGCTGGGCAAAGGAGGTGAGAGCGGCGTAGATGATGTTCACGACGCCAAGCACCACTAGCAAGGGCGCAAAATGGGCGTGGGCCTCGGGTAGGAGCTGCACGTTGAAGCGCAGCAAGGCATAGCCCCCCATTTTCAGCAGGATCCCGGCCAGCAACATGTGCACCGGTGCCGTTGCCTCGCCATGGGCATCCGGCAGCCAGGTGTGCAGCGGCACGATCGGTAACTTGACGCCAAAGGCAATCAGCAGGCCGGCATAACAGAGCAGTTGGAACTTCTCTGGGAAGTCCTTGGCCATCAAGGCCGTGAATTCAAAGGTGGGGGCACCGCCGCCGTAGAAGGCCATGGCCAGGGCTGCCAACAGGATGAAAACCGAGCCCCCGGCCGTATAGAGAATGAACTTTGTGGCTGCATATTGGCGCTTTTTGGCCCCCCAGATCGCCAGTAGCAGGTACACCGGCAGCAGCTCCAGCTCCCAGGCCAGGAAGAACAGCAGCATGTCCTGCACGGCAAACACGGCGATCTGGCCGCCATCCATGGCCAGGATCAGGAAGAAAAAGAGCCTGGGTTTGAAGGTCACCGGCCAGGCCGCCAGCACCGCCAGGGCCGTGATGAAGCTGGTGAGCAGGATCAGGGGCATGGACAGGCCATCGGCGCCCACGGACCAGGCCAGGCCCAGGTCGGGCAGCCAGGACACCCGTTCCACGAGCTGCAGGCCCTCCACCGCTGGGTCGTAGCCGTTCAGGTAGCCGCCCACCGTCAGCAGGAAGGTCACCAGGGCAATCCCCAGGGCATACCAGCGGATCGTCTTGCCATCGCCCGGATCGGGGATGAAGGGGATCAGCAGGGCGGCGGCAATCGGGAACAGGATCGAGGCACTCAGCCAAGGAAACGCCTGAAGGCCAGAGGGCTCCAGGCCCGAGCCTTGCAGGCCCAGCACCAGGGGCGTCAACGTTGCCAGGACCGTCGCACCCTGGGACAGGGTGAAGTCAACAAACACAGGTCAGGCTGGACGATCTGATCGAAGTGTAGAAATCATCGCCAGGGCTGGCAGGAGCCGATACGCGAAACCACACGATCCCTCGGCCCGCTGGCCTCAGCCCAGCACGCTGAACAGGGCCACCAGGGCGATCACACCGCCAAACACGATCAGGGCATAGAACTGGGCTCGGCCGGTTTCGAAATACTTGAGCCCTTCGCCGCTGCCCAGGGTGACCAGGCCCGTGAGGTTAACGACCCCATCCACCACCTTGGAATCCACTTCGAGCACCTGGCGGGCCAATTTACGGCTGCCTTGGACAAAGAGTTTGTCGTTGATGTCGTCTAAATACCACTTATTGGCCAGGAAGGCATTGAGGGCCGGGAAGCGGGCCGCCACCGCCTGGCCCAGGTCCACTTTGTGCAGGGCATAGGCCGCCACGGCCAGGCTGATGCCCACCAACGAAACGGCCACCGAAGCTCCGGCTAGGGGCAGGAACTCGCCCCAGCTGAAGTGGGCGGCCATTTCGGCGGCTTCCTCGGGATCCAGCAGGCCGGCAAAGCGGCTGTTCCAGGGGGTCCCCAGTAGGCCAATCAGCACAGACGGAACCGCTAACACCACCAGGGGCAGGGCCATCTGCCAGCCCGATTCATGGGGATGGTTGGCGTGGTGGCTGCCGCCGTGGTGGTCATCCACCACCGGAGCCTTGCCGGCGGCGGCCAACAGATTGGCCTGGATGGCCGCATCGGTGCCACGGAACTCCCCCTCAAAGGTGAGGAAGTAGAGGCGGAACATGTAGAAGGCTGTCATGCCGGCGGTGATGAAACCGGCCAGCCAAAGAATGGGGAAGCTGCCGAAGGCCTGGCCGAGGATTTCGTCCTTGCTCCAGAAGCCAGCCAGGGGCGGGATGCCGCTGATCGCTACGCAGCCGATGAAGAAGGTGCTTGCGGTCACTGGCATGAATTTGCGCAGACCGCCCATCAGGCGCATGTCCTGGGCGAGCACCGGTTCATGGCCCACCACCTCTTCCATGGCGTGGATCACCGAGCCCGAACCCAGGAACAGCATCGCCTTGAAGAAGGCATGGGTGACCAGGTGGAACATGCCCGCTACCGGGGCGCCGCAGCCCATGGCCAACATCATGTAGCCCAGTTGGGACACGGTGCTGTAGGCCAGGCCCTTTTTCAGGTCCATCTGGGTGAGGGCGATCGAGGCGCCTAGCACCAGGGTGATCGTGCCGACCACGGCAATCACCAGCTGCACCTGGGGGAAGGGGGCATACACGGGCTGGAGCCGGGCCACCAGGAACACTCCCGCCGCCACCATCGTGGCGGCATGGATCAGGGCCGAAATCGGCGTGGGGCCCTCCATGGCATCGGGCAACCACACATGCAGGGGGAACTGGGCCGATTTGGCCATGGGGCCCATGAACACCAGCAGGCAGAGCAGGATCGCCGCGGCGTTGGGGAGGCTGCCGCCGGCCACGGCCTCCTGGAGGCGGGAGCCGATCTCTTCAAAGCCAAAGCTGCCCGTGGCCCAAAACAGGCCAAGAATTCCCAGCAACAGACCGAAGTCGCCAACCCGGTTGACGACAAAGGCCTTCTGGGCGGCGTTGGCGGCTGCGTCGCGGTCGTACCAGAAGCCAACGAGCAGGTAGGAGCACATGCCGACCAGCTCCCAAAACACATAGATCTCGAGCAAGTTGGGGCTGATGATCAGCCCCAGCATCGAACTGCTGAATAGGGCCAGATAGGTGAAAAAGCGCACATAGCCCTTGTCGTGGGCCATGTAGCCATCGGAATAGACCATCACCAGCAGGGCGATGGTGGTGACCAGGGCCAGCATCACGGCCCCGAGCGGGTCGACCCGGAAGCCCATCTCCAGATTGAAACTGCCGGCGCTGGCCCAGTTGAACAACAGTTCGGTGGCGCCGGCTCCGGCCAGCTGCTGGGCCAGGATCGTGTAGCTGAGCACGGCCGAGGCGCCGACGCAGCTGATCAAGAAGACGGCAACGGGCTTGCGCAGCCGATTGATCGTGCGGTTGAAGCTGATCAGGCCAAGGCCCACCAGGCAGGCGCCCGCCAGGGGAAGCACCGGGATCAACCAGGCAAGGGGAGCGGCCGAGTCCATCCAGCACAGGCTTCAAGCGGCCCAACTCTAGGCAGCACCTGGAGCTTGTCCTGCCCTTCGGCCCTGGAGGTGTGGGTTCCCTCAGCCCAGCAGCCGTTGCAGGGGACTGGCCAGAACGGCATGGGCGCCGGCGCCGATGAAGCGGTGGGCCCACCAGAAGATCGCCACGGCGATGGCGATCCCCAGCTGGGCCGGCCTGAGGAACTCCGTCCAAACAAGCTGTTGGCGGCCATCGAGCACGGCCAGGAACGGCCACACCGAGGTTTGGGCCTCGAGCTCCAAGAAGGCCTCACCAAAGCGCTGCCGCAGGCGCCGATCGCCATGCCACACGGCAAATAGATGGTGGGCGATCAGGCCGAGGCTGGTGACCACCATGAAGCTGCTGCCGATCCAGAGCAGGTGGGTGACGCACCAGAGCACCTGGCCCACGGCCTGGGGGTGGCGACTGATGCGGATGATCCCGGTGGCATAGAGGCGCACCTGGGGTTTGAGCACGGCTGGGATCTCCAGCAGGTTGTAGGTGGCCGGATAGAGGAACAGAAAGCTGATGGCGGTGCCGCCCCAGACCAGGGGCACGATCCAGGGCTGGTCCTGCAGGTTCCAGAGGCGCAGGCCGTCGTAGCGGTGGGCCAGGAAGTAGCCGATCACCACCACCGCTGAGGGGATGCTCAGGGCGGCGAACAGCAGGCGCCAGGCCCGTTCGCCGATGCGCTCCACTCCCCAGCTGCGCAGGGCGGCACCGCCGCTATGGATCACGGCAAACGCCAGCAGCAGGCCCAGCATCACCCAGCTGCTGTGGTGCAACGCCCCGGGCGGGGTGGCGGCGGCAACGCTGGCGAGAGGCGGCATGGTGATGACAAGCAGTGTCAGATTCTGGCGAACGGGAATCCCCGCCTAGAGTTGCCGTTCGCCTGCCGGTGCGAGCCTCCCTCGGGCCACTCCATGGCTGATCTGCCCTTCACCCTCGACCAGCTGCGCATCCTGCGGGCGATTGCCAGTGAAGGCAGCTTCAAAAAAGCCGCCGACAGCTTGTATGTGACCCAGCCAGCGGTCAGCCTCCAGATCCAGAACCTGGAGAAGCAGCTCGATGTCTCCCTGTTCGATCGCGGCGGGCGCAAGGCCCAGCTCACCGAAGCGGGCCACCTGCTGCTGAGCTACTGCGACCGCATCCTCAGCCAGTGCCAGGAGGCCTGCCGCGCCCTCGACGACCTGCACAACCTGCGCGGTGGCTCCCTGGTGGTGGGCGCCAGCCAGACCACCGGCACCTACCTGATGCCGCGCATGATCGGCCTGTTCCGCCAGAAGTATCCCGATGTGGCGGTGCAACTGCAGGTGCACAGCACCCGCCGCACCGGCTGGAGCGTCGCCAATGGCCAGGTGGATCTGGCCATCATTGGCGGCGAGCTGCCCGCCGACCTCAACGACCTGCTCCAGGTGGTGCCCTATGCCAGTGATGAGCTGGCCCTGGTGCTGCCGGTGAAGCATCCCCTGGCCCGGCTCGGCGAGCTCAGCAAGGACGACCTCTACCGACTGGGTTTTGTCTGCCTCGATGCCCAGTCCACCACCCGAAAGATGGTGGACCAGCTCCTAGCGCGATCAGGCCTGGACGTGGGCCGGCTCAAGATCGAGATGGAGCTCAATTCCTTCGAGGCGATCAAGAACGCCGTGCAAAGCGGCCTGGGGGCCGCCTTTCTGCCGGTGGTCTCGATTGAGCGGGAGTTGGCGGCCGGCAGCATCTTCCGGCCGGTCCTGGCCGACCTGCAGGTGCGCCGCCAACTCAAGTTGATCACCCATCCGGCCCGCTATTGCTCGCGAGCCTCCGAAGCCTTCAGGCGCGAAATTCTGCCCGTGTTCGCTAGCCCCGATAGCCCCCTGCGCCAGCCCCAAGCCCAGTCGCTGGGCTGAAAGAGAGGAGCTTTTGGTGACGCAAACAGCTCAGGGCTTTAGCAAGTGGACAAATTTGCCTAGGGTTGATTAGAACTTATCCGCTTCAGGGGTGATTCCAACGGTGTCATCGGCAACCCCCTTGGTTTGGAATTTGTTGTCAACGATGTCGGACTGATAGACGCAGCGCACTTCGGGCTTGTCCTTGACAGATCCGGTGTAGGCAAAGGTATTCATGCGTTGTTTGCACTCGCGCATCTGTTCGGCCGTGATCGCCCCTTGTTTCTGCAGCACGGCCCAGTTTTCGCGGCGAATCACGCAGCCCGGCTGCAGTTTCGGCTGGGTCACGAAACTGGTGGACGGGTTCATGGTTGTGTACATCTGCAGGTCCATCACGAAGGCGCTGGCACCCCACTGCTTGCAGAATTCCGGGTCTGCCACGGCCATATCGAGCTGCTGGCTGCTGGCGATGTTGCCCTGGTCGCCCTGGGTGTTGCTGGAGATGGTGACGCCCACGCCGATTCCCAGCACCAGCACCCCGGCCAGCACCGCAATTCTCGCCACGTTGAACGGGGGGGGGGCGCCTCCGTTTCCACCGGG
>CAMAVE010000035.1 GCA_945861595.1 Synechococcus sp. UW140
CAGCTCCAGCCCTGAAGGCGACTCCGCAAGCTCCCATACCCATGCCATGACCCAGGCCGCTTCCCATCCCCTGCTCAGGGACCATCCCGCCTTTGTCGCCCTCTCAGCCCCCGCCCAGCGGCGCCTGCAGGAGAGCAGCAGCCAGCGCAGCTACGGCCCTGGCCAGCTGCTCTGCAGCGGAGCGCTGATCCCCAGCGAGTTGCTGCTGATCGTGTCCGGTGAGGCTCGGCTTTTGGCGCGCACGGACGGGCGTCTGCGCACGATCACCAAATTGGGACCTGGGGAGCTGGTGGGCCTGGCCTCCCTGCTGCGGGCCTCCCCCTGCGAAGAGGTAAGCGCCTCCCTGGGGGTTGAGGTGATTGCCCTGCCGGATGCCCTGGTGCTGGAGCTGCTCCAGAACGAGCAGGGATTTGCCGCCTGGTGCGCCGACCACCTGTTCAGCGCCGAATTGGTCGCCCTCATTGCCCTCCAGCTGGAGCGCCACCCCCAGGGCTCCGCCTCCCTGCCCAGCCTGTTGGCCAGGGCCCAGGAGGTCGCCCGCCTGGTGCCAGCCACCGAGGCCGGCCTGGCCGAGCTCCCCCCAGGCATGCAGCTGTTGGTTGCCAGCCACAACATCGAGTCCCACCCCCTAGGCGCCCGCCTGGATCCGGCCAGTGGGGTGCCCACGAGCCTGCCGCCCCTGCCGCCCCGCTTGATCGCCCTGCCCGCCGACCTGTTTGACCCGGTTCCCGGCATGCCCCCTGGCGGCGCTGGCAACGGCCAGGCTGAACTGGCCGCCGCCGGCAGCGAGGAGCTGGCGACCTACGCCGAAGCTGTGGCCCTACCACCCTTGGCTTCAGGCCTGGATCTCGGCCAGCGGGATCGGCCCAGTTTCACCCTGCTGCGCGGCACGGGCCCCCTGGAGGAAACCCTGGCCTGTTTCCAGATGCTGGCAGCCGAATTGAAGCTGCCCTTCCGCCGCGATGCAATCGACAAGATCCTGCGCGATGCCCTGCGCCGCGGCCAGACCCCCGACCTGCAACTCTGCGGCAACATCGCCGCCCTGATGGGCTTGCATGTCAGTGGCGTCAAGGTGCCCGCCAACCAGGGAACCCGGCTGCAAACCCCAGCCCTGATCCCCTGGCAGGGGGGATTTGCGGTGGTGCGCAGCTCCAATGCCCGCGGCCTGTTGTTGGCCTCACCGCGGCAGGGCTGGATCGAACTGCCCCCCCAAGAGATTGAGGAGGCCTTCCCAGAGGGCATTGAATTGCTGCTGCTCGAGCGCAGCAACAGCAGCCAGGAACAACGCTTCAACTTCAGCTGGTTCTGGCCGGCTCTGAAGCGGTATCGCGGCGTGCTCACCCAGGTGTTGATCGCCTCGTTTGTGGTGCAGCTATTCAGCCTGGCCAACCCCTTGCTGATTCAGGTGATCATCGACAAGGTGATCAACCAGCGCAGCCTCGACACCCTGCAGGTGCTCGGTTTTGCCCTGGTGGTGGTGACCCTGATGGAGGGGATCATCGGCGCGCTGCGCACCTTCCTGTTTACCGAAACCACCAATCGCATCGACCTGAGGCTCGGTTCGGAGGTGATCGACCACCTGCTGCGCTTGCCGCTCAGCTACTTCGATCGCCGGCCAGTGGGGGAACTCGGGACCCGCATCGCCGAACTCGAAAAGATCCGCAGCTTCCTCACCGGCCAGGCCCTCACCACCATGCTGGATACGGCCTTCTCGGTGATCTATATCGTTGTGATGCTGTTCTACAGCCTGTTGCTCACGGCCATTGCCCTAAGTGTGTTGCCCATCCAAATCGGCCTCACGATTATCGGGGCGCCCCTATTTCGGCGTCAATATCGTGATGCCGCCCAGGAAAATGCAAATACCCAAAGTCACCTAGTGGAAGTGCTGACCGGCATCCAAACGGTGAAGGCCCAGAACGTTGAGATGATCAGCCGCTGGAAATGGCAAGACTTCTACAGCAAATACATCTCACGCACCTTCGAGAAAACAATCACCGGCACAGCCCTTACCGAAACCTCCCAGGTATTGCAAAAGCTCTCCCAACTGCTGGTGCTCTGGGTGGGCGCCTCGATGGTGCTGAAGGGCGAGTTGAGCCTGGGCCAGCTGATCGCCTTCCGGATCATTTCTGGCTATGTCACCCAGCCCCTGCTGCGCCTCTCCGGTATCTGGCAAAACATCCAGGAGCTGAAGGTCTCGTTTGAGCGTCTTGCCGATGTGGTGGATACGCCCGAAGAATCCGACGACAGCGACAAGCAGAAGATTCCCCTGCCCCCGATCCATGGGGAAGTGAAATTTGAGGATCTCTGCTTTTCCTTCAACCCCTCGGCTGCCCAAGTGCTCCGGCACATTGATCTGGTCATCCCGGCCGGCACCTTTGTGGGGGTTGTGGGCCAGAGCGGTAGCGGTAAGAGCACCCTTACCAAGATGTTGCCGCGCCTCTATGCCCCCACCACAGGCCGCATCCTCATCGATGGCTACGACATCGACAAGGTGGAGCTCTATTCCCTGCGCCGCCAGATCGGCATGGTGCCCCAGGAGCCCCTGCTGTTCAGTGGATCAGTGGCTGAGAACATCGCTCTCACCGATCCCGATGCCAGCAGCGACGCAATTATGCAAGCGGCCCGCCTGGCCTGTGCCCATGAGTTCATCATGGAACTCCCGAGCGGCTATAGCAGTGGGGTAGGAGAACGGGGCGCCGGCCTCTCCGGTGGCCAGCGCCAACGGCTGGCCCTGGCCCGGACCCTGCTCAGCAATCCCCGCCTGCTGATTCTCGATGAGGCCACCAGTGCCCTCGATTACGACACCGAACGGCGAGTGTGCGACAACCTGCTCGACAACCTCGACCACTGCACGGTGTTTTTCATCACCCACAGACTGTCCACAATCCGCCGCGCCCAACTGATTGTGATGATGCACGAAGGCGCCATCGTTGAAACCGGCACCCACGATGAGCTGATGGAACGCCGCGGCCGCTACTACGCCCTTTATTGCCAACAGGAGGTTGTCTGATGTCCCAAGCGAATAAGCCCGGTGCGATCGTGCGCGCCGCCCAAAATGCCCTCGAAAGGCGGGTGCAAAGCAGCCATGAAGAAATGGTGTTGCAGCAGTCCAACTTTCTGGCCAAGACGATCACTTGGGCCCTGATTGCCACCACCGGCTCGGCCCTGGCCTGGCTGGCCTTTGCCAAAACCGATGAGGTGCTGATCGCAACCGGCAAATTGCAGCCGATCGGCGATGTCAAGGTCGTGCAGATGCCGGTAGGCGGCGTGCTGCAAACCATGCTCGTCAAGGATGGTGAAAAGGTCAAAAAAGGCCAGGTATTGTTGCGGCTCGATAACGAGGCCAGCCTGGATCGCCAGGCCCGCACTCGGCAATCGATCACCGCCAAGGAACAGCAACTGGCCCTCAAAAAGGTTGAGCTTGATCGCTACCTAAACCTCAACGAAACCGAGCAGGCCGTTCTCAACCAGAATCTCGGCTTAGAGAAAGAGATTCTCGATCGCCTCGAAGGCCTCAAAAAAGTAGGAGCCTCGGCCGAACTCCAATATCTGCAACAGCGCAACAAGGTGCGCGAGGTTGAAGGCGATATCGCCAAGAGCCGGGTAGATCGACTCCGCCAGCTGGCGATTCTGCAACAAGCCGTAGAGCAGCTCAATGGTGAATTGGCTGATCTACGCAGCAAGCTCACCGAACTGGATGTCAACATCCGCTACCAGGACATCCGCTCCCCCGTGGATGGCGTGGTGTTTGATCTGAAGCCCACGGGTGTGGGCTTTGTCGCCCAGGGCAGTGAACCGGTGATGAAGATCGTTCCCTATGACGCCCTGCAGGCCAAGGTGGAGATTGAAAGCAAAGACATTGGTTTTGTGAAAGTAGGCATACCCGTGGATATCAGCATCGATTCCTTCCCCTCCCACGACTTTGGCGTGGTGGAAGGAACGGTGAAATCGTTTGGATCGGATGCCCTCCCCCCGGATGAGAAACACCAAACCTATCGTTTCCCGGCCATGATCACCCTCAATTCCCAGCAGTTAAAGCTGAAATCGGGCTCGTCATTGCCCCTGAAAGTCGGCATGTCTCTCACGGCCAACATCAAGCTGCGCAAGGTGACCTGGCTTCAATTATTGCTTGGCGAGTTCAAGAATAAAACCGATTCCCTCAAGCAGCTCTAAGCCAACCAAGCTGCTGTCAATACAATTCCCCAGGCCATCCGAGCACGATGGCCTGGGGAATTTTTATGGGTCACAGCCGCCCTAGGCGATGGCACTCTCCTAACGGTGGGGCAGGGGAGCACCCGCCGCAGGCGGATCGCCTCCGCTCAGAGCTGGATGGCCTGTTCATCCTCAAAACACCAAACCCAGCGCTCGCCCGGTTCAATCCCCCGGATCAGCCGGTGGCCGGTGTGGCGGTAGTGGGCAGTGGCATGGCGGTTCTTGGAGGAATCGCAGCAGCCGATGTGGCCGCATTCCAGGCAAAGGCGCAGATGCACCCAGCGATCACCAAGGTCCACGCATTCCTGGCAGACATGGTTGGCCGGTTCCGGTAGTTCCGTGATCGCAGCGAGGTGCTCGCAGGGGCGGCGTCCGGAAGGGGCCATTAGGGCTACGGCGTGGGGGCTAGGCCCTATTGAAGCGTGATTTGGACCAAGCGGCCGAGAACGGCCGAGGGGCCTGGGGCAGGCTCCGCCCCGGCGGGCCGATGGGCCGAAGGCGACGCCTAGCGTGCAACCAGGCACGTTTCACCCAGGGATGCAACCCGATTACCCGGCCCAGCCGCAGGCCCCCAAGGGACTCACCTGGCAGTGCATCAACGGCTGTGGCGCCTGCTGCAGGCTTGATCCGGGCGAACGGCCAGAAGCCCTGGAGGCCCTAGACGCCGAGGAGCAGGAGCTCTACCTCTCGATGGTGGGAGCCGACGGCTGGTGCCGCCATTACGACACGGGCGGCCAACGCTGCAACATCTATGACAGCCGGCCCCGGTTTTGCCGCGTGAGCAACCTGGCCAGAATTTTTGCGGTGCCTGAGGCGGAGGCCAATGGCTTTGCAATCGCCTGCTGTCGCCAACAGATCCGCAGCGAACACGGCGGCCGTGGCAGGGTGCTGAGGCGATTCGAGCGGGCCCTGCGCCAGCCGCCATCCCCCTCCCCCGACTGACCCTTCCAAGCCCGTCCCCCGCCTCCCCCCTGCTCCATGGCCATGGATCCCCAGCCCGACGCCAGCCCGCCTCCCGGGGAGGCCAGCCCCGAGACCAGGCTTGGGGCAAGCGGGGTTACGGCCAGCAGCGATCAGGGCCCGGCCCCGGAGGCCCAGGCCGACAAGAGCACCTACGCGTCGGTGTTTCTTGCCACCTTCAGCACGGTCTTTCTGGCGGAGCTAGGTGACAAGACCCAGCTGGCCGCCCTACTGCTTTCGGCCGAATCGGGCCGACCGGTGATCGTGTTCTTGGGGGCCTCCCTCGCCCTGATCTGCTCCAGCCTGGTAGGGGTGCTGCTCGGCCGCTGGCTGGCCCGCTTCATCCCTGCCCAGATGCTGGAACGGCTGGCCGGCATCTTGATGGTGGCCCTAGGCCTCTGGCTGGGTCGACAGGCGGTGCTGAGCTTCCTCCCCACCACTCCCCTGGTGCCCCTGCCTTAAGCCCCCCGTCCAGCTCCCACCATCTAGCTCCCACCGTCTAGCTCCCCCCGAACGTTCTCCCGCCGATCCGACCTTGGAATTCCCCCTGCTGGTCTCCACCTTTGCCACGGTGTTCCTAGCCGAACTGGGCGATAAGACCCAGCTGGCGATCGTCACGATCAGCGGCACCTCCAACCGCAGCGGCGCCGTGTTTGCGGGTAGTGCCCTCGCCCTGGTGTTCGCCAGCCTTCTAGGGGCTGGCGCCGGCGGTTCCCTCTCCAGCGTGATCCCCGCCAATGCCCTGCAGCTGGCCGCTTCGGTGGGCTTTCTGGTGATCGGCCTGCGCCTGGTGATCAAGGCCGGTCAGAGCGAAGCTCCAGACCCCAGCTAACGCCCCTAGGGCCCGGCCCAGAAGCAGACCGGTTCAGGACCAGGACGATTCAGGATCGGATCAAGGAGGCCCCAACCCTTGGCTGCCTAAAGTCGTGGCAATCTCACCTCCCCCTGGGCAGCGCTACACGCCCCGGCGGGCGGGCCTATCCCGCTGCACCCCGATTCCCGATGAAGTTCTCGGTCGCTGACCTGCTCGACCAGCTCCCTGGCCAGGAGCCGCTGCCCATCGCCAAGCTCGAAAAAGCGCTTGGCCTCACCGAAGCGGGCGACCAGGACCTGCTCCGCATCGCCCTCACCGGCCTCGCTCGCGTGGGAGTGCTCGAAGAAGGCGAAAACGGCATCAGTCGCAGCAGTGACGCGGGGCTGATTGAGGCACGCCTGCGCTGCAGCAGCAAGGGCTTCTGCTTTGCCCTGCGCGACGACGGTGAAGAAGACATCTATATCCGGGATCACCAGCTCAACCACGCCTGGAATGGGGACCGGGTGCTGGTGCGCATCACCCGCGAGGGTGGTCGGCGCCGCTCGCCCGAGGGCAGCATCCAGTGCATCCTGCAGCGCCAAACCACCAGCCTGCTGGCCCAGGTGGAGCAGCAGAACGATCGCCTCGTGGCCGTTCCCCTCGACGACCGCCTGCTCACCGCCCTGGAGCTGCCCGCCGCCGATGCGGTGCACCTCACCCCCCCCGAGGAGGCGGTGGTGGAGGTGCGGGTGGACCGCTACCCGGTGGCCCAGCTGGCGCCCCAGGGCCACGTGGCCCGCAGCCTGGCGATCCATGCCGGCGAGGAAGCCGATCGGGACCTGCTCCTGACCAAACACGGTCTGCACGACCGGCCCGCCGCGCCCCGCTCCAGCCCTAAGGCCATCGCCGACAAGGACCGGGAGGATCTCACCGGCCTGCCCACCCTGGTGCTGGGCGGCTGGACGGGCACCAATGCCCCGATCCTGCCGGCCGTGTCCCTCGAGGACAGCGACACGGGCCTGCGCCTCTGGGTCCATGCGCCTGCCGTGGCCGAACGGCTCAGCGCCGGTGGTCCCCTGGATCTCTGGTTGCGCGACCAGGCCGAAGCCCTTTGTCTGGGCCGGGCCTGGCTGCCCCTGTTGCCCAGCGCCCTCAGCAAGGCGGCGGCCTTCGCCCCGGGCCAGAGCGAAGCGGCCCTCTCGGTGGCCCTCGACCTGGATACCGATGGCACCCTCCAGCATTTCCGCTTCTGCCGCAGCCGCATCCGCCCCGATGGCCTGGTGGATGGAACCGCCTTACAGGCCCTCGCCGAGCGCAAACCCAAGAGCCGCACCCTGCCGGCGGCCCTCAAGGGCCTCAAGGACCAGCTCCCCCTGCTGGAGCGCCTGATCGCCCTGGCCGGCCAGCTGCGCGACCGGCGCCTGGCGGCCGGCTCCCTCGATCTCGACCTGGCCACCCCCGCAATTGACAGCCTCGGGGACCTGCGGGCCCCCGATCCGGACCTGGCCCGGGAAGGCTGGCTGCCCCGCTTTGAGGCCCGCCAGGCCACGGCCCTGCTACGGGAACTGACCCTGCCGGCCCACCAGGCCCTGGGCCAGCACCTGGCGGCCCTGGAACTGCCCGCCCTGTTCGCCATCAATCCGGCGCCGGAGCCGGAGGACGTCAATGAGGTGGCCAAGGCCGCCCTGGCCCTGGAGATCCCCCTGGAGCTCAGCGCCGATGGCAACGCCAGCGCCCAAGAGCTGGCCACGGCCTTCGCCAGCACAGACCGGGCCCGGGTGCTTCAGCAGCAACTCTGTGACACCGTGCGGCCCGTGGCCCTGGCCGCCGAACCGGGCCCCAACCAGCTCGCCGGCGAACCGCGGGCCCTGGCCGCCTGGTGCTTCCCCTCCCTCCACTACGCCGACCTCTGGAACCAGCAGCTGTTGGTGTTGCTCCTGGTCGAAGGCAAGGACCGCCCCTCGGTGCGCCACAAGACCAGGGTCGACCTGGCCGCCGACAGCTGCCACGGCAGCATCGACTGGCCCCTGTTGGCCCCCAGCCAGCTCAACCCCTTCCAGGAGGCCCGCAGCGAGGCCCTGATCCAGCGTCTCAACGGCCGCTCCCGCTTTGTCCAGGAGCTACGGCTCGACAGCCTGGCCATGGCCCAGGCGCGGGAGGCCGAACCCCTGGTCGGCCAGACCCTGCAGGGGGTGATCAGTGGGGTGCAGAGCTACGGCTTCTTTGTGGAGGTGCCGCCCAGCCAGGTGGAGGGCCTGGTGCATGTCAGTTCCCTGGTGGATGACTGGTATGAGTACCGCTCCCGCCAAAACCGCCTGGTGGGCCGCAAGAACCGCCGCACCTACATGCTTGGCGACCGGGTGGAGGTGGTGATCCAGAAGGTGGATGTGCTGCGCCACCAGATCGATCTCGCCGTGGTGCTGGCCGAAGACGATGGGGCCGAAGACGATGGGGCCGAAACCGCCGCCGATGGCACCGCTGACGCCACCCAAGCCGATGCCAGCGACCAGGCGCCAGCGGCCGAGCCGGACGGCGAGGACAACGCCCTGGCCGGCAGCTCCAGCGAGGGCTAATCCCATGGATCCCCTGGTACTGGCCGTGTCCGGTGCCTCGGGCCAACCCCTGGCCCAACGGGCCCTGCAGCTGCTCCTGGAGGCCGGCGAGCGGGTCGAACTGGTCACCAGCCGCGGCGCGATCACGGTCTGGCAGGCCGAATTGGGCATCCGGGTGCCGAGCGAGCCCGGGGCCCAGGAGGCCTTTTGGCGCGAGCGCACCGGCTGCCAGGGCGGCGAACTGCGCTGCCACCGCTGGAACGACCAGGCCGCAGCCATCGCCAGCGGCAGCTTTCGCACCCGCGGCATGGTGATCCTGCCGGCGAGCATGGGCAGCGTCGGCCGCATCGCCGCCGGCGTGGCCACCGACCTGCTGGAGCGGGCCGCTGACGTGCACCTCAAGGAAGGCCGGCCCCTGGTGATCTGCCCCCGGGAACTGCCCTGGAGCCTGATCCACCTGCGCAACCTCACCACCTTGGCCGAGGCCGGCGCCCGCATCGCCCCGCCGGTGCCGGCCTGGTATTCCCAGCCCACCACAATCGAGCAGATGGTTGATTTCCTGGTGATCCGGGTGTTCGACTGCCTGGGCTACGACCTGGGGGCGCTGCAGCGCTGGCAGGGCCCGGTGGACGGTGTCCCGGCAAACCAAGTCCCGGCAAGCCAAGTCCCGGCAAGCCAAGTCCCGGCAAGCCAAGGCCTGTCGCCAGACGACCTATCAACAAACGGGTCCCCAACCAAAATCCCCTCAACAGGAGCCACGCCCTCCTAGATGCCCCCCGCCGTGCTGCTGCGTCGCCTGTTGTTGCTACCCCTGCTGGCACCCCTGCTGGCGGTGTTTCTGGTCGGGGCGATCAATCCCAGGCCCTGGGTGGGCCTGCGGCTCCTGATCTGGCGCTCGCCGGAATGGACCATCGGCAGCTGGCTCGCCCTGGCGGCCGGGGGCGGCGCTGCCCTCAGCGCCACGGCCACGGCCCTGGCTCTCCAGGCCGGCGGCACCAGCACCCGAAGCCAGCTGCATCGACCCATCCCCGTAGGACGCTCCCGGCGCGCCTGGCCCTGGGGCCGGGGCGAGGGCGAGGCGGACGGGCCAGCGCAAGCCTGGGTGGACGGGCCCGGCCAGGAGCCCGCTTGCGCCTGGGGCCGGGACAGCCGGGAAGGGCCTACAGCCCCCTGGCCGGGCCAGGCCTCGGCAGGGCCGAGTCGCCATCCAGCCGAACCGCCGCCCACCCTCTCGGTGCCCTTCCGGGTGATCCGCCGCGGCACGGCCCCCGGGCCCGATACCGGCACCATGGCAGGCGGGAATCGCCCCTCCGGGCCCCAGCCAGATCCCCAGGCCGCCCAGCAGGACAGTCGCCGCAAAGGCTTCTGGCCCCTGGGACACCGCCAGCAGGCCCAGCCAGCCCAAACCCCTGGAGGCCCCAACCCCGCCGACCCGGCGGCCGTCGATCGCAGCTGGCAACTGGAACCGGACGCAGATTGGTGAGGCCCAGGGCTGAAGCCAAAACCTTTAGCTAACGCCCAGACCCTCGCTGGGGCCAAGCGCCTGGGCTCAATCCGAAACTCAGGAGGGATGACTTGGCCTGGCCAAGGTGCAGCAGCGTCGCCTCTCCTGCCTACAGTTCGCAAAGTGTTATGCCTGAGGCCTGAGCCGGTGACAGACTCCGCCACCCCCGCGCCCCAGAACGACAGTTCGGCCAGCCCGGCAGACAAAGCCCCGGCAGGCAAAGCCCCGGCAAACAGTGCCCCAGCGGCAGCGGCCCCTGCAGCCACCCCCGCCGCCAAGCCCAAACCGCCAGCCCCGGAGGAGCAGCCCTTCGGCCAATTTGTGCCCCAACTGCTGCTGCCGGCCCTCGCCAAGGAGATCGAGGCCTACGGCGGTGCCGCAGTGGAGCTGAGCTTCGAGCAGGGTCCGATGCCCGTGGTGGGCAGCCCCTGTTCGCTCGTGAAGGGAACCTTTGCGGGCGGGCGCCGCTTCTGGCTCTGTTTCACCGCCGAAGACATTGGCTCGGCAAAAACGATTGCCCTGGCCGAAGCGGGGGCCGAGGCCAGCCTGCTGGAATCGTTCCTGATCGATGAGAAGAAAATGACCCTGGCCCTGCTGGTGTCCCGGCTGGTGTCCCGGCTCAATGGCCAGAAGTGGCTGGGGGCCAATTAACCCCAGAGCCCCCCAGCTCCAGCGGCTGACCAGGCCTTAGCAACCAGGCTTAACAGCCCCACCAGGGACGCCCTCGTGGCCCCTACCATGGGCCCAGATCCTGCTGCCGCGCTGCCCGATGGTGCCCCCCACCGCCACCGCCCTGCCCACCACGGGCCCGAGCCTGGGCACCCCCGACGCCCCCGCAACCAAGGCGCCGGTCAAGGACACGATCCTGACCCCCCGCTTTTACACCACGGACTTCGACGCCATGGCGGCGATGGACCTCCAGCCCAATGTGGTGGAGCTCGAAGCGATCTGTGAAGAATTCCGCAAGGATTACAACCGCCACCACTTCGTACGCCAAGGCGAATTCGAAGGCGCCGCCGACAAGCTGGACCCTGACACCCGCCGGGTCTTTGTTGAATTCCTCGAGCAGAGCTGCACCTCGGAATTCTCTGGCTTCCTGCTTTACAAGGAACTGAGCCGCCGCATTAAGGCGAAAAATCCCCTGCTGGCGGAATGCTTCGCCCACATGGCTCGCGATGAGGCCCGCCACGCCGGCTTCCTCAACAAGGCCATGGGCGATTTTGGCTTGCAACTGGACCTGGGCTTCCTCACCGCCAGCAAGGCCTACACCTTCTTCCAGCCCAAGTTCATCTTCTACGCAACCTACCTCTCCGAGAAGATTGGCTACTGGCGCTACATCGCCATCTTCCGCCACCTTGAGAAGCACCCCGAAAGCAAGATCTTCCCGATTTTCAACTTCTTTGAAAACTGGTGCCAAGACGAAAATCGCCACGGCGATTTCTTTGATGCCCTGATGAAGGCCCAACCCGATACGGTGCGGGGCTTGCAGGCCCGGCTCTGGTGCCGCTTCTTCCTACTGGCGGTGTTTGCCACCATGTATGTGCGCGATGTGGCCCGCAAGGAGTTCTACGAAGCGCTCGGCCTCGATGCGCGCGAATACGACAAGATGGTGATCGCTAAAACCAACGAAACCTCGGCGCGCGTCTTCCCCGTTGTTTTGAACGTGGACCATCCCAAGTTCTACGTGCGCCTTGAGCGCCTCGTGCAGAACAACGAGGCCCTCAGCGCCGCCGACTCCAGTGGCGCCCCGGCCCCCCTGCGGCTGCTGCGCAAGCTGCCCCTGTGGCTGGCCAATGGGGCTGAGATGGCCAAGTTGTTCCTGATGGCGCCGATTCGCAGCGAACAGTTCCAACCGGCGGTGCGCTGAGCCCCCACCCCCGGTCGACCAGCTCCCCCCAGGCCCTTTCCCTCCGCTCCCCATCCGTTGGTCGTCACCCTGTCCCCCTCCAGCGCCAGCCCCTCGGGCCTGGCAGACCACTTCGACCAAGCCTGGCGATCGCCCCTAGAAAGCCTGCTGGGCCTGGGCAGCGCCGCCGGCGCCGACCTGGTGGAAGTGTTCCTCGAGCGCACCGACCACCTGGGGGTACTGGCCGAACAGGAGCGCATCACCAGCGTCAGCCCCGCCTTTGGCACGGGGGCCGGCATCCGCGTGTTTCGGGGCGAACGCGATGGGTTCGTTTCGACCAACGACCTGAGCGAAGCCGGCCTGCGCCGCGCCCTCGAGCAGGCCCTGGGCATGCTCGGCCTGGTGGCTCCCAGCCTGGCCAACCCCGGACCCTCCGGGTTCAACGGCCTGGCGAGCCTGCGGGATTTCGGCGCCAGCAAGACCCCCTGGCTCGGGGCCTGTCCGACCCTGGCCGAGGCCACAACCCGGCTTTTGGAGGGCACGGACCGGCTGGAACGCCATGGCGCCCACCTGCAGGCTCGCCGCGGCAGCTACGCCCGCGACTGGCAGGAGGTGTTGGTCGCCGCCAGTGACGGCACCTTTGCCCGGGACATCCGGCTGCACCAATCCCTGGGCCTCACCGTGCTGGCCGCCGATGGCGAGCACCGCGCCAGCGCCGGTCGCCGCTACGGCAGCTCCGGCCGGCCCGAACACCTGGCCCAGTGGGATGTGGAGGCCTCGGCCCAGGAGGTGTGCACCAGCGCCGGCACCATGCTCTATTCCGACTACGTGGAGGCCTGCCAGGTGCCGGTGGTGCTCGCCAACCGCTTCGGTGGCGTGATCTTCCACGAGGCCTGCGGCCACCTACTGGAAACCACCCAGGTGGAGCGGGGCACCACCCCCTTTGCCGACCAGGTGGGCGAGCTGATTGCCCATGAGGCCGTGACCGCCATCGATGAGGGCCTCAGCGAGGGCGCCTTTGGCTCCCTCTCCATGGACGACGAGGGCATGGAGCCCCAGCGCACGGTGTTGATTGAAAACGGCGTGTTGCGCCGCTTCCTCAGCGACCGGGCCGGCGAGCGCCGCACCGGCCACGAACGCACCGGCAGCGGCCGGCGCCAGAGCCATGCCTTTGCCGCCGCCAGCCGCATGCGCAACACCTACATCGCCGCCGGGCCCCACAGCCCCGAAGAGCTGATCGCCTCGGTAGAAAAGGGCCTCTATTGCAAGGCCATGGGTGGCGGCAGCGTCGGCCCCACGGGCCAGTTCAATTTTGCGGTGGAAGAGGGTTATTTGATCGAAGACGGCCAGCTGACCAAACCGGTGAAGGGCGCCACCTTGATTGGCGAAGCCAAGGAGGTGATGCCCCGCATCTCCATGTGCGCCAACGACCTGGAACTGGCGGCAGGGTTCTGTGGATCGGTGAGTGGCAGCATTTTTGTCACCGTCGGCCAACCCCACATCAAGGTGGATTCAATCACCGTCGGAGGACGTTGAGCATGGACAAGCTCGACGCACCCGCCCTGAGGAGCCGGATCGAGACCTTCGCCAAGGCCCAGGGGATCGGCCGCTGGGACCTGGGCGCCGCCAGCAGCAACGACAGCTCGGTGCAGGTGGACCGGGGCGAGGCCAAGCAGATGAAGGCGGCCCAACGCAGTTCGATCACGGTGCGGGTGTGGAATGGCGATGGCTTGGTGGGGATCACCAGCACCTCCGACCTCTCCGATAGCGGCCTGCAAAAGGCCCTCGCCGGGGCCCATGACGCCAGTGCCTTCGGCAATCCCGACGACTGTCCGGCCTTTTCGCCCCTGGCCACGGCGCCGCTGCAAGTGCTCGAGCAGCCCTTGCACGAGCCCCGCGGCATCTTGGAGCTGCTCACCAGCCTCAAGGACGCCGAGCGCCAACTGCTCGATCGCCATCCGGCCCTGACCACCGTTCCCTACAACGGCCTGGCCGAGCGCAGCAGCGAGCGGATCTACCTCAATAGCGACGGGGCCTGCCGAGCGCAGCAGCTGACCACCGCCAGCGTCTACCTCTATGCCCGCGCCGAACAGGCCGGCCGTAAACCGCGCAGCGCCGGTGCCGTGCGCCTCGCCTATGGCGCCGCCGACCTCGATCTCGCCGGCTGCATCACCGAGGCGGCCGACCGCACCATCGCCCACCTGGACTACGCGCCGATCGCCACCGGTCACTACACCTGTGTGTTCAGTCCCGAGGCCTTCCTCGATCTGATTGGGGCGTTCAGCAGCCTGTTTAACGCCCGCGCCGTGCTCGATGGCGTCAGCCTCAGCAGCCGCAGCTCCCTGGGCCAGAGCCTGGCGGTGCCCTTCCTCTCAATCGCCGTCAACGGTCTTCACCCCGGCAACATCGGCGCCTCCAGCTTCGATGGCGAAGGCACCCCCACCCGCCGGCTCAGCCTGGTGGAGGGGGGGGTGCTGCAGAACTTCCTTCACTCCGAAGCCACGGCCCGGGCCTTCGGGGTGGCCCCCACAGGCCATGCCGGCCTGGGCGCCAAGGTGTCGGTGGGACCCGACTGGTTTGAGATTGGCGCCACCCCAGGGGCCGCTGGCGCCGCCTTGGGCCTCGATCGCCATGCAGCCAGCGGCCAGGGCGGCGCTGGCCTGGTGCTGATCGATTCCCTCTCCGCCCTGCATGCGGGCGTGAAAGCCAGCCAGGGCTCCTTCTCCCTGCCCTTTGACGGCTGGTTGCTCCAGGGCGGCGCAGCCCGCTCGATCGAGGCGGCCACCGTGGCCGGTGACATTCGCACCCTCTTGAACGCCATCGTCGGTTTTGAAGGCGAGGCCAAGGTCACCCCCGATGGCCTCTGTCCCCACGTGTGGGTGGAGGGGCTCTCGATCACCGGCGAAGCCTGATGGCGGTCCTAGGGCGGTTGCCGGGGCCATCGCCATGGCAGACCCCATGAAGATCCTGTTCTGGGGCACCCCCACCTACGCCGTGCCCAGCCTGGACGCCCTGGTGGCCACCGGCCACGCTCTAGTGGGCGTGGTCAGCCAGCCGGACCGGCGCCGGGGCCGGGGCAAGGAGCTGGTGGCTTCGCCCGTGAAGGCCCGGGCCCTGGAGCTGGACTTGCCGGTGTTCACGCCCGAGCGGATCCGCCGCGACGGCGAGTGCCAGGCCCAACTGGCCGCCCTGGGAGCCGACCTCTCGGTGGTGGTGGCCTTCGGCCAGATCCTCCCCCAGGCGGTACTGGACCAGCCGCCCCTGGGCTGTTGGAACGGCCACGGCTCGCTTTTACCCCGCTGGCGCGGCGCTGGCCCGATCCAGTGGAGCCTGCTGGAGGGTGATGCCGAAACCGGGGTAGGAATTATGGCGATGGAGGCGGGTCTAGACACCGGGCCGGTGCTGCTGGAGCGCGCCCTAACCATCGGCCTGCTTGAGAACGCGGCCCAACTGGGGGAGCGGCTGTCGCTGCTCACCGCCGAGCTGCTGGTGGAGGCCCTGCCCC
This sequence comes from Synechococcus sp. UW140, assembly GCA_945861595.1. Classification (GTDB taxonomy): domain Bacteria; phylum Cyanobacteriota; class Cyanobacteriia; order PCC-6307; family Cyanobiaceae; genus BAIKAL-G1. Next base: position 15,373 of record CAMAVE010000035.1, read on the forward strand.
TGATCGCCGCCGCCGGCCCCGGCCCGGAAGCGGAGCGGCTGGCCCGCCTGGGGGTGCACCCCCAGGCCAGCGAGGGCCTCACCACGGCCCGGCTGCTCACCAAGGCCGACCTGCAGATCGACTGGACCCAGTCGGCCCTGCAGATCCACCGCCGCGTGATGGGGCTCTATCCCAACGCCCAAACCAGCTGGGGCGGCAAACGGCTCAAACTGCTGGCCACAGAACCCCTGGTGCAACGGCTGGCCGACCAGCTCAGCCCTGAAGCGAACGAGCTGCTGCGCCACGATCCCGCCATCCAGGCGGCCTGCGCTGCCGCGACCCAAGGAGCTGGGGATGCACGCCCGGGCCCCGAACCGGGCACCGTGCTGGCCGTCGTCAAGGAGCTCGGGATCGTGGTGGCCAGCGCCGGCTGCCCCCTGCTGCTGCGCTCGGGCCAGCTAGAGGGCAAGGGGATGGTTAGCGGCCAGGCCTTGCTACAACAGCTGGGGGCGAACGTCGGGGATCGGCTGGGCCAAAACCCAGATGACTCCCCCTGAAGCGCCCTAGCTCACCGCCCCAGCCCCGCCCCAGAACGGCGCTAGCTGCCCCGATCCGACAGGCCTTGGTCATCACCAGAAGGCCATGGCCTGCCGGATCGCCAACACTTCATCGGCGTAGAGCCCAATCAACGACGAATAAGAGCAGCCATTCGCAACCAAGATCCTTGCAAGCAAACCAGCAAACGTCCCCACGATTGCCCCTTGGGGATCCCTAACCTGATTTTGTGACAGCGCCCATTGCCATGGCGCCATTCCTCGAGAATCCAACAGCCCCATCGGCAGGAAAAGTCTTGCCGCCATTCAGCCCAAAAACCAGGCTTGAACTCCACCGCCTGGAACCGCAAAAATCGAGCCAATCCCTAGTCAGTCCGCAGCATCCACCAGGTAGTTCTGCAGCAGCGTCCAGACAACCAATCCTTCAAGCGCTGGGATCAAGCCCAGCAGCGAAGGCCCCCTTTCGAGTGATGGCTCCATGACAGCAGCACCCCCTTCGCAAGGCGATTCGATCGACGTCAGCGTGATCACTCCCACCAGGCTGCTGCCGGATCGGCTAAGCATGTTGGTGGAACTCAACCAAAGCCTCAGCCGCAACCACTGCAAGGTGGAACATGTGATTGTGATTGACGGCAATCCAGAAGCCTCGATTCCAGACGCCTTAGTCGAGCGCGCCACGATCATCTCTAGCCCCCGGCCGATCGGCCAGGCGGCCGCCCGTAATCTCGGCCTAGTGGTCGCTAAGGGTGATTGGATCACCAGCGCCGATGACGATGACTGGCTCCATCCCCACTCAATTGACCACCGACTCAAGGCCATTCACGGCCAGCCAAGCGCCCTTTGGGCTGCGGGCTATTGCACCGATGACGTCAGCATAGATCCGAAAATTATGCCGGCTGGATTCTGCTCAGCAGGCGCCATCTGGCAAGCCTGGCCTAGCCACCACCACCCGATCCCCCTCGGCCCCACCACCCTGCTGGTGCAGGCCAACCTGCTCAAACGGGCAGGCGGCTGGATGGGCCTACCCCAGGGGGAAGACATCGGCATGATGATGGCCGTCACCAGCCTGGCGCCAGGGCTGGTGATTGATGCCTACGTGTATCACATTCGCCTGCATGGCGGCCAAATGACCAAAACCAGCTGGTTTGACGATTTAGAACTGCTGGCCCGCCGCAGCGCCTGGGACCGGGGAGCCTCTATTTTGTCCCAAATCCAATCCCCTAGGATTCTAGTTACAACGCCCTAGCCAAAGCAAGTGATAACAATTTAGCCCCCTTAGAAAAAGAACTTCACCCCCGCCTCAATCCCGTTTTCGTTGACATCAAAGGCGTTCTGCTGCGGTGCCCCGCTACTGCCCCCCAGATGGAGCAGACGCCAGGAGAGGTTGAGCTGGGTGCTGTTACCAATCGCATAACCCAAGCCCGCTTGGGCATTCCAGGAGAGGTTCTCCGGCTGGTCGATGCCAAAGCCGCCGATGTCGCCGCGGGCAAACAGCCGCAGCCGCGGCGACAGGAACAGCATGGCCTGGGAGCCCACCAGGGGTTGGGCAACCGTGGAGCTGAGCTCGCCGTAGCGGGTGAAGCTGCCGGCTGGGCGATTGAGGCTGAAGCTGTTGTTTGGACCGGTGACCGTGATGCTGGAGCCGGATCCCTGGCCTTCCAGGCCAAGGTCATACTGCACATTGACAAGACGGATCCCGGCATAGGGGATCACGGTGAAGCTGCCGGGCCGGGCCACCGCGCTCTCCCGCTCACCGAAGCGATAGCGCAGGGCCAGGTCGTAGACGCCTTGGACCAGGCCCATGCTGGCGTTGATGGAAGTCGAGCCGATCGCGACGCTGGCGCTTTTGCGACCCAAGGGCCCAAAGCTCCCGTCCGCGTTCAGGCCGCCCCGGCTGACCCCTTGGGCTGCTTGCACGGACAGATAGCTGAGGTCGGTGAGCAGGCCCAGGCGGCCATATTCCACGCTGCCGCGCAGGCTGGCAAGGGCAGTGAGGGGCTGGAGCACCTGGCCCAGGTCAAAGTCAAAATCGGTGCTCAGGCCCCTAACCGTTGCGGTGCCGCTGGTGCGTAGCGGCGCCAGGCCATACAGCTCCAGCGTGCCGGCCCAGGGGGAGAGCGACTCTGGAGGCCCCGGGCTGGTGCGATTAGCCGCCGGGGGGGATGGCTTGCCGGGCTCCCCGGCCTGGGCAGACCCAGGGGCTTGCCCCCCCTGCGGAGCGGCCGCCCGGGCCGCGGGGGTCGCTAGAGGCGATCCCACAAGCCCCGTGAGTACGGCGGCATGGATCATGACGATCGGAGTGGGTTGGCAGCGCACCGATCAGCTAGGCGGGACGACTGCGCCGGAGCGGCGCATCAGCACTGCGGCCAGCGGCGCTGCGAGGCCCACGGGAACCGGCCCCGCCGCGGCCACCGCCGCCCGAATTACCACCGCGGCCACTGCCCCCATAGGACCCGCCGCCGCCTCCCCCGCCACCATTACGCCCCCGCGAACCACCCTTACCGCGGCCACCGCTGAGGTCGAGGGGGGGGGCCGAAAGAATGGTGGGTTCAAACCCGGGCACCTCCAGGCGCGGCAGGGGGTTGCCGATCATGCGTTCAATCGCCCGCAGCAATTCGTGCTCTTCGGCCGCCACCAGCGAAAGGGCATGGCCACTTTGGCCGGCCCGGCCGGTGCGGCCAATGCGATGCACATAGTCTTCGGCCACATTGGGCAGGTCCAGGTTGACCACATGGGGCAACTGCTGGATGTCGATGCCGCGGGCGGCCAGATCGGTGGCCACCAGCACGCGCACGGCGCCGCTCTTGAATTCGGCCAGGGCCCGGGTGCGGGCCCCCTGGCTCTTATTGCCATGGATGGCCGCAGCGGCAATGCCTTCCTTGATCAGCCGCTCGGCCATGCGGTTGGAGCCGTGCTTGGTGCGGGCAAACACCAGCACCTGCTGCCAGTTGTTGCTGGCGATCAGGTGATGCAGCAGGTCGGGCTTGCGGGCCATGTCGCAGGGATGCATCACCTGCTCAACGGATGTGGCCGTGCGGTTTTCCGGGGTGGCCTGCAGTTGCACCGGGTTGTGAAGAAGGCCCGTGGCCAATTTGCGAATCGAGGGGTTGAAGGTGGCTGAAAACAGCAGATTTTGCCGCTTCGGCGGCATTAGGGCCAGGATTTTCTGAATATCACGGATGAAGCCCATATCGAGCATGCGATCAGCCTCATCGAGCACCAGGATCTCAACGCGATCGAGCCGAATCGCGTTCTGCTGGTGCAGATCCATCAGGCGGCCTGGGGTGGCTACCAATACATCTGCGCCCCGGCGCAAGCGCATCATCTGGGGGTTGATCTTGACGCCACCGAACACCACATCGGAGCGCAGGTCGAGGAAACGGCCGTAGGCCGCCACGCTTTCGGCCACCTGGGCAGCCAGCTCCCGGGTGGGGGTGAGCACCAGGGCCCGCACGATGTTGTTGCGGGCGTGGGGGCCGTGGCGCAGCCGCTCCAGCATCGGCAGGGTGAAGCCGGCGGTCTTGCCCGTGCCCGTCTGGGCGGCAGCCATCACGTCATGGCCGGCAAGCACGGCCGGGATGCACTGCAGCTGGATCGGCGAAGGGCTGGTGTAGCCCTTGGCCACAATCGCTTCCAGCAGGGGCCGACACAGGCCCAAGGACTCAAAGTCGGCCAGCGGGGCAGCGCCGCCGCCGGCGGTTTCAAGGGAAGGGGACTGGAGGCTGGCGCCTGGCTCCTGGCCCGGAGCGGGGTGGGTCAGGAGAGCGATGGCAAGCCTGGTGAAGATCAACCCACCCTAGGGCTGCCCTGGGATGGCCTGGCCTAGGCCGCCTGGGCGCTCAGTTAGCCGGCTCGAAATGGCTGCAGCGCTGGCAGGGCCCCTCCGGCAGCACGGCACAGCGCAACAGGGGCGTGCGGGCATTGAAGCGGCAGTTGGGATCGCCGATCACCCAGCGCCCCTGCCACCAGCGGGCCTCGGCCGGCTGGTGCTGGGCCTTTACCTGCAGGGCAACACTGGCCAGTTCGTAGCGGCCATTGCGCAACTGGTAGCGGTGGCTCCGTTGCATCACCAGGAAACTCCGCTCGCCCAG